>CAYSVQ010000174.1:0-48129 GCA_964434565.1 uncultured Flavobacteriaceae bacterium | reverse complement strand
CCTTCACGCAGCACCGGATTTACCGCACTGCCTTTTATTTTGTCGTACCGGGATTTGATTTCTTTCTCCTCATCGGTGGCCGGATCCTCTTTGTATTCGGGAATGGCATAGCCTTTTTGGCGTAATTCACCAATGGCTTCCTTAAGCTGGGGAAAAGAGGCACTTATATTGGGTAATTTAATAATGTTGGCCTCAGGGGTGGTTGCGAGTTGTCCGAGTATTGCCAGGTCATCGGTAATCTGCTGGTCTTCCTTCAGGTATTCGGGAAAGGCAGCGATGATCCTGCCTGCAAGGGAGATGTCTTTGGTCTCGATCTGCACGCCTGCCGGCTGGCCAAATGCCTGCAGGATAGGAAGAAAGGATTGGGTCGCCAGGGCAGGCGCTTCGTCGGTTTTGGTATAGTAAATTTTTGGCATTTTAAGTCCGGTTTCGTTTAAGAGGTGCAAATATACAATTTTATATGGGTTGAAAACAGCGGCAATCATTGAAAATTCCATGCTTACACGGGCTGTTAGTGCCGGGGAAAAAGCGTAACGTGGAGGAGGGATATGCGGGCCGGGAATGGCTTATAAACTAACCTTTCGGACTTAAATCGTGGGGATTTTGAAAAAACAAAAGCCATATCATTGTCACAAGTACATTGATATGGCTTTTTAGAAACAGCTTGCAAACTTTTTGTCCTGTACCGGAGTACAGAACCGCAACCATTGATTGCATTCGCTATACTGTTTCAACGTTTGAAACATCTTCGCATTTCCATGTTTTTCAACCTGGAAACTTCAATATGCTTCTTCCTGTTGTTTTAGTTCTTTTATCTTATATATCAAATCGAAATTTAATATGTAACGTATAAGAACCCACCTACTTTCAGAAGACAACCGCCCTCTAAAAGTAAACTCATCCTTATGGAGCTGGTTTCGCGATTGCTCGCTTGCCATTCCTACCGGACTGTACAACAATATAAAGAACGTCAACTTTATAATGGTTTTCCATACCGATCCTCGACAGATCGCTCTTTCAAACCATAAAATAAATATAAGCGTTTTTTCTTGCCCGGCCAAATTTTATAAGGAATTTAAAATCAACAGAATATAAACGTTATTTATTAACAATTGTTAATATTAGCCAAAGCCTGATGGTCATGGGGATAATGAAAAAAAACGACCATTGGGGGGTCGTTTTTTCACTACCGGAAGCGGGAAGAATTTTATGGGGCCGCTTGTGGTTGTGAGCGTTCCAGTTGTTTTTGAATTTTCTTTATGGCCGATTCTATAGATTTTTCCGGTTCGATAATATTATAGGCACCCCAACAGTCAGGATCTGCAAAGCCAATCGCAGCATCGCTGAGAATGATTGTCGACCGTAGCCGGTCTTTTATTTTGGGCCGTTCTGCCTCCACGTATTTTTCCCAGTCAGTCACCGCCATTTCACAACTCAGGCTGTAAACAGAATTAAAAAGCCTTTTATCCCAGTTGATCTTGAATTCGAGCAAGACATTGCTGTAGCCATAATACCATTTACCATCTTTCTCCCGGTAATCCACCCTGTAGGCAACTTCGGTAGGATATACGTTGGCGTTCCATGGTTTTCTGCGTACAAACATCCTGCTGGCTTCTTCCCTGTCTGTAATATTAAGGGAGAAGATAGCACTGGTTAGAATTTTATTGTCGGCATCAATATATAACTTGCCCATATAAAGCGGTTCCGTAATTTCGTCTCTTTGCTGAAAATTCACCACATAGATAAGCTGGTCGTTGATCCTGGTAGACCGGTCGAAGGTGAATTGGTACTTGGCCATGGATTCTTCCGTAAAAATAAAATCCGGATATTTCATGATGTCTACAAACAGCGTATTGAACGGACCACCCTGAAGTTTCAGTGCCAGGGTATCCAGTCTGGTATAATCCGTGCTTTTCCTTGCCTTGTAAATAGTCACCGCATCCTGTCTGGGAGAAGCGTAGGAAGCTTTATAAATGTTTACAACCGCTTCGGAAAGAGACACGTTACGCCTGCGTTTTTTGATGGCTTCCCGGTAAAAGGCAGTCATCAGGGTGGGATCATCAAAATAATTGTCGCCTTTCTTACGAAGGGTTTCCTTAACCAGTACCCTTGCTTCCCTCGGGATTGTAAGGCTTACTTCGGCAAGTTCCGTAACAGATACCTTCAGGGCGATACGATTGTTATTCTGGCTAAGCTGATTGATGGGGATCATGCGGGTCTGGTAGCCCAGAAAGGAGACCACAACAGTGCCTTCCCTGGTATCCCGAGGCACCTTCAGCAGGAATTCCCCTTCGGTGTTTGATACGGTGCTGATATTGTTGCTTTCAAGGGTAAGGTTTGCGAAGATGAGCGGTTTGCCCGTTTCCGCATCTACGATTTCACCTCTGTATTGCACATATGAAGCATCGTCCTGCAGCTGACCGTCCTGAAAGAACAAAGCGGCAGTAACCGTAGAGCCTGCCCCCGGCAACAGGAGTAGGAGGAGCAAAAGCGCGATTGGGAATTTTGTGCGAAGAGAGCCGTGACGTTTCATAACCCTGGGTTTTACTTTAGCATGCAATTTTTTTAATTTCTCTATCTAAGTTACTAATTTTTAGCGTACTAAGAATGTTAAATATATGCCAATGAGAATAAATTGGCGTTATGGGAAGGAATGGCCATGCCCGTACTCGTAAAGGCCAGGAGAGACAGCGTCTGCATAAAGAAAGGACGCCCTTTTGGCTTATCGTGATTGGAGGCTCATGGAAAAACCCTTAATGAAGTCATTAACGATGCCCGAAGTAATGCACCAAGCATTAATTTGGATTCTTACCAGTAAATTGGGCCGTTTCCCAGGTATTTATCTGCAATGGGTTCGTAATGCTTTCTGATAGCGTCCAGGGTATAGGTGCGGTCGCTTTTGGTATAAAGGTCATATCGGTTAAAGTCCCGTATCCAGTCCATATACCGGCTGTCTTCCTTTTTAAGTAGCTGTTTATAACTCCCACCTGTATGCCATGGGTAGAAAGAGTGGTAGCGAATCATTGCCATCCCTGCTTCCGGCAGGCTGTTGCCTTCGTGGCGGGCCAGCACCCGGTACAGGTACTCATCATGTCCCCAGGCCAGCGTAAGCGCGTCGAGCCCGCAGCCTTCCTCATAGATACCTGTGGGCGTATTGTAACGGGGATCGGCCATATCAGGATTCAGGGCGTTGAATTCCGGATACACGCAGCTTTCGGGTAGGGCACAGCCCACCACAAAAACATCGCCAACCATGCCCCATTGTTCGTCCTGGCTGGTACCATCCTCATCGCTTCCCCAAAGGAACATCACCTTGCCGAGGTCATGGATCAGGCCAACCAGTTGCATCCAGTCGGGCCGGCCGGCTGTCCGGATTGCTTCCGCGCTCTGTATGAGGTGCTGAATATTGGGAAGGTCAAGGTCAGGATCACTTACATCAATTAGGTCGTTCAAATGCTCCATGGCCTCCCAGAGCCCCAGCGGTTTATCGAAGGTAAGGTATTTGAGGTGCATCCTTTGAACATAGTCATAGGTTTGACGCGAGCGCATTTTGCGATAATGCTCCTTCACTGCTGTCTTTACACCGGCAGCTTCGTAATTTCTAAAAACTTTTTCCATAACATCAGACATTTCCCAGGAAAAGGTACAAAATTATAGTGAATGCCACCAAAAATATGCTTACTGCCTTCGCCTTCTTCCAGGGCTTCAGGTCTACTTTTCCGGCATCCTGGGGTACATATGCAGTGGAACCCGGCAAGCGGCGCGAAAACAAATGCATAACGGCTATGTTAAGGAGGAATTCTATTCCCCAAAGGTGAACAAAATGCAGGTCAACCTGAAGGATGTAATAGGTAACTATATAGAACATCAGCCCAAACCCCAGCCCTGCTTTAGCCCCGGTTGCCGTAACCTTTGGAAACAGGAAACCGGCCAGGATCACACTCGCGATGGGAATAAAGAAAATACCGTTCAACTGCTGCAGCAACTGATAGAGGCCGTCCGGAGCGTTGGCAACAAAAGGGGCGATGCCAATGGCAAATACTGCAAGCACGGCCGAGGTCCATTTGCCCATGCGCACCAGTTCCCTTTCGGTGGCCCGGACACGGATATACCGTTTAAAAATTCCAAGGCTGAAAACCGTGGCCGCGCTGTTGAGGGCACTGTTAAAAGTTGTAAGGATAGCCCCCATCATTACGGCTACAAAGAAGCCGGTCAGCCAGGCAGGTAATACCATCTTTACCAGCAGGGGGTAAACATCATCGGGGTTGTCGTAAAGGCTGTCG
Source organism: uncultured Flavobacteriaceae bacterium (assembly GCA_964434565.1). Taxonomy (GTDB): domain Bacteria; phylum Bacteroidota; class Bacteroidia; order Flavobacteriales; family Flavobacteriaceae; genus Zeaxanthinibacter. Next base: position 43,846 of record CAYSVQ010000174.1, on the reverse strand, counting down.
CCAAAATAATAGAATCCGATAAGGCCCGGCAGTACTATGATCAGCGGCACCAGGATTTTCAGAAAACCGGTAAACAACAAGCCCTTCTGAGCTTCCTTAAGGCTTACCGCCCCAAGTACCCGCTGAATGATAGACTGGTGCATGGTCCAGAAATAAACCTGGTTTACCATAAGGCCTGTAAACAGCACTTCGAATGGCAGGATGGCGGAACGGGATCCGGGGCCAATGCCGGATTCCCGGCTTACCACATTGAATTTTTCCGGGGCGTTGTTAAAAACAGCCCTGAGCCCGTTCATCGGACTGCCGTCGCCAATGGCGATCAGGGCCAGGATAGGAACCAGAAGCCCTGCTACAAGCAGGCCGAATCCGTTGATGGTATCTGTATAAGCCACCATTTTCAGCCCGCCGAAAATAGCATAGGCCGCCCCAAGGCAGCCCACAATTAGGATAGTAACCCATATTCCTTCGGCCCTGTTTACCTCCAGCAGATCGGAAATCCCGAAAATTGCCTCTATGTTCAGGGCCCCTGTGTAAAGCACAATGGGGAGCAGGGTGGCTGTGAAGGAGATAATAAGCAATAATGCCACCAGGGTACGGGTAAGCCCATCGAACCGCTTCTCCAGGAATTCGGGGATGGTGGTGAGCCCCATCTTCAGGTAACGGGGGGCAAAATACAGGGCCGCCACTATCAGTGCCAGGGCAGAGGTTACTTCCCAGGCGATAATGATGGCCCCGTTTCTGTACGCAGAACCATTCATTCCAACCAAATGTTCGGTGGAAATGTTGGTTAATAATAAGGATCCCGCGATAATGATCCCCGTCAGGGAGCGGCCCCCCAGAAAATACCCGTCCTGCGTTTGCAGGGAATCCCTGCGTAATTTCCAGGTGGCATAGAGGGCGACGAAAGCCGTAAACGCAATAAACGTAATAAACGTCATACTGCGCAAAAATAAGCATTGCACTTAATTACGGGAACCGATTGCTCTCTGTACAAGGTGCTCGACAGATTATTCCTGAGGAAAACCGGGATCTGCCTTAATTTCTTCGATCTGTTTGGTATGGCGCTCGGTATGACCAGACATAAACAAAACTACCTGGTAGGCATCCACCTTCCCGAATGGTAATTGTGCATAATGGTTTCTCAGATCGTCTTCGGTATTCTCGAGGTATCCGATGTTTTCCTCCCTCTCGCTTGTGAAGGCCTCCAGGGTTTCTTCAAAGGAGCCAAACTGGCCTGAAGGCTCGAAGGCTTCCGAGGTTTTTACCCTGTTAGAACGGTCGGTTATCATGCCCAGCAACTCATCGTCTGTAATGGTAACTTCAGACCTTTGGGAAGCATCTGCGGTTACCTGTACGGCTCCGGACGCCATCTCCATTATATTTTTTTCCGAAATGGCAATATGTTCCACGCACTCCGCAACAGACCAGCTTTCGGGACTAGATTTGTAATTGAGTTGTTCATCGTTCAGGCCTTCCAGTGCGCTAAGAAGGTCGTCGCGGGTCTGGGAGAGGTGATCAATGGCCTTGGATCTTTCCTCGTCCGTAAGTTTAAATTCGTTCAGGCCAAAACCAACGAACATCAATGCAAGTAGAATAATACCAAACTTTTTCATCGTAATAGAATTTAGTTACTTATAGGGTGAATATATGATGTTGATGCACAGCCTCCAGGGGGTTGGGGCTGGGGCTATGAAAGATAATCAATTTTCCCGATCAGAAACTATTATGGGGATGAAGATTTTAACTTTCCCTCAAGAAAACTAACCGCAGGATCCACGGGGTTGCCTGCGGCCCGCCTCAGTACTGCCAACTGTCCGCAATGCCAGATCGCATCGGCAATCGGGCCATTGATCAGGTTCCAGAAAGGGTATTCTGCCTCTCCCCGGGCCAATTCAAACCGGATGGGATGTGCCTCCAGGTTGTCTGACACCGCCAGAAGTTTGCTCGCGGTTTCTATATTTATCAGGGTTATTCGGCGTAATTCGCTCGCATTCCCCGGGCTATCGGGCATGGTGCGGGGGTCATTGCCTTCTTTCCGGGCCGCGTTCAGGATCACCAGGCTGAGATTATGGATATGTTCCATGGTTTGCCTGAAGTTCCTGCCCGAAGTTCCCGGCTGGTAAGTGAGATCCTCATCTCTGATGCCGGCCGTCGCCCAGTAATAACGGAATCCCAGCCCATCTGTCATCCGCGCCGTTATTCCTTGGGCACTGTATTGGAGCGGGTACTCCGGGATGGTAGCGTATGGAAGGCTGTCTGTGTCCACCTGTTGGGAAAGCCCCGGCAATGCCGAAGCCATAACCAGGATGAAAAGAATTTTTCTCATATAATCCTGCTAATATTGATGAAATGACTTGGATACAAACTTAAGGACCTCCGGCAGGGATTCCCTCCAATAGGTCCATGTGTGCCCGCCGTCTCGAACCCGGTATTCATGGGCAATTTCCTTTTTTCTAAGGGCGATGTGTACCAGGCTGTTCCCTTCGTAAAGGAAATCGTCGTCCCCGCAGTCTATAAACCAGCGAACGGAGTTTAACTGTTCGGCAGGAGTGTTTTCTATAAGCGACAAGGCATTATGTTGTTTGTAATATGCCTGAAGGGTTTCTTCCTCATAGGTTTCTCCCATGCGGCTAAGCCGTTCTTTCATCTGCTCTAGTGAAAGCGGACCGGTTGACGCACTCAACGGGCAGGCTGAAGAAAAGAGTTCCGGGCGGCGCAGGGCGTACATAAACGAACCCCCGCCTCCCATAGAGAGGCCTGCCACGGCCCTGAAACGTTTATCCCCTTTAATCCGGTAGGTTTTTTCAACATGTGGCATTAATTCTTCAAAAAAGAAATCCTCATACCGCCATTTCCCATCCGGGCTGTTAAAGTAACCGCGCTTACCCGTGTTCGCGTCGGGCATTATAATGATCATTGGGGTGGCCGACCCTTCACTTATGGCCTTGTCGGTAATATGCAGGACTTCCCCGAACTGCACCCAGCCTGTCTGGTCGTCGCCCCCGCCATGCAAGAGGTACAAGACCGGGTAATCGCGTTGCGAATTTTCATAATCAGGCGGGAGGTAAACGGCATATTTCCTTTCACTCTTTAAAATTTCACTGGGCAGGGAAAGGTTGTCGAATACTTTTCCTGTCTGGGCGTACAGGCTTCCGCAAAGTAAAGTGAAGAGTAGGAGGCAGAAAGTAGTTACTTGATTCATAATCGGTTTGTCGTTTAAGGTTTATTCTGTTCAAGTTAAATGGCAATATTCAGGCATTCCGGCCCCCCAATGTTTAATGGCGGGTCCCGTTAACTTTTCAGGTCATCAGGAGTTCGCCCTACTGCTGTCCAACCCCCGTCTACCACCAGGGTCTGCCCCGTAACATGGGAGGCTTTATCCGACAGCAGGAAAAGGCAGGTATTTGCCACATCTTCCGGGGTACCTACCCGGCCCATGGGGGTAAGTGTGGCCCAGGTACCCGCATAGTCTGGTTCTTCTTGTTGGGTGCGATCTGTTAGGGTTGCCCCCGGAGCCACGGCATTGATGGTGATCTTATACGGCGCCAGGGCAAGAACCAGGTTGCGCGCCATCATCCGCAGGGCGGCCTTGGTCATGGAATAGGCCGAAAGGTCGGGGAAGCAACGGATTCCGGTAACAGACGACATCAGTATCACCCGTCCGCCCCGGCCATGTTCACGCATAACTTTTGTAGCGGCCTGAGTCAGGAAGAAGGAACCCTCCATATTCACATTCAGGACCCGCCTGAAATCTTCCCTGTTAAAGTCGAAAAAATCACCAAAAACAGTAAGGCCCGCATTTGCCACAAGCAGGTCCAGGGTACCAAATTCTGCCATGGTAAATTCGAGCATGCCATTGATGGTTTCGGTGGCAGATGCGTCGCCTGCAAAGGGCAGGCATTTACCCGGGAATTTTAAATCAAGGGCCGTGACTGCACTATGCGCAAGCTCAGCGTCAAGGTCATTTAAAATTACCCTGCTACCTGCTTCCAGCAAGTTGCAAACAATGGCGTGGCCTATTCCTTCTCCGGCCCCGGTGACAATAGCCACCTTTTCACTTAAACTGGCGTACATAGTTCAATTAGTTATATTATAATACCCGGCATGAGATCCACTGGTTCCCGGCCTGCAACAAAACAAACCGCCGCTATGCGCAAACCTGGCAAGTTCTGTCGCGTTCAGCCCGCTCTGGGCAGTGGTAATGTAAAGGATATCCAGATCTTTCCCCCCAAAGCAGCAGGAAGTAACATGGGGTGCATCCACCCTCACCGTTAGCATGGCATCTCCTGTGCCAGGGTCCCATTGTCGGACGCAGTGTCCTCCCCAATGGGCAATCCAGAGCATACCCTTATTATCTATGGTCATCCCGTCCGGGGTGCCACAATTTTCCGGGATGAAAATTACCGTTTTCCTGTTGGAGATTGTGGCGGTTTTTGGATCATAATCGAATCTCCAGATTTCCCGGGTGGGGGAGTCTGTGTAATACATATATCGGTTATCGGGAGACCAGGCCATGCCGTTGGAAACCGTGGTATGTTCAAGCATGGTCACAACACCCTGCCTGGAGTCTATACGGTAGAGATTTCCTGCATGGGGGGCAAGTTCCTTGTCCATGGTCCCGATCCATATATTGCCAAAAGGATCGCATTTCCCGTCGTTGAATCGAAGCCGGGGGTCCGGGTTGTTTAGGATGTCAAGGCTTTCGCTTATCCCGCTTTCCGGGTCAAAAAGCAACAGTCCCTTTTCATGGGCCAGCAACAAGCGTCCATCTGTTACCGGGATTACAGTTCCTGGCATGCCATCCAAATCCCATACCCTGTTTAAGCCTGTCAGAGGTTCATGCCTGTGTAGCCTGCGGCCTTCAATATCCACCCAATACAGCATGCCGCTATTGTGTTCCCATAAAGGACCTTCTCCAAGGAGGGCCCGTGCATCCAACAATAATTCGGCATTAAGGTAATCTGATGAAGGCATTGGAAGCTATATATAACGTTGTTTTTGTATCCCGAGGCCTTCTATGGTGAGTTCGGCCACATCCCCTTTTTTGAGGTAGGCGGGGGGTGTCATCCCCAGAGCCACTCCGGCAGGGGTTCCGGTGGAAATGAGGTCTCCTGCCTCCAGGGTCATGAACTGTGAAAGGTAATACACGAGGTAGGCCGGTTTGAAGACCATAAATTTCGTATTTCCCTTTTGGCGAATTTCGCCGTTGACTTTCAGATGCATTGAAAGGTTATCTATATCACCAATGCTATCAGGCGTAGCAAGGTATGGCCCCACAGGACTGAAGCCCGGGCAGGATTTTCCCTTGATCCATTGGCCACCCCTTTCCAGCTGGAATGCCCGCTCGGAAAGGTCGTTAACAATGCAATAGCCTGCGATGGCCCTTGCGGCTTCTTCTTCGTTGGCGAGGTAGCAGACATCCTGGCTGAGTACCACACCCAATTCAACTTCATAGTCGGTTTTATCGCCATTTTTTGGAATACGGACATCGTCAAAAGGGCCGTTAATCGTATTGGAGGCCTTTCCGAATATAATCGGCTCAGCGGGCAGTGCCATATTTGATTCTTTGGCATGGTCAGAGTAATTCAGCCCTATGCACATGATCATTCCCGGGCGGGCAATACAGGAGGCCAGCCTTGCGGATTCGGGGATGTCCGGTAGTTGGTCCCCGCTGTTGTTTAGTAATCGGCTCAATTTGCCTAGGCCGTCGTCCAGGAAAAAGTCGCGGTTCCAGTCGCTAAATTCTTGAGAACAATCCTTTTTTTTGCCTTGCAGGAGAACCCCCGGTTTTTCGTTCCCTTTTTCTCCGAATCGCAGTAATTTCATGCTGTTATTTTAGGTTGAGGTTTTAAATATAATCTAAAATTATCAGTTGGTGCAAAGCTGTCTGTGCAGGGCCAAAGCACACTGCTGAGATGGCTTTATACAATACCCAGTACCGAAGACAGGGCCGTGGCCAACCCAAGGAAACTGAGAAAGCCGCAGATGTCCGTAACTGTGGTAAGTATAATGGAAGAGGAGGTGGCCGGATCCTGCCCCACGGCCTTCAGGGCCATGGGGATGACGGCCCCGGACATACCTGCGATGATCATAGACAAGACCATGGAAATACCGATTACAACCGCTATCCCGAAAGATGCCGACCAGAAATAAACAATGATTCCGGTTGTAAAAGAGACGGCAAGCCCGTTGATAAAGCCTACCATAATCTCCTTACGGGCAACCCGGAACCATTGGGAAAGCCTTATTTCCCTGAGGGCCAGCCCGCGCATGGTCACGGCGAGTGCCTGGGAACCGGTATTACCGGACTGTCCGGCTACCACCGGCAGGAATACCGCCAAAATGGTGATCTTCGCAATCGTATCTTCAAAAAGGCCCACAACCATCGAAGCCAGGAAGGCCGTTGCCAGGTTTACCTGTAACCAGGGGAGGCGCTTCCGTACGGCAAAGGATACCCTAGACAATGCATGTTCTTCCCGCCCGGCCCCAAACATGGCCTGCAGGTTTTCAGTAATATCCTGTTTACTGGCACTCATGAGCACATCGTTCCGGATGATGCCCAGTAACCGTTTATTGATATCGGTTACCGGGATTTGCAGGAGTTGTTCCTGTTCCATGACCTGGAGGATCTCATCGCGGTGTGCCATGGCAGGAACGAAAGGAGCTGTTTCCATAAGGGTGTCAAGACGTTCGGCAGGCTGCGAAATGGCTATGACCTGCAGGGGGATCTTTCCGGTTAACCGCTCTGCTTCATCAATTACAAATACGATGGTAATTCTGCGGTCCTTTAATTTCCTGAGCCTGCTAAGGACATCCTTTACCGTATTGTCTTCTCTAAAGACCACCAGCCCGGTGTCCATTAAGTGGCCCGCGGTATCTTCCGGATAATCCAGGTAAACGCGAATTTCCCGGGAGCGGATTTCAGGCAATAAACCCAGCCTGGCCTTTGCATGCCGCTTGTCCAGCCTCGAGAGTAGCCGCGCCGCCTTATGCGTATTCATTCCGGAGAAAAGGTCTGCGAACAGCTGGTCTTCCATGTGAGGAATGAGTTCGGCCGCGGCATCGGGGTTCAGCTGGCCAAATACGTCACGTGCTGTGTCTTCGGGAAGTATACCAAGATATTGCAATTGAACATCTATTTCAAAATCATCCATGGCCCTGGCGGCATCCCTCGGATGATGTTTGAAAAATTCCCTGCTCAGGACGGCCCTGGCGGTGCTGGCTTGCTTATCCATTGATATCTGCTTTTCAGGTTCCGCGATTAACGCTTTGCAGGAAACCGGCAAGGCCTATGCGGTAGAGTTCACCTAAAGCCGAGGTAGTTTCCAGGATTTCTTTGGTAAGCAGTTCGCGCTTACCGTTACGCTGCCGGGCCAGGTCTGCAGGCAGAATGCCTACAAGTTGGTTGGAACGGTCATTTACAGGCAGGCTTGGATACTTCTCCCAGGCCGGGTGATCCTGTATGGCTGTCAGGGAGGTGTCAGTTAAAAGGGCTGGAAGCCCTTCTACCAGAAGATGAGACAGTAATTCCGTCTTTTCGGCCAGTAAAAGAGACTTTAGCGGTATTTCACCCATCAATTCGCCTTTCTGGTTAACCACCAATAAGAGATTCATCATCTTCTTCCTGTTTTTTTTCAGGTACTCCAGGGCTTCCTTCACATTCATGGATGGCTGCAATACCAGAGTAACAGGCAACATAAGGGCACCTACCGTACCGGAAACCTGGTCCAGGTTTCGCTTCAGAGCGGAGGCCAGATCGGGCTTTAATTCCTTTAATAGTTGCCTTTGTGTCTGTGGGTCCAGCTGACGCAAAACGTTCTGCACATTCAGACGCTCCATCTTCTCCATCAATCTCCCTACGCCGGTCTTCGGCATCATGGGTAGGGCTTTGGCCAGGCAATGGGCATCCATCGCGTTAAGCACCGGAGCCAGGGTGTTTGCAGTCGTATCACCGAGCAGGCCGGCAAGTTCTACATGGGTAAGGGATTCCATGATCCGGGCCGCCTTAAGGGGATGCAGGCGCATATATTTTTCAGCCAAAAGACGATCGGTATCCATTTACGGTTTCTTGCTGATCAATAAAGAGGTTGTTTCATTGAAGGTTTTGGCCGGGATACAAACTTGCCCAGTTTCATTTTCCAATACCACCTGGGTACTTTCTATTTTGCTAATGGTCCCTTTGATGGTCCCTACTTGTACATAATCGCCTGTTTTGTAGGTCTTCCGCACATAAAAAGATGCCAGTATATTGCTCACCGATGTCTTTGCGCCCAGGCCAAATGCAAGGGAGGCCCCGAATAAAAGGGTAGCCAAAACTATATTTATGATATTGACGAGAAAAGCAATTTCTATCCCTATTTGGTCTATGGCGATGACCACAGCGGTAAAAAGTATCAGGAACTGGGCAATTCGGCCAAGGGTAGCGCCATAGTCCAGTCCAATCTTCCCGCCCAGGTTTGTAATAAGGCCCGAAACGAAATTTCCGAGGATAATGGCGGCAAAAATGATGAGGATGGCCGCCAACAGGTTAGGGGTGTATTGCAGGATGCTCTCAAACCAGTTGGTAAGAACCGAAAGTCCGAGGATATCGGTAATAAGCAGTACGGTGGAAAAAATAATCAGCCAGAAGAAAGCGATCCCGATAAAGGAGGCAGCCTCATCCAGGTTGACGCCTGCAAACCGGCGACTGATCAGGACACCCAGGTAGTGCAAGAATCTCCTTACCAGGTATTTTGTCACTCGGGCCAGGAGGTATCCAATGCCCAGGACCACCAGGGAAATTACGATATTGGGGATCAATGTCACGAACTCCTCTTTCAGGCGCTGCAGTATGGTTTGGAGATCTTCGTGCATGTCTTAAAGGTACAAATTTCCACTAATGTTCTTCCCTATTTATAAGGGGATGGTTTTACAGGTACCAAAGCCTGCTTCATTGTATAATGGGCCTGCCTTATCCTTTAAATACTATGATAGGCTAGCGTCATCGAGTTAGAATCGCCAGCTCGAAGAAGCATGAATTATAGGAACATAACGGATGGGGAGCAGTTATTAATTACCTGCTTTTGGCTGTCAGGACCTACAGAAAATTTCCTTATGGCTGTCCTTGAGATGCTACCTCAAACATAAACAGCATATTCTTCTCTTTTGGGGAAGGTACTTCAGAAATAAGGGCATAGTTTCCCGCTGTCAGTTCAGCCGTAAAGTATCCCACATAGCCGGCGGGCATTTCGTTTACCCCGCCAAGGAAGGTTACCCCCCGCGGGGCAGGAGAGATGAGGCCTTTGGGGTCGGACCAGTTCATCCAATGTCCCAGCGAATCAGGGTTGGCATTTGCTGCAAGTTTCACCAGGTTTACATCGTGGCCTAAAAAATGTTCATGGGGCCCCTGGTCCGTAAAATCCACTGCAAATACCTGAGTGCCCGAACGTATGGTGTCGTGCACCTTAATGCCGCCTTCCCTGGAAATAGAAAGGGAAACGGTGGCGGAGGGTGGCTTATAGTTTACACTATCTGGAAGTACTACCAGATCTTCCAGCATTCCCATGGCACTGTGGAAAACCCCGTTCTCCATTTTAACATAACATTCAATTATATAATAGCCAGGTTCCATTTTTAATGTGGTTACCGCAGTTTCCCCGGGAGAGATAAGACCTGAGCCACCCATAAAGACAATCTGCTGGAACCATTCCGGCAGCTCGCCAAAGGCCTCCATGGCTTCATCCATCCTGCCTTCGTTGATCAGGTTCATGCCTTTTTGAAAGGGTGGGATCACTTCTTGTTTGCAATCGGCCAGACTTTTCCCTTCGGGATATTTTTCCAGCAGGAAAAAATGGGGTTCCTTCGAATTATTGGTGTATCGGAAGGTTTGCCAGCCTGATTGAATGGTATCCTTTAACTGGAAATCCATGAGTTCGGTTACGATTTGAATGGAAGGGTCGGTTTCGGCAACCGGGGTTACGGCAACTGCTGGTTTTTTGTTATCCCCGCATGCCAGGACGGTTAACATGGTCAGGGCCATAATCAAAATACATGGTTTAGCTAAGGGTGCTTGGGAAATGGTCGTCTTCATGATGGTTATTTAAATTATACGGTTCAATGCCAGTGTCTCCATGCTGAAGGCGAAGGTCATATCGCGCTAATACCGGGTAATTTTATCGGGGCCTTACAAGGGGTGTGTACACAGTACAACTTTCCAGATCGGTTGACTTTTTTTGCCGGAATGCTGCTGTGCTGGTTTAAGGACAAGAAGTTACCAAAAAAAGAGCAAAGAGCCAATTTCCTGCCGGAATTCAGCTTTAAATTATTTTGTAGATAACGGGGTTAAAGGCCTTGGATGCAAGCAGCACCGTATCCCCTACACGCAGGACGCCAATATCGTCTTCATCTGCAACGACTTTTACTACTGTGTTCTTGATGCGCACGGTCACTACAAAAACCACTTCCTGGCGTTCAATATTCAGCACTTCACCAGTGAACCGGAATTTTCCGCTTACCCACTTCGAGGAAAAAATTTCCCCGGGGGTGCCCTTTTTGCTTATCCGCCCTTTGTCTAATATGAAGATCTTGTCGGCCAGTTTCATTATTTCCCCTGTGTCATGGCTGATCATGAGGGTGGTAAGGCCAAATTCCTGGTGTAGTTCAAGTAAATAATCCTGCAGCTTCATTCTCGCCTCCAGGTCGAGTGCCGCCAGAGGTTCATCCAGCAACAGCAGTTCCGGTTGTTGCACAAGGGCCCTGGCAAGGGCAACCCGTTGTTGTTGTCCCCCGGATAATTCTACGGGTTTTCTGTTGCGGAGGCCGTCCAGGGAAATCATGCCAATCAGCCTTTCCAGTATACCGGGATCTCCCTGCTTGCCCAGTGCAAAATGCAGGTTCTCATACACGCTCATGTGAGGGAAAAGCGCATAGTCCTGAAAAACAAAACCTATCCTGCGTTCCTGGGGAAGCCGGTTAACTGCCCCGCCCGAATCGTACCAGGCTTCGCCATTAACGGACAGGTAGCCCTTATCCGGGGTCATAAGTCCGGCAAGGATTTTTAGGGTTGATGTTTTCCCTGCCCCGGAAGGGCCATAGAGGGTGGCAAAACTACCCTGATCCAGGCTTAGTTGCACATGCAGGTTCATAGGGCCTTCTGCCGATTGAAGGTTTTTATGCACATCCATTTCTATCATTTCCGGAACCGTTTTAAATAACCGCTATTAACCAGATATACAAGCATCAGTATCCCGAAGGTGATAATGAAAAGTACCAGGGAGTAAAAATTGGCCGCTGCATAATTCAGGGATTCCACCTCGTCATAAATGGCTATGGAGGCCACCCGGGTTTTGCCGGGGATGTTGCCACCGATCATCAGGACGACGCCGAATTCCCCGACGGTATGCGCAAACGCGAGAACAATACCCGTTAAAACAGACTTTTTAATATTGGGAAGCAACACTTTCCGCAAGGTGGTAAACCTCGATTTGCCCATTACATAGGCGGCTTCCCTGAGGGAATGGGGAAGGCTTGCCAGCCCAGACTGTATAGGGTGTACCATAAAGGGTAAGCTGTAGATAACCGATGCCACCACAAGGCCGCCAAAAGAAAATACCAGTCTTATTCCCAGCCATTCATCCAGCCAGTTGCCAAAAGCATTTCCCGGGCTGAAGGCCAGGAGAAAATAAAAGCCCAGGACTGTGGGTGGTAAAACCAGTGGCATGCTAACAAGGGTTTCCACAAGCGGTTTCATGCGCGAATCCGTTACGGCGAGCCAATGTGCCAGGGGGATGGCAAGCAAAAACAAGATGGCGGTAGTTACCGCGGCAAGTTCAAAAGTTAAAAGTAAAGGTTGCCAGTCCATCATTCCGAAAGCATCATTTCTGTAAGTTTTACCATGGCGTATACAGCGGCCTGTTCCCGAAGTTCCAGCCTTTCGGCGGAAGCCGTACTGATAACGGACCGTATCTCGCCTACAGGAGTGGATATTCGCACGCGGCTCAGGAGCCGGCCCTTCTCAACGGCCATCACATTTCCTCCAATGCGGTTCTGTAGGCTGATCCTGTGGTCTTCATAAGTTCCTATCACTACTTCCGTTTCCTTGAACAACGCTTTCACCGGATGCCCCTCAACCAGGTAGCCTACGGTTGCCGGGGTATCTATTACAATCGCCTTAAGGCTAAGGTCTTTGCTGATTTCAACGGTTACCAGCGTCATACTACCGCTTACCTCGATCCGGCTGATATGTCCTTCCAGCTTATTCACTTACCGAATATCCATATTTTTTTAATATCCCGGCGGCTTCCGGGCCTAAAAGGAAGGTATAGAATTTTTTGGCAGCTTCGGAAGGTCCTTTATCACCTTTAAGGAGCACCACGCCTTGTTCCACAGGGGCATGCAGGTCTGCGCTTATCGCGAGCCATTGGCCCTTGCCGTGCACATGTGGTGAAAGCACCACCGAAAGGGCGGTAAATCCAATTTCTGCGGAACCTGAAATTATAAATTGATTGGCCTGGGCGATACTTTCTCCGTACACAAGCTTTGCCGATATGGAATCCAGGAGGCCATAGTATTGCAGGACTTCAATAGCGGCCTGGCCGTAAGGGGCGGTATTCGGGTTAGCGATCGCAATATGCGAGACAGTTTCCCCGGTTAAAATTTCCAGTGAAGGCTCAAGGCCCTCTTTCACCGTCCAGAGCACCAGGGATCCGTAGGCATAAAGTTGTGGAGGCTCCGCTGCCTGCCCCCGGTTTGCCACCTCCTGTGGATACTTCATATTGGCGGCAACGAAAATATCGTATGGCGCCCCTTCTGTTATCTGTGCGGTAAGTTTTCCTGACGAACCTATGATGAGCTGGCAGTCGATACCGGTTTTATCGGTGAATTTTTCCGCCATCGCTTCCATGGCAAACTGCATATTGGCTGCCGTCGCAATAGTAACACTATTTTCATTTTTTATGCTTTGCCGGCATGCAACACTGCTAAAGCATAAAATAGTCAAAAGGAGAAGGGCCCGGATTTTCATAGTGTCCTTGATGTTTTTGGTAAGTTGATCTGATGCCTTAGCTGCAGCCAGGCTACATGGGTATGACGGTACGTTGACGGAAGCATGGTAGCGGCAAACTGGCTATTCCAGATTACGGCAATCGAAAGCGCGTCGCTCAAATCCGCACTCAATCCGGCAAGGAATCGGTTCTGATCAAAAAGACCGTTCGTGATTTCTTTCTTTGAGTTGATGAAAATTTCATCTCCGGCAATTAATGATAGCCTCTGATCTCTGTTTTTCGCTGAAAGAGAAAATAGGGGTATGGATGCCGTAAGGGCATAGCGAAACCTGATAACAAAAGTGGTCGGATGTTGAAATCGTTGCTCCATCCTGAACCTATGTGCAAGTTCAATGCTCCGGAAATAATGCCTCATTCCGGCTTCCTGATACAGTCTCCATTCATTATGTTCCACTTTTCCCGCCTCATAAAACCCGGAATAGGCCAGACCTCCTCCCAGGTGCAACAAGTTGTCAGGTCTGTAAAGGGTGCCAACCCGGAAGATATTCTGGTGTGGCGTCGTCAAACCATCTTTCCAACGGAAGCCCGTATCACCTGTCAGGTACCATCGCTCGGTGAGTTGAAGCTGGCCGTAATACTGTATCCATTGCTGGTTGGCCCGGACTACCGTCCTTTCCTGACCGTAAGCAGGACACAGGCGGCACACTATGGCAACGAGGCCGCATAGTAAGGATAAAAAGCGATTTAACTTCAATCGGTACATAGGTTTACTGGAAACATCCTATATGGAGGGCTCCTTCCTGCTGGCCAGAAGCGCCAAAAGCCCCAGCATCGGACCCAGTGCAAGGAAAACATAAAGATACTGCAGATTCACTTCTTCCCTGAGGTAATTAAGTAGCTGGATGCTAAATATCGTTATGGCAAAGCCCATACAATTTACAAATGTCAGGGCCGTACCCCTTAGTTCGGCTGCAGAATTTTGTGCGACCATAGTGGAAAACAAGGGGGAATCGGCAATCACACATATCCCCCAAAATAAAAGGAATGCCACAAAGATTGATGGAGGCGCCGCCATAAATACAAGGGGTGAAAGCAGGCAGCATCCGCATGAGAAAGCGAGGGCAAGGGCGGCGATTCGTTTAGGGCCGAAAGTTCCGGATAAATAGCCGCTTAACACACAGGAGGGGCCGCCGATCGCGATAACCGCGAAGGCCAGTAACTGGCTGGAGACGGCGGTTTCCGTATGCAGGCTGGCATAATAGTCGGCCATAAAGGGCACAAAAGCCCAAAAAGCGTACAGTTCCCACATATGACCGAAATACCCGAAAGCGGCAGCCCGGAAGGCGGGCTTCCTGAAAATTTTAAAGAAGGCCGACAGATCCAGGCCCGAACTCCCCTTCCTGTAGGGACCATCCGGAACAAAAAAAAGGATGAGCAGCCCTCCTGCAAGGGCCAGACCTGAAGTAACCCAGATGACAAGCGGCCACGATAATCCGGTGCCATATCCCCTTAACAAATGGGGCAGTGAGGTGCCAAGCACAAGTGCACCTACCAGCAGGCCCAGTGATTTGCCGAGCCCTTTCTCAAAATAGTCGGCGGCAATTTTCATCCCTACAGGATAGATACCTGCCAGAAAGATACCTGTCAGGAATCTGAACGCCATAAGGCTGAAAAGGGAATTGCCATCGAGAAATATTCCCAGGTTAAATAGGGCTCCCAGGAGGGCGCTCACAAAGAAAACCCGGGATGGGGAAAAGCGATCGGAAATAGTAAAAAGCGCAAAAAAAAGTGTCCCGCAGATAAATCCAAGTTGTACGGCCGCGGTGAGGTGCCCCAGGGCTTCAGCTTCCAGATTAAAATGTCTGATCAGATCCTCCATGACCCCGTTTCCTGCAAACCAGAGGGAGGTACAGCAAAATTGGGCCACAACAATCAATGGGAGGATATGTCCGGGGATCTTCATGGCAAGGGGGCTCTTCTTGTTTCCCTGATAGATGGCTTGCTATAGCCCGCGGGCAAATGCTTGAAATATAAACAGGAAGCTTTATTCATTGAGGTCGTTGATCTTTATTTCCCTGTTGAAATAGGTGAGGATATAATCCTTCTTAGCTTCAGAAAGAAGTAATTCAAATTCCGAAGGGAATGCCCTGTCGCCAGCAGGGTACCAGGTTTTTAATGCCATATCAATACAGATAAGCAAGCCATATTCGTCGCCAATGGCACAAAAATTTTCACTGTCCCCGTGATATACCTCCAGGCCGATAGCCTTATAAAGGTATTCATAAACGGGAGCTATAGCCTCTACGGCTAGGCCAATTTCGGAGATTTCATGAAATGACTCTGATCCGAACGCTTTTCCTGCCGCATAGCCGAGATTCCTGCGCGAAATGAATTCAAGGATATTCCTGTCGGCATCGTAGAAATATACAGATTTGGCATTCCAGCTCTCAAAATCCTGGATTTCTTTCCCCTGATCGGTTAAGATTTCCGCACGTTCCCTAAGCCATGCCAGGGCCTCATGTTCCGTATAAGAGGGGATGTTAAAGGCAATATGGCAGGGAGTAGCGGTACTGTTTTCCTTAAAGCACAACTGGCTTGCCCCCACCCGGAAACTTATGGAATTTCTGGTTTCTTCTGTCTGTTCAAGCTCCAGGGTATTTCCATAGAAATTTTGTTGCCCGTGGAGGTCTCTGGTAAAGACGGTAAGCCTTTTGATCTTCATACAAGCAGGGGTTACCTGGTTTTGCTGATTATCTTACCCCTAAATTAATCAACCATAAACAGGGCGTTTGCAAAGAACAATTTACCATTCTCCCAGAACCCTCTGAACAATGGATTGTCTGCAAGGTAGGTTACATGGCCGGAACCATGGGATTCCTGTCCGAAAATAAGGGTATGCTGCCTGTCTTTCAGCGCTTCGCTCCCCGCAAATCCTGCCACCGGGCTTACCGCATCTTCCAGGTAAACCACCGTACCGCCCTCGAGGTATTCGTAGCGGGCATTTCCAAGTTTGAGGGAATAATAGGTGTCGTCGTAGCCGAAACCCAATGGATGGCTCGGATCTACCCGTGCCCTGAAAATGGCTCCGGTAATTTCATTCTTCATTGCCTCCCTGTATAGCCCGCCGTGAGGTGCTACCATATAACCCGTAGTGTCTTCAGCAATTTCGCGCTCTTTAATTCCGAAGCCTTCTTCGCCTCCCAATCCTTTGATTGCCTGTTCCAATGCAATGAGATTCCCGCCCCCGGCTACCCAGTCCTTCAGGAGTTTTAAACGGTCTTTGTCATAGAACTCCTGATAATCCTGCCCACCCGGAAGAATCAGGATGTCATAATCCGAGAGATCAACTTCCTGCAGATAATCGCTATGGACAACGGTGACTGGATAATGCAACTGCTGTTCAAAAAAATGCCAGACCTCACCAAAATCCAGGGTGTTTACCGGATCACCACCAAGGAGGGCCACTTTGGGTGGGGTGATCATTTTTACCGATTCGGACCCAAAATCATTGCCTTCCTGAACAAAGCCCGTTTCCGTGGTGGAAAGCTGTTTGGTAAATTTACCGGCCGCGGCCTCCAACATATCGAGGAACAGCGGTTGGTGTTTATTGTCGGCCCGGAGTATGATCAGAGTCCCCGGGGTATAGTTCTTCCCATCCAGGGTAAAAGACCTTGTGGCATGCCGTACCCGGATGCCTCCCTTCAGCAGTTCGGCAAGGAACTTCGCATCCTGCATGCTGTTCCAGTCAGTCAGATAGGCATAGGCATTTGGGTCCAACCTCGGATAAGCACCGGCCTGCCTTCTGTATGTACCGGTTTTTACCGGGTTTTCCGTAGCCAGGGCTTCAAGCCCGTAAGCATAAGGAAGCGACCAGGCCGTAATGTCATAGGTAAGGGAGTCGCTAAGTTTTGCATTGGGCTCGAACAAGACTTTCACAAGGGTACCCCTGACCTGATCTGTGGAGATTACCATGCTTGCTGAGTCAGACACTATGTTCCCGCTCTTACCATCTTTATATGCAAATCCCCTTATTTGGCCGCCGGTACCGCTGCCATATTCAATCAGATGCGCATCCAGCAGCCTGCTGAGGGCATCCAGGTTATCGCGGTTGCCCCGCAGCACAAAGTTTTTATATTGATAATTGCGTTTTCCGTAAAACATCCGGAATTCACGATTAAGGAGTCCGGCATTTTCAGCCGCCACCTCAACGGTAGAGAGACCTGTAGTATGGTGGTGGGCTATTCGGTCTTTAAGTGTCAGGGTATCACCAATACCTGTGAGTATGCCAAGGCCGGCCCGTCCACTGCCACCCTGTTCATAAGTCATCCCTATGGCCCCGTTATATGTGGGGTAGGTGTCGCCGTAGCTGGGGTAGAACAGGTCGAATACTTCTTTTGTAAAATATAGCCATCCGTTTTTATCGAAATATCGGGCGTGGTTTTTTCCCAGGGTTACCTGGAACTCGCGCTGGAAATCGGTGATTACCTCATGAAAAGGTTCGGCTGCCGGGGCGAAGTAATAGGGCTCATCTACTCCCTGTTCATGAAAATCCACATGAACATGGGGCATCCATTCATTGTATTTTTTAAGGCGTTGACGGCTTTCCACCTGGGTAAGCCAGGCCCAGTCCCTGTTGAGGTCGAACATATAGTGGTTGCTGCGGCCGTTCCACCATCCTTCGTGATGCTCCTTGCTGTTGGGATCTACCTGGTAAGGGCTGTTCCTGAACTGCTTGTACCAATTTACATAGCGGTCACGACCATCGGGATTAATACAGGGATCCATCATTACGACGGTGTTATTCAGCAAGTCATGTTTAATGGTCAGCAATTCATAGATTGTTTGCATGGAAGCCTCGGTACTTACACTTTCGTTCCCGTGAACATTATAACTAAGCCAAACCACTGCGGTGGAGGCATTCCCCTGACCGTTGGTGCTTTCGAGGTGTTCCCGGCGGATATTTTCCAGGTTACGCATGTTATCCGCGGAAGACAGGCAGGCCAGGATCAGCGGACGGCCCTCGTAGGTGCTTCCGTATTCGAAAAGTTGCACCCTGTCTGGGGCGGCTTCAGCCAGATACTTGTAATAATCCACAACCCGGTGATGCCAGGTGAAACTGCTACCGAGTTCGTAGCCAAGAAATTCTGAAGGAGATGACAGGTTTTGGGAATTGACGCCTGCCGTAAAAACCAACAAAACTGTAAGCAAGAAATGCTTCATAAAATGGTGTTTGTTTGAGAAAGCCCCAAATTAACAATTAATAATTAATATTGGCCTGCTTTCCGGATGAGCGGTCAGTAATTTCCTGTCATCGGAAATCCGGAAATTTCCGGCTTGGTATATTTAATTGCTGGTACCGTGCAAGTATGATTGGTGGATGGATCATGGCCGGCCCTGTATTAGATCTTAACGTATTTTTAGGAATTGAAGCCCGGAGGAATTTTATCTTTACCTGCATAATAGCCAATTCATGGATGTTGACTGTATCCCTTTTGCTCAAACCGGTTACTCCCCGAAACTTATATTAGATTACCTGGATAAAAAAGCGAGCCTCACTCCGTTTTATGAGGATTACCCGGAGATGGCATCCTTTAAGTCCAGGATAGCAGCAAGGCAAAAACAGTTCCCCGTCCAATACCGGGAAGTGCTGCGCCGGGCACTTAGCACTCAGAACGCGTCCATTGAGTGTTCCGGGGCCACTTCAGCGAATATCCGCATTCTGGAATCCGCCAACACCTTTACCGTGGTAACAGGGCACCAGTTAAACCTTTTTACCGGGCCTTTGTACTTCCTTTACAAGATTGCCACCGTTATTAAGTTGTGTTCTGCCTTGAAAACGAAATATCCGGAGTACAATTTTGTCCCCGTATACTGGATGGCAACAGAGGACCATGATTTTGAGGAGATCAATCATTTTACCTTCAAAGGAAAGAAACTTCGCTGGAACAAAAACAGTTCCGGGGCGGTAGGCCGGTTGGATACAAACGGGTTGAAAGCGGTGTATGAGACCTTTATAAAGGAAGCTGGCGGGGGTGAGAAGGCGGAAAGCCTTAAATCGCTTTTCAACAAAGCATATCTGGAGCACGAAACACTGGGGGCAGCAACCCGCTACCTTGTAAACGCCATATTTGGAAAATACGGGCTGGTAATAGCAGACGGGGATGACCCCGAACTTAAAAGGCTGCTGGTGCCTTATATAAAGAGCGATATCGTGGATAATCTCGCCTTTCAGAAAGTTTCTGAAAGTATAGATAACCTTAACAAAGTGGATCCGTCTTATGGGATACAGGTAAATCCGAGGGAGATTAATTACTTCTATCTGCAGGATGGTCTTCGGGAACGGATCATGTGTACAAACGGGAAGTATTCTGTGGTTAACACCGGGCTTACATTTTCGGAGAAGGAAATATTGAAGGAAATCGAGGACTACCCTGAGCGTTTTTCACCCAATGTTATAGCCCGCCCCATCTTTCAGGAAGTGGTCCTTCCTAATCTCTGTTACATTGGTGGCGCAGCAGAGCTGGCCTACTGGCTGGAACTCAAAGGTATGTTCGATGCCTTCAAACTACCCTTTCCTGTACTTTTGCTCAGGAATTCGGTATTGCTCATCACTGCCAAGCAGGGGAGAAGGCTCGATAAACTAAGCCTGGATGTTAAAGACTTGTTTTTAGGACAGAGCAGCCTTATCAATAAGAAGATACGGGAGATTTCAAATATTGATATAGACTTCAGCCCGCAGAGGAAGTATCTCATACAGCAATTTGAGGGATTGTACGGGTTGGCTGAGAAAACCGATAAATCTTTTCTGGGAGCGGTTAAGGCCCAGGAAGTGAAGCAGCTAAAAGGCCTCGATATGCTTGAGAAACGCCTGCTGAAAGCGCAGAAAAGAAAGTTGCAGGACCAGGTGAAACGCCTGGCTTCCCTGCAGAACGAACTGTTTCCGGGCCAGGGACTACAGGAACGGCAACAAAATTTTTCAGAATTGTACCTGGAACTTGGAGAAGAACTAATTCCTATGATAATGGATAAGCTGCAGGCGTTTCCATCTGGCTTTACAATCTTAAGGTACTAGGTATTCCTTCTTCCACGTGTCTTCTTTTCTGGAGAAACGGATGCGAATGTGGTTTGGTCTCATAAGTTTCAGGTATTCTATTTTAAAAGGATGTACTTCCACCTGGCAGAAATAATCTTCCTCGCTTAAGTACTCAAGCCTGTCCGGGTGTTCAAGGGTTGACCCCGGGGCCCGGGAGGTTGTATAGTCTTTCCTCGCTGTTTTCCCGATGTTTTTCCAGAGCGGCTGTAAAAGCTGGGGGTCCTTGCTCACAGTCGCCAAACCTTCAACCTTCAGTTGCAGTAATTTTACGGGGTGGAAAAACAGCAGGCTAACCTTGTGGTTTTCTTTGATGTGGACTATTTTTTTGGAACGCCTGTCCGTATAAAAGGAAAGCATAAAATCGCCCGTCATCTCCCTTATCACCACAGTCCTCAGTCTGGCCATGCGGTCCAGGCCTACCGTTCCAAGGATGCAGTAGCGGAACGGATGACCCTTCTCCGTCAGCCCCAACGCCAGTTCCGTACGCAATTCTTCCAGATAATGATCTGTCATGGCCCCGATTTTATTCATTAAAGATAAAAAATTAAAAAAGGAGGTAGGGTTTTTTTAAAGTGCATTGTTATATATACAAATTGCTATGAACAAGTTATCAGATTATTTGAAATAGTGTCTTAATTAGTTCATGTGTTTAGGTTGGTTTTGATTAGAAAAGCCTTGACTGTAGGGGTCAGGGCTTTTTGTTTTTATTACTTGCCGGTTCGCGGGTCTGCAGAACATAGCCCAGGTTTACCTTTATAAAACAAATAGTTCCCTGCTGAAAGCCGGGTGATACTATAGTTTGTTTGAACTTCTCTTTCATGCACTGCTTATCCCTGGAAGTGAAGGAATAAGAATTCCCCCCTTTCCACCAAAATGTTTCCCCTTTTAATGGCGGCTGCCGGAAGCCAGGATAAACCCATGCAATTTGGTCAGCAGGCTGCCTGCTTTGAGAGATGTCGCCAGGGGAGCAGGAAAGTTCTCATGCAGCTTTAAAAAAGCAGCGGTCATGTTTGCCAGGCGATATGTTTCAGGATCAGACTTAAGGCACTTCCCGCATAATGTTTGGCGGGCGTAAAATGGGAGTATAGTACAGCTTCCGGCTTGATATTAATGTAGAAAAGATGATTATTTTAATTTGTAGGAATAGACTTAAAATACTTAACACCATAATTATATATAATGTTATATATAGTATTTATTTAAATAGCAATTGAATTGGCGGAGTAAGTGCCTAACAGTGATCAAATTTATATTTCGGGTATTTATTGAGGGGTGAAGCAAGGTTTTTAAAGCTGATTTCGGTTTCATGGGATGTGGTTATTTTGTCGGCTTATGAAAATTTATGTGTGCATAAGTAGCATAATATTTGAAGCCTTGCAATTGTTTTCTCCCGGCAATTTCAGGTTAAGGTACAGGGAGCAAATCCTCCATTTTGGATCCCTGCTGTTAAAAGTATTGCATGTTTTATCAGTTGCGGATCTGTTTATATCTTCTCACAATTATGCCTAAAAGTCGGAGCCGGATTTTTTCATTTTACTATTTTTGCCCATGCAAAACAACGTCCTGATCCTGGATTTCGGTTCCCAATACACACAACTCATTGCCCGAAGGGTAAGGGAGCTTAATATTTTCTGCGAAATCAAACCTTATAACCTGCCACCGGTTGATATTTCTGGCTACAAGGCGGTGATTCTTTCCGGTTCGCCCTTTTCTGTACGTGCCGCTAATGCCCCTCACCCGGTGCTTACGGGAATCAAAGGGGTGAAACCCCTGCTGGCCATCTGTTATGGGGCCCAGTACCTGGCACATTTTTACGGAGGCGAAGTAGCCGCCTCAAATACCCGGGAGTACGGAAGGGCACGTTTATCATCCATTCAGGAAGATGC
Organism: uncultured Flavobacteriaceae bacterium; assembly: GCA_964434565.1. GTDB lineage: Bacteria > Bacteroidota > Bacteroidia > Flavobacteriales > Flavobacteriaceae > Zeaxanthinibacter. The sequence goes on along the minus strand of CAYSVQ010000174.1, from coordinate 21,887 downwards.
CCCGTTTTTCAAGGGCATTCCGGATAATTCCCAGGTGTGGATGAGCCATAGCGATACGATTAAAAAACTACCGACAGGGGCCATTCGTCTGGCCAGTACTAAAGAAGTGGAAAATGCTGCTTTCACGATTGAGGGCGAATCCACATACGGGATACAGTTTCACCCCGAAGTATACCACACAACTGAAGGGAAACAAATACTGCGCAATTTTTTGGTCGATATAGCGGGCCTTGAGCAAAACTGGACACCCGACACATTCGTTGCCTCAACGATAAAAAACCTTAGGGAACTGCTGGGAAAAGACAAGGTGATCCTCGGTCTCTCTGGCGGGGTCGATTCAACTGTAGCCGCAGTACTCCTCCATAAGGCGGTAGGTCCGCAACTTCATTGTATTTTTGTGAACAACGGCCTGTTGCGGAAAAACGAGTTCGATGAAGTGCTGGACCAGTACAGGCATATGGGGCTGAATGTAAAAGGGGTTGATGCTTCGGCACGCTTTTTGAACGCCCTGGCAGGAGAGAGCGATCCCGAAAAAAAACGAAAGATCATCGGCGGGGTATTTATAGATGTGTTCGACGATGAAGCACATAAGGTACAGAATGTGAAGTGGCTGGCACAGGGAACTATTTACCCGGATGTGATCGAATCTGTTTCGGCTACAGGAGGCCCGTCAGCCACGATCAAGAGCCACCATAATGTAGGGGGGCTGCCTGATTTTATGAAACTCAGCGTGGTAGAACCCCTGAAAATGCTCTTTAAGGATGAAGTACGGCGGGTTGGTGCCAGCCTGGGCATAGAAGAGGAACGCCTTGGCAGACACCCCTTCCCGGGTCCTGGCCTGGCCATCAGGATCCTTGGAGATGTCACAGCCGATAAGGTGGCCATCTTGCAGGAAGTGGATGCAATTTTTGTGAACGGCCTTAAGGAATGGGGCTTGTACGATAAGGTCTGGCAGGCCGGTGCCATGCTGCTTCCCGTGCAAAGTGTAGGGGTTATGGGCGATGAGAGGACTTATGAAAAATGCGTAGCCCTGAGGGCAGTTGAAAGCACGGATGGAATGACGGCGGATTGGGTGAATTTACCCTATGAATTCCTGCAAAAAACATCCAATGATATCATAAATAAGGTTCCCGGCGTTAATAGGGTAGTATACGACATAAGTTCCAAACCCCCTGCAACTATAGAATGGGAATAAAACCGAGCAAATAATGAGCAGAACACTTCTTATTCTGGCAATATTTCTGGCCCTGGCCTTCAGGCTGGTCGCCCAGGAATTCGTGACACATGCGGTAAAGGAAGGGGAAACCCTTTACAGCATTGCTAAACAATACAGGGTTACTCCCTACAATATCCTGAAAGCAAACAAAGAACTAAAACAAGACGCCCCGCTGAAGATCAATACCATCCTGATCATCCCTATGGATGCGAGAGCAGCTGCTATGGAAGTTAAACCTTCGGGGATGGTTAAATCAGAACCCAGCGGCCTTAGCGTGGAGGATGCCCTTGGGAAACTCAATGATTCGGTGCAGGAGGAAACCAAGGCCCAACCCGTAAGCTTTCAGGCACACCGGGTGAGGAAGAAGGAAACCCTATACGGCATCGCCAGGCGTTACGGGATCACCGAAGTTGACCTGAAACGATACAACACCCAATTATATGCATCGCAGCTGAAAAAAGGGATGCGGTTGCGGATCCCGGTATTCAAAGAGGAAATGGCAGGTATTGACGGCCCTGATCCCGGCAATTTCGAAATATATAAGGTAAAGCCAAAGGAAACACGATGGAGCATCGCACATACCTACGGCATCAGTATAGACAGTATGCTGAGCCTGAATCCCGACCTCTCTGCCACCGACGATTACCTCCGCGAAGGTCAGAAACTCCTGCTTCCAAAGATCCCCGGTAGCAGTGTGGAAGACCAGCAAGTTGAAATCTTCACCTCTTATACCGTTCCCCCCAAAAAAACGCTTTACAGCCTCAGCAGGGACTTTGAAGTACCCCAGGAGACCATCGTAAAGCTTAATCCGGAGATAGTCACCCAAAATGGCCTGAAAGAGGGCATGGTCATCCGCCTCCCGGCGAAAAAGACCACAGGGCCCGTGGTAAACACAGATCATTACGTTTTCTATGAGGTAAAGCCCAAACAAACAACCTATTCACTGACAAGAAACCTGGGAATTGGATATAACGACCTGCTCGCACTGAATCCTGCGCTGGCCAACGGCCTAAAGGCAGGAATGATCCTGAAGATCCCCAAGGAGAAAGCCCCCGACCTGGAAGTCAAGAATTCCCTGGTACTGGACAAGATCGACCTTTTAGATAGTATCAACCGGGATAATCGACCAAGACTGATATTTATGTTACCATTCCGCTTAGACCGGATCAACCTGGCCGATACCGAGAATGCAGGGAAATCCATAGAAAGCAGGAACGACAGCAAATACAGCCTTGGATTGTATACCGGGGCCCTTGTTGCCCTGGATTCCATTGCCCGATTGGGTGTTTCTGTCGATGTGAGAACTTACGATAATGAGCTTAGCCTTGATAAGACCAGAGAAATACTCAGGCAGGAAAACCTGGGGAATACAAGCGCTATTTTCGGACCCCTGGACCAGGCATCCCTCCAGGAGGTAGCCGTACAGGCTGGGACCTACCAGGTACCGGTAATTGCACCCATCCCTACACAAAGCGATGTTAGCCTGGACAATGTATTTTACACATACACTTCTGATGAAGTTTTGCGGACGCGTATGCTCGCTTACATGAAAGAACAGGTGACTGACCAGAATATCATAGTTATAGCCGATGCCAAAAACAATACAGTAAAGGATTCACTGCTGGCTGCCTTTCCCCTGGCAAAAGTGGTGAAGGTGAAGGAAGAGGAAAAGAACATTTCTATTGATTATGATAACTTTAATGCCCAACTGTCAACCGAAAAGGAGAACTGGGCCTTTGTGGAATCCGAAAATTTTAAATTGATCTCCAGCGTTACTTCCATCCTCAATTCAGCCAAAACGGATTCAACCAGGGTACGTATGTTCACCACTAACAAGAACAGGGCATTTGATAATGAGGTGATTTCCGGTTCGCACCTGTCTAACCTGCAATTTACCTATCCATCGGTTTACAGGGAAGCCGGCAACGATTCGTTCGTGCGCCGTTACCTGGAGCGTTTTGGAATAGAACCGGACCGCTATGCCGTCCGCGGATTTGATTTAACCTTCGACCTGCTCCTCAAGCTCGCTTATAAATCCGACCTTTTTGAAGCATCCGCAGAAATAGGCACCACCGAGTACAGCGGTAATAAATTCAACTACAACAAAGAAGTGCTTTCGGGTTATTATAACAAAGCCTCTTATATTATGATGTACGAAAATATGCATATCCGGGAAGTAAAACAGAACCTATGACATCCAAAGTAATCTATACAGGCGATTTACGTACCCGTTGCCTGCATCTAGGATCGGGAAGTGATTTTATTACCGATGCCCCTACGGACAACTATGGTCTTGGTCAGGCTTTTTCACCTACCGATACGGTGGCCACTGCAGTGGCCAGTTGCATGCTAACTGTTATGGGTATCAAGGCCAGGGACCTGGGCGCCGATCTCAGGAATACCACAGCCGAGGTAACCAAATTCATGGCAGCCGACCCCCGCCGTATCTCAAAGGTAAAAGTCAGGCTGCTTCTACCGGCCGATATTTCGGAAAAAGACAGGAAGATCCTGGAACATGCGGGAAGGCACTGCCCCGTAATCCTTAGCCTGCACGATTCCATAGAAAAGGAATTGGATTTCAATTGGGTTTTGTAAAAACCATATTATCTCTGATCATTCTTGCGGTGGCATTGCCTTGCAACGCGCAGGAAGACGGTGCTATTCCCTGGGATGCCGACCGTAAACTCAGCTGGGCCGACTTCAGGGCAACACCCCCGGAAAATGAATGGGCAGCGGCAACCACTGCCAGCGGGATCAGTTACGAATTTTCGGCCATCGAAAACGGAGAGGGTTATGATCTTGAATTCCATGTGGGGGCTCATTTCTATCCGGAGAAATCCTGGTACCAGCCCAGGCTGTGCAATTCGACGGTTTTAAGCCATGAACAGCTGCATTTTGATATTTCGGAGCTCTTTGCGAGGAAAATGACAGGCATCATGTCGGCTACGCGCTTCACTAAAAATGCCAGGGCAGAGGTTAAAGCCATATACCGGCAGATTTTGAAGGAAATGGCAGAGTTCCAGTCGAGATATGATCAGGAGACTGATTATTCAATGAACCACGATGCCCAGTTGGCGTGGGGGAAGAAGGTAGAAGCGGCCCTTCAGAAAGGAAGCTGACCATCCCTCACAGGAATTACTGCTTAACTGATTAATTTATAGATTTATATATTCTCTGTCCCGCCTGAAAAAAAACGGGATAATTGCCCTTATAAAAGGGAGAACCTTACTACACGTCGCAAATCGTAACCCCTTGTTTTAATGCGGCGATCTTATCTTCCCAGGAAGGAATAAATTCCTGGGCGACATGGCCTTCATAGCCAGTTTCCAGGATGGCCCGCATAATGGCGGGATAGAACAGTTCCTGGGTGTCATCGATCTCGTGTCTGCCGGGATTGCCGCCTGTATGATAATGGCCGAAATAAGTATGATGTTCTTTGATGGTACGGATGATATCCCCCTCCATAATCTGCATGTGATAGATATCATAAAGAAGCTTGAAGTTTTCAGAGCCGAGTTTCTGGCAGAGATCCACACCCCATTCTGCATGGTCGCACATATAATCGGCATGGTCTACTTTGGAATTAAGGAGTTCCATCTGAAGTACCACTCCATGTTTCTCTGCCAGGGGCATTACTTCCTTAAGGCCATCCGCGCAATTTTTTAAGCCGACAGCATCATCCATACCCTTGCGGTTTCCACTGAAGCAGATCAGGTTGGTGTAGCCTGCTTCAGCCACTTTTGGGATCATTTCCGAAAAGCTTTTGATAAGGGTATCGTGTAATTTGGGTTCATTCCAGCCATCGGGGATGGTATTGGCCGTCCCCCAGCACATAGATGCATGGATGTTGTATTTTTTCATAAGGGCCCAGTCGTCCGGGCCAACCAGGTCTATTGCCTTTATTCCCAGCGTATTCAAATGCTGCAGGAATTCTTCCAATGGGATGGTATTATAACACCAGTAGCACACACTGTGATTGATATTGCCTTTGAGTTTTAAGCCGGCTGTGGCGCGCTGCCTGGGCATTGCGTTTGCAGCCATCATACCAACAGAAGCTGCAGCCGAGGTTCCGATAAATGTTCTACGTTTCATCTGCTTTGAGGTTAGGGTTTTAAATATATGGGATTTCGCTGGAATAGTGGTAAAAAATAAATTACAGGAGCTAAGACTACCATGCGCAGAATGTTCCGGCAACGGGGCAGAAACCGATTTATTTTTCCATGATGCCATATTTCGCAGGGGTTTTTTTACATCCCGGGTTCTTTGGTTGCGGAATACCTGCTATAGGCGGAATAATCACGGTATTTAACAGTCGGCGCAGGGCTTCATACCGGGAAATGCCAAGAATTTCCATTTCTTATCCTGCGATTTCTTTCTGCAATTCGTATCTTTGAATCCCGTAACTAAGAAAGGCCGGATGCCAGCTACAAAATACATATTCGTTACGGGAGGTGTTACCTCGTCACTAGGCAAGGGTATCATTGCCGCTTCCCTCGCAAAACTACTGCAAGCGAGGGGTTACCGAACTACCATTCAAAAACTTGACCCCTATATAAATGTAGACCCGGGTACTCTGAACCCTTACGAACATGGGGAATGTTATGTTACAGACGACGGGGCGGAAACCGATCTGGACCTGGGGCATTATGAACGTTTCCTGAATGTACGCACCTCACAGGCAAATAACGTAACAACCGGGCGGATCTACCAGAGTGTTATAGAAAAGGAGCGCCGCGGTGAATTCCTGGGCAAAACGGTTCAGGTTGTGCCCCATATCACCAATGAAATAAAGGAACGCATTCAGATCCTCGGCAACAGTGGGGAGTACGATATTGTCATCACCGAGATAGGGGGGACCGTGGGCGATATAGAGTCTTTACCCTATATAGAGGCCGTAAGGCAACTTTTATGGGAACTGGGAGACAACAATGCCATTGTGGTACACCTCACCCTTATACCGTACCTGACGGCAGCCGGCGAGTTAAAGACGAAACCCACACAGCATTCCGTAAAAACACTAATGGAAAGCGGGATCAAGGCAGATATCCTGGTATGTCGCACAGAGCATGAACTTTCAGATGACATTAAACAGAAACTTGCCTTGTTCTGCAATGTAAAACCGGAGGCGGTAATACAGTCTATTGACGCATCAACCATATATGACGTCCCGGTGATGATGCAGGATGAAGGACTGGATACCGTTGCCCTCCGCAAACTGGCCCTGCCGGATGCAACTCCGCCGGACCTTACCCAATGGAACGAATTCCTCGACCGGCACAAGAACCCCCAACATGAAGTAACCATAGGGCTGGTTGGAAAATACGTGGAGCTTCAGGATTCATATAAATCCATACTGGAAGCTATAACCCATGCCGGGGCGCTGAATGAGGTAAAGGTCAATGTCCGCACTATCCATTCTGAACATATTACCTACGATAACGTGTCGCAATTAATGAAAGGTCTTCAGGGGATAATTGTAGCCCCTGGCTTTGGCGAACGGGGGATAGAAGGGAAGATCAAAGCCGTGCGCCACGCAAGGGAAAACGGGGTGCCATACCTGGGAATCTGTCTGGGGATGCAGATGGCTGTAATTGAATTTGCCCGCAATGTACTCGGTTTAGATGGGGCCAACTCCACTGAAATGGCCGAAAACACCCCGCACCCGGTTATTAGCCTGATGGAAGCCCAGAAGTCTGTGACCAGCAAAGGCGGGACCATGCGGCTCGGTGCCTGGGATTGTGAGCTTATTGAAGGCACCCTGGCACATAAAGTATATCATGGGCAGACTGCCATTTCGGAAAGGCACCGGCATCGATACGAATTCAATAATGATTACAAGGCTGATTTTGAAAGTGCGGGCCTCATTGCTTCCGGGATCAACAGGGAAACAGGGCTGGTGGAAATTATGGAACTGCCGTCTCACCCCTGGTTTCTCGGAGTGCAGTACCATCCCGAGTACAAAAGTACCGTCGCAAATCCGCATCCCCTTTTTGCTGCTTTTGTGAAAGCCGTCCTTCAATATAAAAAAGTACAATCTAACGCCAGGGTTGTTTAAAACCGGCTATTTCGGCCTATATTTGCGGACTTAATTCCCTGGCCTTAAAATCTGGCAGGGCCTCAGTGAACAGTACATGGAAGAGAAGAAAATAGATATTAATTCGATTATCGGCTTTTTGTTGATTTTCGGGATTCTCATCTTTTGGTTTTATCAGAACCAGCCCACCCCGGAAGAATTGGAAGCTCAAAAGGCCGAGCAGCAAAAGACGGAAACCCCTGCAACGGAAATCCAAAGTCATACGGAAGGGCCCGGCAAGGTAGAGCAGGCAATAGACATGCGCGATTCCGCCTCCATTGAAAGCTACAAGAGGACTCTTGGAGATTTTGCCTTTACAGAAGTAAGTGAGGGGACCACCATCCTGGAGAACGACCTGCTTTACCTGGAGATCAGTAACAAGGGCGGACAAATTACCGAAGCCCGTCTGAAGAACTTTGTTACCTATGATTCGGTGCCTGTATACCTTGTTCGGGAAGGCAATGCGTCCTTCGGCCTGACTTTCTCTACATCAGACAACAGGGTCCTGAACACCACCGAACTGTACTTTGAACCCTCGCTTACCAAAAACGGGGAGAACCAGGTACTATCGATGAAAGCGAGAACGGCAGCCGATAAATACCTGGAATACACATATGAGATGAAACCCGGGGAGTATTTACTGGATTTCACGATAAGGACCCAGGGGCTTAATGGGCTGATAAGCCAGGCGCAACCGGTCTCCATGCGCTGGTGGCTTAAAGGTATCCGCCATAATAAAAGTATTGAATACGGGAACCGGTATACGCGGCTAACCTATAAGTATGAAGACGACAAGATCAGTAAATTATCGGAAGGCAGTGATGATGAGGAGACGGAGACCGATGTAAAATGGATTTCCTACCGCCAGCATTTCTTTAGTTCTATCCTGGCTACCGATAAGCCTTTTGAAACGGCAGAATTACGCTCTGTTAACCTTGTTGAGGAAGAAACCCACACCCAGCAATTTACCAAGGAATATACATCGGAGGCGCCACTGAACCTGGAAGGCGGAGAACTGGCTTATGACATGAACCTGTATTACGGGCCCACAGACATAGCGGTACTCGACCGGTACGCGGATCTTGGCCTTGCCGATTCCATTCCCTACGGGTGGGGTATTTTCGGATGGATCAACCGGTATATCTTTACCCCGTTCTACAGCTTTCTGAGTTCATTGATTCCTTATGGGCTGGCCATTGTGGTGATGACTATCCTGGTCCGGCTGGCAATGTCGCCTGTAACTTACAAATCCTACTTGTCGCAGGCAAAAATGAAGGTTTTAAAACCTGAAATCACGGAGTTGAATGAGAAATTCAAGGACAATGCCATGAAGAAGCAACAGGAAACCATGAAACTTTACAATAAGGCAGGGGTGAGTCCGATGAGTGGCTGTATCCCGGCCCTGTTACAGCTTCCTATTTTCTATGCGCTGTTTATGTTCTTCCCAACTTCCTTCGCTTTGAGGCAGAAGTCTTTTCTTTGGGCCGACGACCTTTCATCCTATGACACTATTGCACAGCTGCCTTTTTCCATACCCTTTTACGGGGACCATGTGAGCCTCTTTCCCATTCTGGCGTCGGTGGCAATTTTCTTTTATATGATGATGACCACCGGGCAAAGTATGCAAACCCAGCCGGGGATGCCCAATATGAAAGTTATTATGTACATATCACCCCTGCTTATGTTGTTTTTCTTTAACAACTATGCCAGCGGCCTGAGCCTTTATTACTTTGTTTCTAACCTGATCACCATCTTCATTATGCTGGCTATCAAGCATTTTATACTGGACGAAGAAAAGATACATGCCCAGATACAGGAGAATAAAAAGAAACCCCGAAAAGAGAACCGTTTCCAGAGGAAAATGCGCGAAATGATGGAACAGGCGGAACAACAAAAGAAAACAGGCAAACGGTAAATACCACGCCCCAAAAAAGCAAATAAAAAAAGCTCCCGTTAAGGGAGCTTTTTTGGTTAAGTGGGTTAGGTTTGATAAGATTTGGGATTTCAAAAATGGGATATTCCGGCGCGAAATAAAAACTATAGTTGTCTAGTGTGATTATTTGTATGTTAATGCCGGCGATTATGATGTTTGCCTTTATGTGGCTTATAAATGTAATACTCCCCCGACCAGGCGGGGGAGCAACAGTTAATGACAATCACTAACCAACTAAACAACATTATTTGCTATCAGGGAAGCAAGTCCAGTACTTCCTGCGGCAGCAAAACCTTGTTAATTACATGTACCACTCCATTGCTTGCCTCCACATTGGCTATAACTACGGTTGCGTTGGTATCCGTGGCATCGTTTATAAGTACCATTTCCATATCCAGTATAACCCCCAGGTTTTCACCCTGCAGGCTGGGGATCGCCTGCCCATCCGAAAGGTCGGTTGAGAAGGCTGCAATATCCGGAACCACATGGTAGGTAAGTACCTTGGCGAGCAGGTCTTTTTCGGCCTCCGAATCAAAATCCGCCAGGCTGTTGTAACTGCCGCCCAAAGCATCCAGCAATGCTGCAAAGGCTTCATTGGTAGGGGCAAAAACGGTAAAAGGACCTTCACCTCCAAGAGCTTCCACAAGGCCGGCATCGGCCTGCTGCAATGCATCAACCAGGAGACTGAGATCATTCGTTTCCACAGCAATCTCCACTATAGTCTTAAGATTCTGGCTGACTGCAAAATCTATGGCTGCCTGTGGCAAAAGGACTTTATCTATAGTATGTGCCACGCCATTGGAGGTCAGGATGTCTGTAGCGGTGATGTTCGCATCCCCTTCGGAGGCGTCGCCGATAACAAAACCTACTCCGGAAGCAATCACTTCAATACTGTTGTCTTCCAGGGCAGTTCCCACACTTCCCGGGGCCAGGTCTCCCGCAAGTACTTCGGAGGGAATCACATGGTACAATAGGATATCTGTGAGCAATTGAATTTCCTCATCGGTGTTAAAATCATCCAGGCTGTTATAATTGTCCCCCAGGACGTTGAGCAGGGCAATGAAGGCATCGTTAGTGGGAGCAAAAACAGTAAAGGGGCCATCACCGCTGAGGGTGGGGGCCAAACCAGCTTTGATTAAGGCTGCTTCCAGTATGGAAAGTGATTCTGTCTCCCGCACTAAATCCACCAGGGTGCTCTCCTCTGTACCCGCTTCGTTAATGGCATCAAGAACTGCCTGGGGTACAAGGACCTTGTCCACTACATGAACGATACCATTTGAGGTTTCCACATCCGCCAGTACTACCTGTGCTGAGGATTGCGTTGCATCGTTAATGAAGACCCCTCCGTTTAGGTCCACTGTAAGGTTTTCACCCTGCACGGTGGGAAGGACCTGGCCATCCGTCAGGCCGGTTGAGGGGGCAGCAACTCCTGCGATCACATGGTAGGTGAGGATTACGGATAAAAGCTCGCGGTCAACATCATTATCAAAATCATCAAGGGAGTTGTAATTGTCGAGCCCGGCAAACAGTTCGGAAAAAGCTTCGTTGGTAGGTGCAAAAACAGTAAATGGGCCATCGCCGCTTAAGGTCCCGATCAATTCGGATCCATCTCTCTCGTCTGCTTTGGCCAGGGCACTTACAAGGCTCAAGAGGTCATCTGTTCCCTCCGCCGTTTCCACAATATTGTTTTCTGGTGTTGGCGTGGCAGGGGCATTGTCATCTGAGCTACAGCCTACCGCAAATGCGCACACAGCCAATAAAATTAAAAGGTTGTACAAGTTGATACTTCTTTTCATTATATTCATTTTTAAGTTTAATAAATAATACTTTAAATTAAACAATATTTCTGAAGAATGGTGATGCTGGCATAAACCACAGCTATTCACACGCATTATATATTGGGTAATTGAAATATATAGTAAGATATGGTTAATACTAACAGGTTTATTTTGTTTAATTAAAATTATAAAAAGTTTAACAAAATTAAATGGATTATACCATTATCGACCTTTGGCTAAGGGCAAAAAAAAACTGCCCCGGGAGGCAGTTTCTTAAAGCATTTAAATTTAAGTATCAATTAGTGGTGTCGGGCAACAGAACCTTCTCTACGGCATGCAAGATGCCATTAATGGCGATGATATCGGCTACTACAACCAAAATACCCTCGTTGCCGGAACCGTCGGTAACATTGAGTTCTCCATTAGCGGTTGAGAAAGTAAGCAGGTCGCCTTCCAGCGATGCAGCCGTTTCGTTATTGGTTATAGCAGATGAACTGACGGCTCCGTTTATCAGGTGGTGTTCCAGGACCGAAGTTAACAGCGCTTCATCAATATCGTTCACCGTATTCCAGGCCGGATTGGTGTCGAGGAATTCCTCAAAGGCCGCATCCGGGGGGGCAAAAAGTGTATAATTCGCAGATCCGGAGAGGGTTGTCATAAAATTGGTCCCCGGGGTTGCCGTGGTCAGTGCGAGCGTAAGCTGCTCGAAGGCATCATTGGCCTGTACGAAAGTAGCCAGGGTGGGCAGGTTGAGCACTGCATCTACAACATGAATCAGGCCATTGGTCGCCGGGATATCGGCATCTTCAACCTCAACGGTTCCATTTAATATAATGGTAGCGCCGGAGGCGTCAAAATACAGGGCAAGGTTGGTATCGGCCACCGGGCCGTCGGCCAGGGTTTCGGTATAATTTTTAACTACGGCCCTCAGGATGCTTTCATCCACACGGGCACCGAGTACGTGGTTAAGCAATACCTGCTGTAAAACCGGGACCGGAACATCGTCAATATCCGCGAACCCTGCATTTGCGAGGAATATGGTGAAGGCCGCATCAGTAGGGGCAAACAGGGTTCTGGAACCTGATGCCTGCAGACTGGATACCAGGTCTGCCCGCTCCAGTGCCGCCTGCAGAATACTCAGATTGGCACTGTTGGCAACTATTTCGGCTATGGTGTTGGTTGCAGGGTCTACCCCGTCATCCGTACTACAGGAAACAAGACCGATGAAGGTAAACATTAGCAGTAAAATGTTTCGAACTTTATTAAGGTTACTCATAATAAATTAGGTTTAAATGTTTGCATAAAGGTGCAATAAATTTAAATGGTTGCCTTTGAAGCTAAAATTTTTTAAGACAGTTTTAATACCTGTTTGCGACAAAAGTGCTGCAAAGCCACATTTTTTAATACTACCCGGACAGTGCCGAATTTTGTATTTTTGCATTTGAAGAAAGAGGATGAAAAAAGTAATAGTCGGACTTTCCGGTGGCGTTGATTCGAGCGTTGCTGCTTTACTCCTGAAGGAACAGGGGTACGAGGTTATTGGCCTGTTTATGAAGAACTGGCACGATGATTCCGTGACAATATCCGGAGAATGCCCCTGGCTTGAAGACAGCAATGATGCCCTGATTGTGGCCGAAAAACTCGGCATCCCTTTCCAGACGCTCGATCTTAGTGTTGTTTATAAGGAACGGATTGTAGACTATATGTTCCGGGAATACGAAAGGGGCCGAACCCCCAATCCGGATGTACTCTGTAACCGCGAGATAAAATTCGACGTTTTCATGAAAATTGCCCTGCAGCTGGGGGCCGACTTTGTGGCTACCGGACATTATTGCAGGAAGGAATCCTTCGAAACTCCTGGAGGGCAAACTATACACCGCCTTTTGGCAGGGAGGGATTCCAATAAGGACCAATCCTATTTTCTCTGTCAGCTTTCACAGGAACAACTTGCCAGGACCTTGTTTCCCGTTGGGGAACTCACCAAACCCCAGGTGCGGGAAATTGCAGCGGTCAATGATTTGATCACTGCAGATAAAAAGGATTCACAGGGCCTTTGTTTTATAGGAAAGGTACGTTTGCCCGATTTCCTGCAGCAACAGCTCAAACCAAAGAGAGGCGTTATAGTGGAAGTGCCTTCCACAGCCCCCAAATATATTAAGGAACGCCCGGAATTTCCCAGCAAGGAAGCGGAGCTTGCTTTTTTCTCGCATAAGCCGATTTATACCCCGGGCGATGGCAAAGTGGTTGGAGAGCATACCGGAGCGCATTATTTTACCAAAGGCCAGCGGAAAGGACTGGACGTAGGTGGAACCAGGGAACCGCTTTTTGTAATTGAAACCGATGTAAACAGCAATGTCATCTACACGGGGCAGGGAAAAGGGCATCCCGGGCTTTACCGGCGTACCCTCTTTGTTGCGGATGAGGAATTGCACTGGGTCCGCCCTGATCTGGCATTAAAAGTGGATGATTCCATGAAGGTCCGGGCCAGGATCCGCTACAGGCAGGATTTGCAGGAAGCCACGCTTTACCGAGTAAGCAGCGGGATCTATGTGGATTTCGAAGAAATGCAGACTGCCATTACTGAAGGCCAGTTCGTTGCCTGGTATGAAGGTGAGGAACTCCTTGGTTCAGGGGTGATCTCCTGACAGTTTTATCCGGGAACTGCAGGGAAACGTCCTATGCAAAACTCAGATTTAATTAGCTCCCGCAAGTCGATCCCGGCTTGTAATTCGCATTAAATAAGTTATGCAAAACAGGATCACAGAACTTTTCGGAACACAATATCCCCTTGTCCAGGCCGGGATGGTCTGGGCCAGTGGCTGGCGCCTGGCTTCGGCGGTGTCCAATGCCGGAGGACTTGGCCTTTTGGGGGCAGGCAGTATGTATCCGGAGGTATTAAGGGAACATATTGGCAAGTGCCAGGCAGCCACAGACAAGCCATTCGGTGTGAATATCCCTATGCTCTATCCCGATATAGACGTGTTGATGCAAATTGTTTGCGAGATGGGTGTGAAGGTTGTCTTTACATCAGCCGGAAATCCGGCTACATGGACTTCATTTCTTAAAGACAAGGGGATCACCGTGGTACATGTGGTCAGCAGCCTGAAATTTGCCCTCAAGGCCAGGGAAGCCGGAGTAGATGCTGTGGTGGCCGAAGGCTTTGAGGCCGGGGGACACAATGGCAGGGACGAGAGTACCACCTTTACCCTGATACCGCTAATAAGGGAGAATATAGCAATTCCCCTGATTGCGGCCGGGGGGATAGCTTCCGGGAGGGCAATGCTGGCGGCTATGGTGCTTGGCGCCGACGGGGTACAGCTTGGAAGCCGCTTTGTTGCCAGTCAGGAGGCCTCATCGCACCCTGCCTTTAAACAGAAAGTGGTGGATGCCGGAGAAGGCGATACAAAATTGACTTTAAAGGAGCTGGCGCCCGTGCGGCTGTTGAAGAACAAGTTTTACCGGGATATCGAACTGGCTTATTCCCGCGGTGCCGGAGTGGATGAATTACGCCGGTTACTTGGTCGTTCACGCGCAAAGAAAGGTATGTTTGAGGGCGACATGGAGGAGGGGGAACTCGAGATTGGTCAGGTTGCAGCCTCAATCCACGACATCAAACCTGCCGCAAGGATCGTAGCCGATATCATTAAGGAGTTTGAGGATGCCAAGCGTCAGGTTTCAGAATGGTAACTCTTGCTTCGGGTTTAATTAGTAATCCCGGCAACTCTCCGTATATAGCGCCCCTGTGCCAATTCATCCAGCATAAAATGGGCCACATCGGCCCTTGAAATCATCCTGGTCAGCAAATAATGGCCGAGTCCGGGACCATGTTTGTACTTTTCCCGTTTTTTACCATCTGTCAATTGTGCCGGTCTGATTATAGTCCAATCAAGATCTGAATTCATAATCAGTCGTTCCTGTTTGGCTTTATCCCTAAAATAGAAAAAAACGATAAAGGGGATAGTGAAGAGCGTGTAGTACAACCCAAGCCGGTATCTGCTGTCGTTTATACCCAGGGAGGTAATACAGATTAAGCGACTCAGTTGCTGTTTTTGCATGACGGCAATCAAATGGGAAGTACCCCTGGAAAGGATATCGGTCTTTATAAAGAACTTTTTATGCCCCAATGCGGACAATACCGCGTTCTGATCTTTAATTGATCTTTCCAGGCTTGCGGGATCAAGTACATCACCCTGAATGATCTTTAGTTTTGGATGCGCTATTTTGATTTTTCCTGGCGTCCTGACCAATGCGGTGATGGAGTGGCCTCTTTCAAGACCCTGCTTAACAAGTTCCCGCCCGGTTTTTCCGGTACTGCCGATAATCAGGATGTTCATTAGGGTGGGTTTGGATTTAATGTCAGATAACAGCCGGGTTTTTCACGCCGCAGAACAGGAATAACCGGTATCCGATTTTTATGAAAGTGCGGTAAATTAAACGCATGACAACTTCAGGCCTCAAAATTTTAATCGTAATACGGACTTAATCCTTTGATTCCACAGTGGAAAATTCCGTTTAGCCGATTTAAGCCCTTTATTTATTCAATTTCAGCCGTAGCACATAACTGTCGGCTGTAATAAACAACTCGGACTTTTCTTTGTTGAAGGCGCAATTTGAAGTGGCTTGTCCGGTACTGATGCGCCCCAGAGGCTTAGCCTCAGGGGAAAAGACCCAGACCCCTCCGGGGCCGGTGGCAAACAGGTTACCTTTAGCGTCAACTTTCAACCCATCGGGCAATCCTTTCAGACCTGCGACCTGGTCGGTAGCATCGAAAAAGACGCGACCGTTTTCCAGCAGCCCTTCCGCTGTAACTTCAAAAACCTTCCAGATCGCATTTTCGGGATCTGAATTGGCCACATAAAGATGCGATTCATCCGGTGAAAAGGCAATGCCGTTGGGCCGGGAGAATTCATCGGTAAGCAGGCTGAGCTGCCCGTTAACAGCAAGGCGGTATACCCCCTGGAAAGGAAGTTGCTTATCAGGGTCGTCCATTATGCCCGGAAGGCCATAGGGGGGGTCGGTAAAATACAGATCCCCGTTGCTTTTAAAAACCGCATCATTGGGGCTGTTAAATCGTTTACCTTCATATAAAGCGGCCAGGGTTTCGAATTCCGGAGCAGGTTCCGCCAATGATCTGGTCATGCGCGCTATCTGCCGTTCCCCGTGCTGGCAGAGGACGAGGGCTCCGTTTTCATCCAGCAGTAGCCCGTTGGCCCCGGGCTCCCTGCCTGTAAAGTTTTCGCCCAGGAACCCGGAAGGTTGCAGGTAAAGAGAAACGCCCGCCCCGGCTTTCCAGCTGTAAACGGCGTTCCTGGGGATATCGGTATACAACAGCATGCTATCTGCCGCCACCCAGAGGGGGCCTTCGGTCCAGTCATGTCCTTCAGCAAGGATCTCCAGTGGGGAATCCCTGGGTACCAATTCCCAGAAAGACTCGTGATAGACCTCCAGTTTTCCTTCCTCAAGTGCCGGATAGGAGGTATGTGGCGTCATTTCTTTATCCATTTCTTTTTTTTCCCCGGTTCTACATTGTGTTATCAGCACCAATAGGAAAATTGAGGCAATGGCTCTCAATAAGGTTTTCATGGTTTTGGTGGTATTATTCAAATGGGCCGCATGCGTGGCCTCTTTCTCAAAAATAAGGCATGTGTGCCGATAAATAAGCAGGAAGACTGTAAAAATAATTGCAGCTTCCTGCCGCTGTGGCACGAATATACCAATGTCCTGGCGGGCAATTTACTAGAGTACGGAGGTTTCAATGCTGATATCGGCATGTTTCCATGCGCTGTCAAATTCCTCCTTGATTTTTTTGGCTTCTTCCTCCTTTTGCTGTGCTTTCAGGCTTTTATAAAGTCCCATTAACGACCAGCCGTTCTGGCGGAGGCGCTTCAGGTCTTCCCTGTATACTTTTTCCGCGGCGGCATAGTCCTTGGCCTTCATCAAAACGGCACCGAGGTTTTGACGGGTGGGGATATACCATGCAGGCGGTTCAGAATATATCAGCTCATCTTCCAGGGCAACGGCATTTCTGAGTTTCTCTGCAGCTTTGGTGAGGTTACCCTGAGCTGCAGCAATTTCACCGGCCAGAACTGCATAGGCCAACTCTGCAATGGCTCCGGTTGAATTTTGAAATGTACCTGAAAAGTTCTTTAGTTCCGGGTCATCTTTCATGGGCTTAATAGCATCCAGTTCTTCCATAGCATCCTTTAGGTTTCCTTTTCCTATAAAAGCGATGCCGCGGGCATAATGCCAGATAAGCCTCAGATGTTTGATCTCAGGGTTAGGTGGCGGGACTGTGAGGGTCTCATTCCATTTTCCGAACCTGGTGTACGCCAGCAACGGCGTAGATGCAAAGTCCTGGAGGAAGGGGAGGGCATCCAATTCTCCCACAGGTACTTTTTCGGCAGTTTTCTGGGCTGCTTCAATAGCCATTTTACTCGCACCCAGCAAACTGGCGGCCGACCAAAGGAAATGTAAGTTATGGGGGTAGTAGGCCAGGGGATACATTCCCTGGCTGTAACACTGGGAAATATAATCCTCATCGGCAAGGATGGCCGCCTGATTGGCCTTTACGGCATCCTGGTACCGTCCTACTCTGATATAGATATGGCTGGGCATATGTACCAGATGGCCTGCTGCCGGCATCAGACCTCCCAGTTTATCGGCACTGGGTACCGCTAGGTCGGGGTGGGGGAGTTCAACCATATGGATATAGTAATGATGGGCGCCAGGATGGTCCGGATTTATCTGCATCGCTTTTTCCAGCGCCAGCTTTGCCTCGGGCGTATTCGGCGCCGGATTTCCCTGGTTATCCCAGTATTTCCAGGGCATGGTATTCATTACCGAGGCAGCATAAAGGGTTTGCACATCGGCATTTTCGGGAAATTTTGCGGCCACTTCGGCCATAGCATTCATATAGGCCGTATTCAGGTTGGCTATGTCTATTGTGGTATCGGCACTGTAACGTGACTTAAGGGCTTCAATAAGGGCTCGTTCCCCAGGGCTCGCTGCAGACACTCGTTCCCATGCCTTTTGGATAGCTTCGTTGGCTTTTAATTTCCGCTGCGAATCAGGATTGGGGTCATTTATATTTGGCCCCAGGGTATAGGCCTGCCCCCAGTAGGCCATTGCCGAAGAAGGATCAAGGCGGGAAGCCTCCATAAAGGAGCGGTGGGCCTCTGCGTGGTTAAAGGCATATGTAAGACGGATGCCCTGGTTGAAAAATGACTGGGCTTCTTTGTTTTCAGTGCTGATGCCAAAGTGCAGCTGCCCCAGGTTTTCAAAAAGGGGGGCAATCTGTTTGGTAGTATCCACATCGGATAACAGGAATTTTGCTACGGTGCACTTAATGGAGCCGATGGAAGCTTGCTGGGATGCGAACTTGTCTTGTTCGGTAGAAGATCGGTTGAGGTACCAAACCACAATGAGCAGGAAAATGGCTGTTGATACCAGGGTGAATTTAGTTTTCATGACATGGCTGTTTATTATATGAATTAGTATTGTATCGTATATGTAAAACCTTGGCCGGGTTATCCGGTATATTTTGTGATGAATTCCCGAGCTATGGCTAATTCAATTCGGCTGCTTTCTGGGGCAGAATTTTTTATCAGCCTGTTAAAATAGTCATGAGCTTTAGTATCCAGGCCACATTGGATGGCGGCCATTCCTGCGCCGAACAAGCCATTGAACCTGTTGGGATGACTTTTCATATCGGCCTCATAGGCGGCAAGGGCTTCTATTGGCTGGTTCAATTCCAGGAACATATCACCCAGTAATTCACCCGCAGGCAGAACCTCACCGGGGGTTACAGGATGTTTGGTGGTTCCCGCCTCCATATTGGTCGCAAGCTGCATACGGGAAATGGCTTCCGCATTGTCTCCCTGCGCCAACGCCATCCAGGCTTCCAGCGTCGTAAGTTGTATATTAACCTGCAGGGCTGCGTAGTTTTCACCTTTCTCCCTAAGCTGGCTATGAATAGCCTTCAGGGCTAAAATCCCTTCTTCTGCCCGCTCCGGGCTCCCGCTGCGTATGGCACCAAGGCTTTTGGCCGAGTACAGAATGGCTTTCTGCCATGGATAGGATTCCCAGGGGATTTGATCAGCCAGGGGCAAAGCCAGGGCAGCGGCGGCCTCCCAATCCCTGATTTCCAGGGCCAGGCGGGATGGGATTGCTGCGGCTGTGTAGGCAACTTTAAAGTTAACCGGAAAGATCTTTTTAAATGATTCCATGTAGCGGTACTGCTTTTTGGCATTTTCCGTATCGCCGAGTTGCAGGTATGCGTATACCAGGTAGTCCATCCCATGAAGTTCTTCGTCCCAATGTGCATCTGTAGCAATACTCTCAGCATAGCATTTGGCAGAGGCGGTTGATTTAAGATTGGATTGGATGGCTTCCTCCCATAGACCAAGCCTGGTAAAAATATGTGAAGGCATGTGCTGGGCATGCGCGGAGGAAGGGGCGATCTGTGCATACTTCCTCGCAGTAGGTAAGGCCAACCCGGCAAGTTCGGGGTAGTCGTAGTTGTGAATGATATAGTGGGCAATCCCGGGATGCTCCGGTTGCTGAGGGAACAGGCTTTCAAGCAATGCCCCGGCTTTTCTTTGCCTGGCATAGGACTTGTCTGAAGGATCGGCAGCCGCATTAAGGGCAAGGGCATAAAAAACAGCCGCTTCCTTATCCTCCGGGTATTTATTGTAAAGGGCGGCCATTTTAGCTTCAAAACGACCTGTTCTGGTAGCATGATCCGTGTGTTCCCAATCTTCATAGAAAGCCATAATGGCACCGAGATAATCGCCAACCTGTCCGGAGGGTTTTAAATCCCTGGCAACTTCAAGTATTCCTGAACCTTTTTCCAGCTCTTCTTTTCCCGGCGGCGCCCATAAGGGGTGAAAATTGCACATGGCAACTCCCCAGTAAGCCATGGCACAATCCGGGTTCATATCAATGACTTTAACAAAAGCCTTTTCCGCTTCGGTATATTCGAAGGAATGCAGGAGGGCCATCGCCATGTCGAAGGTTTCACGGGAAGCGGCATCGCAGCTCAGGTTGTTGTTCGCTTTCCCAAAATTACCGGTACCACACAGCAGGAATTCACCCCGGGTTAAATTTAGGGATGCCAGGTCCTGAGACGTTCGCTTATTGTTGTTTTTACAGGCCAATACGGAAAAAGCCAGGCAGGACAACAGCAATAAACAAAATGGGCGACACTTTTCCATGGCCAGGAGGAATAGAGTATAGGGGGACTCCTGTATTTGCCAGATAGATTTTTTGCTACCTGGGTATTTACAGCCACTTAAATATAGTGATTTAAAGATTATTAAATGGCTGTAATCCACTTATTTTTAAAGGATTGCCCTTATTGCACGGACTCCTCTTTTAAACTCGCAAGGTAATGGATGAGGTCCCGCAGTTCACGCCTGGATATCATACGGCCCATTGCCGGCATACCAGA
Organism: uncultured Flavobacteriaceae bacterium; assembly: GCA_964434565.1. Lineage (GTDB taxonomy): Bacteria > Bacteroidota > Bacteroidia > Flavobacteriales > Flavobacteriaceae > Zeaxanthinibacter. Next base: position 1,439 of record CAYSVQ010000174.1, on the reverse strand, counting down.
CATGGCGTTCTCACGTTTGGCAATCCTCGAAACCGGAATTTCCAGGGGTTCCGCCTCGGCTGTACCCAGCAGAAGGTATTCCGGGGTTTCTTCCTTCAGCAGGCCTGTTACTATCTGCCCGTCTTTTAGGGTCAGTGTCACATTTCCATATCCGGGAGCAATCCGGGCACTTGGTTCAATCAACGATTCCAGGATCTGTTCCCTGCTAAGAAGACTTCCAATATTATCCATGGGCGGACCTACCTTGCCACCCGCCCCGTCTACCGCATGGCATCGCACACATTGTGCCGTCGGGTTGCTGTTAAAGACCGCCCTTCCCTGCCACCAGCTTCCGCCATACAGGGTTTCAAGGTAGGAATCTGCCGTATATCCCCCGCTCTTTAAATCCCCCAACAGTCCTATCAGCCGTTCCGATTCCGTTGCTTCCGTTGCTTCAATCAGATCCAGGATAACATCAGGCTGGAGTTGGCCACGGCCTGCTTTTGTAATCAGTCCTGCAAGTACTTCCTCGCTTTTGTCAAGGGGCATCTCCCCAAGTACGGTAAGCATGGTCTGTTGTTCCCCCACGGAGCCCCGGCTAAAGATAGGATCGACTACCTTGGGCAGGTCTGCCTTATCGATATCCAGCTTACTTACCAGGCTTACCGCGGTCGACCTTACATCCGGGTGGCTATCGCGCATCCCCTGTTCTATAACCTGACCAATCTCTGCATAACCAAGGTTGCCGAGGGCCCGAAGTATAGCTGCCCTCACTTCCGGGGAATCATGTTTAAGCAAAAGCGCGTGCATTTCCTTGTTGTGGGATTCAATCCCCAGTAATCCCAGGGTCATGGCTATTCCTGAAAGTATTTCCGGGTCCCGGTCTGAAAGGAATATGGGAATATGCTCTTGAATACGGCGGATAACAGGCTGCACATCCCTCTTTAATTCACCACGGTAACGGCCGTCTACGCGGTCGAGTACCGAAGGTGAGGCCCAGGTACCCAGCGCGGCCAGGGCTTCACCCCGCAGAACAGGTGGTTTTTCGCCATCTTTGGCAAAATTTATCAGTAATTCAAGTTCCTTATCCCCACCAACCCGCAGGGAGGCATTGATTGCTCTTCTGAGCAGGGCTTCAGAGGTAAATCGATCTTCTCCCAATACGGCGGCAAGTTCCGGAAGGGCTGCTTCAATAGACCAGTCGTCATTAATTGCACGGGCCGCTTCGGTGACAATATATTCATCGGGGTCCTTTAAAAATTGGGCTACCCTGGGATCCTGAAGCCTGCGCAGAACCAACACGGCAGCTATCCTGAGGCTTCTGTCGGGGTTTCCCGCAAGTGCCGCCATTTTATCCCCCGAATCAATCCGGGAGAGTGCCAGGACCGCCGCATGTCGGATATACAGGTCCTGATCCTGGTTTTGCGCGAGCAATTCCAGCAATGGCTCCACCGCAGGAG
>CAYSVQ010000173.1:0-29350 GCA_964434565.1 uncultured Flavobacteriaceae bacterium | reverse complement strand
GGTATTTGAGTGATAAAACCTAATTGAGAAGTTGGATTAGTTCACTATTCCGGTGAATTTCTTTCACGTCCGAACCCCTTTTACAGTCATAAACAAGGTGGCCAAATTTATCCTTTAACAGGCCGGCCTCTTCCAATTGCGGCCGAAAATGAATGGTATCTCCCTGCAATACTTCTTTATACTGTATTCCAAGGCTGATATCATCTTCCCATTGCCCGTTCAATAAGGCAGGATTGCGAACGACTATATCATAGAAACGCTTATTGTTTTCCGGGATCGAGAAGTAGTTATCCGTTTCAAATTCACCGAGCTTATCATTTGCGATGAGTTGCAGCGACTGCAACAGGGCAAGGAAAACAAATTCCCTTGTGCGTTCCCGCTGGTAATCGCCCGGGTAATGACCCGCTTCAAAGAGGACGGTCGGGGTATTTAGCGACTGGAAACTGTCGCCAACACAATTCGGATTGAAACTGTCGTCGTATCTTCCCACCTGGCCGGGGATCAACTGCTGCAACTGCTGATTGATGCCGGCGATCAGTTTCATACTGATCTCGCGGCAGCCGGAGACAGATCGGTTTGCATCAAAGGCAGGCGCGAGAAATGACACCGTCGCCGGGGAGGGACTTTCTCCAACATTAAAAATGGTTCTCTGGTCATGTAAATTAAAGCAGAAATGAGGCGCTGCCCTGTCAAACTCCTTTCTTAAGACCACACTTTCGGGTTGACTTAAGTCGCGGGCATCCCTGTTAAGGTCGATCCCCCTGGCATTTGTCCTGGTATAGGTCCTGGCGCCGTCGGGGTTCAGCATGGGCAGGATAGTAATGCTACAGGCAGAAAGCAAGGTCCGGGAAAGCGCATCATCCGCACCAAGGCATGATATCAGGTCTAATACCGCTTTGGTCGTGGTAGATTCATTGCCATGCATCTGAGACCACATCAGGATATTCGTGGGGCCGGTTCCTGTGGTTACCCGGTAAATGGGTTCACCCAAAACGGAATTACCGGCTTCTGTTACCGAGAACTTTCCATTCAATTTTTTCAGAACAGGAACAATACCGTCTGCATTCAGGTACCTGCCAGTTACCCCCAACTCTTTTAGTGAACTATAGTCGATGCCGGTTATCTGCAAAGGGCAATTTTTTAGAGCTATAAAATTACATCAAAATAATTAATCATTTGTTGCAGTAATTTTACATTTGTAAACAAATAAGGATGACGAAATCCCGAAGTAACGCTATCGGTGTAAACTTTGTTACCTTTAGGAATCAATAATAAATATTAATCAACATAACATACTATTAATCAATTATATAATTTATATTACTTAATGTGTTAATAATATATAATGGCGTTTTTTTCAGTAAATAATCTGTAAATCGGCTTCCGGATTTCAAAAATATATGTTACAATGGTAAACAGTGACCCATTTATAAGCAGGATGGAAACCATCCTGGAGCATTACGGTCTTTCCGCCGCTGCTTTTGCCGGGAAGCTAGGGGTGCAACGTTCCGGGATTTCACATTTGTTATCAGGGCGGAATAAACCAAGTATGGATTTTGTGCTGAAACTTACAGCCACCTTTCCGGAGGTTGACCTATATTGGTTGTTAAACGGGAAGGGCGGTTTCCCGGCCCCTGCTGATGAGCAGGCCTCCGGGCAGGAAAATAAAAAGGAAAGGACCGTTCTTCCTACCCGCACGACGGATGTGGAAATAGACAGGATCATCATCTTTTATAAGGACGGGAGTTTTGAAACTTACAACATGGCAAGAAATTAAAACAATGTAATTTCCCGGCGCAAATCTTTGGGAATCCTGCGGCCGTTTTGGTTATTTTGCAGTATGATAAAAAGAATGCTCCCTCCCCTGCTCCTGCCGTTGATCTTTTTGGCCTGCTATGCGCCTGAACGCAACTGTCAGGCCTTCAGGAATGGCAGGTTTACATTCTCTTCCGAGATTGGGGGGGAAACAATTACCACTACCTTTGTGCGCAATGAATCTATTGAAATTGATTATTTTGAAGGCAAGGCAGATACCTCTTCGGTCCGATGGATCAATGAGTGCGAATTTGTGGTTAAGAAACTGAACCCGGCAAATTCCGCAGAAGAAAAATCCATCCACATGAAAATCTTATCAACAACCCAGGATTCTTATATATTTGAATACCAGATTATGGGGGCCTCCGGCAAATCAACAGGTACCGCCTATAAGACCGAATAGCTATGTTTGATATACTCGCCGAACCGAACGCGTGGGTAGCCCTGCTTACCCTAACTTTCCTGGAGATTATTCTGGGGATAGATAACATTGTATTCATTTCTATAGCGGCCAATAAACTGCCGCCGCAAGACCAGCGTAAAGCCACCAATATCGGACTGGTGCTGGCTATGTTGCAGCGAATTATCCTCTTGTTCGCGGTGTCGTTCCTGATCGGGTTAAGCAATCCGTTCTATTACCTTGAAACTTCCTGGTTAAGCGTGGGGATCAGTGGTCAGGCGCTCATCCTCTTCTTCGGCGGGCTTTTCCTTTTGTATAAAAGCACTTCCGAAATTCATGAAAAAGTGGAGATGCCGGAGCACGACGAGGAAACTTTAAAGGCAAAGAAAATCACCACCCTGTCTAAGGCTATCGTTCAGATAATTATTATAGATTTCATATTCTCCATAGATTCCATCCTCACGGCGGTTGGAATGACCAATGGAATCGGCGACACCCCGGGTGATGCCCTGGTGCTGATGATCATTGCTGTAGTGGTGTCTATTATCGTGATGATGGTGTTTGCCAACCCTATACGGAAATTCATTAACAAGCACCCGTCTATGCAGCTGCTGGCGCTCTCGTTCCTTATCCTTATTGGATTTATGCTTATCGCAGAAGCAGCTCATTTAAGTCACGCGGAAATTTTCGGGCAGGAGATTGGCGTTATCCCCAAGGGATACCTCTACTTTGCCATCGCGTTTTCACTACTGGTGGAATTCCTGAATATGAAGTTAAGGACCAGACTATCGGGAGGGGATTAAAAGGAAAGTTAACCGGCCCAATCAGGCGGCTCCCTGTTGGGTTTCCCCAAAAATAATTTTCTGTTCCTCTTTCTTTTTGTATTCGGCAAATTCCTGTTGCTGCTGCCTGACGGTGAGTGTGCTGCCATCGGGGCTCCAACCCGGGGGGCCGAAGATATACATCAGCTTGTGGCTTAGCTTGTCGGCCTTTTTAACATCCTTCCAGATGTCCTTGTATTCATGGGTTAGAATCACCACGGGGTTATAGGAATTCGGGGCGTGAATAACCCCGTATTTAACGTCTATATCGTCATCCAGTTCCTTCCACGTGCCAAATATTTTATCGAATATATTCAGGAAGCCACCGTGGTTTTTATCGAGATATTCTATATTCCTGGCATGGTGCACCTGGTGCATAGTATGGGTATTGAATATTTTTTCCACGAACCCAAGTTTAGGGACATACACGGAATGAAGCTGGAATTGCCAGAGTGCCTCAATACCCAGGCATACCACAACCATTTCCGGCGCAAAACCTATGGCCGGCAACCACATATAGAAGAAAGGCTTGTAAAGAATGGTAAACCAGCCGTTCCTTACAGCCGTACCCAGGTTAAAATTATCGGAAGAATGGTGAACTATATGGGCCGCCCAGAAAACCCTGATTTCGTGATTTGCCCTGTGGAACCAATAATATGTGAAATCATCTCCCAGTTGGCATAGCAACCAGATATACCAGACATAGCCAAATGACTCGTAGCCCATGATATTGGTGCGGATACCGTTTACCTCAGGATTGAAGAATTCATAGGTCGCCTGGAAGAGGATGATGGCAAAAACCAGTTTAAACAAGGGGCCGATAATAGCAGAACCCACCCCCATAAATCCACTTGCGAACAGATCCTTCCATTCATAGAGATGGTCATCTCCGTGGGTTTTGCTATAGGTTAGTTCCAGTAGAATGAATGCTATAAAACAAGGTACGCCGTAGACCAGCGGATTGGTAAGGTCCATATAAAATTTTATAAACGGTAAATATAACAGTAATTAAACGAAGCCTGCTCAATTACAGACGTCTTATTGGAAATAAGATTAATCCGATTACACTGGCCATACAGGCCTGTTCCCAGCCTGCAATACTATTTTATTCTACCGGTTTTCAGCCCCTGGGAGTTTAATAAAACCGTTCCCGTAGGACTACATGGCTGATTTCCACGATTTAACTATGTCAGAACAGGGCTGTTTGTCCTTCTCCGCCCTTCGTTTTATCATCTGATCCCGGCTTTGCCGGTTCCGGCGAATTTTCCGAATACATGCCGGTTTCCCCCGGATCCACATCTTCCTCGTCTATCACCTCCATCTCCAGGGGTTCTTTTTTTACAGGCTCCTCGTACGGCAGCGGATCCAGAACATTTATACTCTTTACCTTATCTGAAGTGAGTTGGTTACCAAGGGCTTTAATCCCTTTTATCGCGATAAACGCTTCAAGGTCTACCTTCTGATTGGGCCGCGGCGGCTTGCCGCGCTGTTTCGTATATTCTATCTCCACTACCGGCCGCCAATCCGAAAAGAACAACTCCAGGTACGATTTGGGGTGGTCTGTTATCACCTGTTCTTCGCGATTTTCCTTTTCTACCAGAAAGCGCTTCACATAAAAACGCTCCTTTTCTCCGTCGTAATAAATGGCGGAAAGCGGCTTTTCCGGATTCCATTTTTCCAAAAGCAACAGATCATCATCAAATCTCATGGTGAGTTCCGGGATAGCTGTTTTAACATTGCCTTGCTGGTCTACCATCAACAGCATGTCGTCACTGGTGAATTCCCCCAGCAATTCCCCGCGGTTATCGGTATTAAGGCGTTGCACCGTATCGTCAAACCATATCTTGCGCGGCTTAAGGGTAGAGAGCCCTCTTTCCTTTAACTCCACACGTTTCACCGGGTATTTGGTTACGATATTGCCCTTGGCGCTCCTGCCTTTAATCATTACATCGGCAAAATCCAGGTCCCATTTGAGTTTTTTGATGTTACCTTTCTGACGCAGCAAAATGGTGACGATCTCTGCCTCCCCGTTAGGATTGGCAGAAAAATAATATACCGCCGAATTAGGTTTCCCGCCCGCCAGATCGTACATCTTGTCGCGGGTTATGGAGGTTACATTAAAACGCTTCACATAGGTTGCGCCCCCTTTGCCATCCCTGTATATCATGTTATAGGTGGTGCGTTTGTCTTTTTTCTTGAACACGGCAACATGGATAATATTCTTCCCTATAAAGGTCTTGGCATCGACCCTGGTAACCATCATTTCCCCATTTTCCGTAAAAACAACAATATCGTCTATATCACTGCAATCCGTAACATATTCATCTTTTTTAAGGGATGTGCCCACAAAACCTTCCTCCCGGTTCACGTAAAGCCTGGTATTCCTTATTACAACCTTTGTAGCTTCGATATCGTCAAAAATCCTAATTTCCGATTTCCTTTCCCGTCCTTTCCCATACTTATCCTTAAGCCCTTTGAAATAACCGATGGCATACTCAACCAAATGCGCAAGATGATGTTTGGTTTCGGCTATTTTTCCTTCCAGACTCTCAATCAACTGCTGGGCCTTATCAATGTCGAATTTGGAGATGCGCTTAATCCGGATGTCTGTCAGCCGAATGATATCCTCTTCGACCACAGGCCGTTTCAGGTGCGATATATAAGGTTTCAGGCCACTGTCGATTGCCTGAATTACCCCCTGCCAGGTTGCCTCCTCTTCAATATCCCGGTAAATCCGGTTTTCTATAAAAATGCGCTCCAGGGAGGCAAAGTGCCATTGTTCTTCAAGTTCGGAAAGCTGTATCTCCAGTTCGGCTTTCAGCAATTCCACCGTATTATCGGTAGAGCGCCGCAACATTTCCGAAACGCCGACAAACAGGGGCCTGTTATCCTCAATCACACAACCCAGTGGGGAAATGGAAGATTCACAGGCGGTGAAGGCGTAAAGGGCGTCGATGGTCTTATCCGGCGATATATTGGGTGGCAGGTGTACAAGGATCTCTACCTCGGCCGCGGTATTATCTTCAATCTTCCTGATTTTTATTTTGCCTTTTTCGTTGGCCTTCAGGATAGAGTCTATCAGGCTGGCAGTATTGGTGCCGTATGGGATCTCGCTGATAATCAAGGTGCCTTTATCGAGCTGTGAAATCCGGGCGCGCACGCGGATCTTACCACCCCTTAACCCGTCATTGTAATTGGTAACATCGATGATCCCTGCAGTAGGAAAATCAGGGTACAATAAAAACTTCTTTCCTTTCAGGTGTTTTATGGAGGCATCGATCAGTTCGTTGAAATTGTGGGACATGATTTTGGTTGATAGCCCAACGGCAATCCCCTCGGCCCCCTGGGCAAGCAATAAGGGGAATTTGACCGGCAGGTTCACCGGTTCCTTTTTCCTGCCGTCGTAAGATAGTTGCCACTCGGTTATTTTAGGGCTGAACACAACTTCGAGCGCGAATTTGGAAAGGCGTGCCTCGATGTAACGGGAAGCTGCAGCCCCATCGCCCGTTAATATGTTCCCCCAGTTGCCCTGGGTATCTATAAGCAGTTCCTTCTGCCCGATCTGCACCATGGCATCGCCAATACTCGCATCTCCGTGCGGATGGTACTGCATGGTATGCCCCACAACATTGGCCACTTTGTTATACCGGCCGTCATCAAGTTCCTTAAGGGCATGCATTATACGGCGCTGCACGGGCTTAAACCCGTCTTCGATGGCCGGTACAGCTCTTTCCAGGATTACGTAGGAAGCATAGTCCAGGAACCAGTCCTTGTACATCCCGGTTACCCTTTTAAGGCTATCCTGCGAATGGGCCTCCGGGGTATCCTGTGCTTCGTTAACTTCCTCATTCTCTTCCATAAAGAAAGATCCGTATTAGACTGGTTTATAATTGATTTTCCTCAACTAAATCAACTTCAACTTTAAGATTATCAATGATAAATTCCTGGCGGTCCGGAGTGTTTTTTCCCATGTAAAATTCGAGTAGTTCCTCTATAGACATGGCCTTGTCCAGCATCACCGGTTCCAGCCGGATATCGTCTCCTATAAAATGTTTGAACTCATCGGGTGATATTTCCCCCAGGCCTTTGAATCTGGTGATTTCCGGTTTACCGCTTAATTTGGTAATGGCTGCCATTTTTTCCTCCTGGCTATAGCAATAAATGGTTTCCTTTTTGTTTCTGACCCGGAAGAGCGGTGTCTGGAGGATATAGAGGTGGTTTTCCTTTATAAGTTCGGGGAAGAACTGCAGGAAAAAAGTAATCAGCAGCAGTCGGATATGCATGCCGTCTACATCGGCGTCCGTTGCGATCACAATATTGTTGTATCGCAGGTCTTCCAGCGAGTCTTCTATATTTAAGGCCGATTGCAACAGGTTGAATTCTTCATTCTCATAGACGATCTTTTTAGACATCCCATAGGAATTCAGTGGCTTCCCCCTGAGGCTGAAAACAGCCTGGGTATTTACATCCCTTGATTTGGTAATGGAGCCGGAGGCAGAATCGCCCTCGGTTATGAAAAGGGTGCTTTGAAGCCGTTGTTCGCTCTTCATATCGCCCAGGTGAACCCTGCAATCCCGTAACTTTTTATTGTGCAGGCTTGCCTTTTTGGCACGCTCCCTGGCGAGTTTCCGAATGCCCGAAAGTTCTTTCCGTTCCCTTTCGGCCTGCATGATCTTGCGCTGCAGCTTGTCTGCCGTTTCCGGGTGTTTATGAAGGTAATTGTCCAGTTGCCGCCCAACAAAGTCGTTAATATAGGTCCGCACCGTGGGCAGGCCTCCACCCATATCGGTAGATCCGAGTTTGGTCTTGGTCTGGCTTTCGAACACCGGTTCCATAACCTTGATAGAGATGGCAGAGATGATAGATTTTCTGATGTCTGAAGGGTCATAGCCTTTACCGTAGAAATCGCGTATGGTCTTAACCAGTGCCTCGCGGAAGGCAGACTGGTGGGTCCCGCCCTGCGTGGTATGCTGGCCGTTTACAAAGGAATGGTATTCCTCGCTGTACTGCGTACGGCTGTGGGTCATGGCCATTTCTATATCCTCTCCTTTTAGATGGATGACCGGATACAGCATATCGCTCTCGCTGTTGTTGTCTTCCAGCAGGTCTTTAAGCCCGTTTTCCGAATGGAATTTTTGGCCGTTAAAAACAATGGTAAGCCCGGGGTTCAGGTAGACGTAGTTTTTAAGCATACGTTCTATATACTCATTGCGGTACCTGTACTTTTTAAAGATGGCTTCGTCCGGGGTAAAGGTTACCTTGGTCCCGCGCCGCCTGGAGGATTCTTCCAGCATGTGCTCCTGTACTAATTCCCCCGCCTGGAATTCCGCTGATTTCGACTGGCCGTCGCGGGTAGATTCAACCCTGAAGAAACTGGAAAGGGCGTTCACCGCCTTGGTGCCAACACCATTCAGGCCTACAGCCTTTTTGAACGCCCGGGTATCATACTTCCCGCCGGTATTCATCTTGGAAACCACATCTACAACCTTTCCCAAAGGGATCCCCCTGCCATAATCCCTGACGACTACCTTGTCGCCCTGTACAGCGATATCAATGGTTTTCCCCGCACCCATCACAAACTCATCGATGCAATTGTCTATCACCTCCTTAAGCAGGATGTAGATCCCGTCATCCGCCGAAGAGCCATCCCCCAGTTTTCCAATATACATGCCGGGGCGCATCCGGATGTGTTCCCGCCAGTCTAACGACCTGATATTTTCTTCTGTGTACGCTGCCTGCATCATGGTCATTGGGGTTTATCCTTGCTAATATATAATTTCAGGGCAGAAATCAAAATGAGGCGCCTATAAAGTAATTAACAATAAAACCTGCTAATTTGTTGATATACGCAGTGGTTCGCGCTCCGGAGATCCATAAAAAAACGGGGGAAGCGGCAAGGTTCAAACATTAAAGCGGAAGTGCATCACATCCCCGTCCTTTACAAGATAGTCTTTTCCTTCGACACGCATTTTTCCGGCTTCCTTTACCTTCGCCTCACTCCCATAAGCAGTGTAATCTTCAAAAGCGATAACCTCGGCCCTGATAAAGCCTTTTTCAAAATCGGTATGGATCACCCCTGCCGCCTGGGGAGCAGTCGCTCCAACCGGGATGGTCCAGGCCCGCACTTCCTTAACCCCTGCGGTAAAGTAAGTCTGCAGGTTCAAAAGGTTATAGGCTGCCTGGATAAGCTTGGAGGCTCCCGGTTCCTGAAGGCCCAGGTCTTCCAGGAACATCTGCCGCTCCTCGTATGTTTCAAGTTCGGTAATATCGGCCTCCGTACCCACTGCCAATACAAGAACATCGGCATCTTCAGCCGCAACAGCCTTTTTTACCTCCTCAACATAGGCATTGCCGTTTACTGCCGAGGCCTCGTCCACATTGCAAACGTAGAGCACAGGTTTATCCGTGATCAGTTGAAGGGTTTTTACAAATTCCAGCCTGTCTGCTTCTTCCAGGGGGATTGCCCTTACCGAAATGCCGGCTTCCAGTCCCTTTTTAAGCGAAAGCAGTACCAATAATTCCTTCTGGGCTTCTTTGTTTCCGGTCCTGGCGGTACGCTGCACTTTTTCAAGTTTCTTCTCAACGGTTTCCAAATCTTTTAACTGCAATTCTATATCTATGGTCTCTTTATCCCTGACCGGATTTATGGAATTATCAACATGCACTACATTGTCATTGTCGAAGCAGCGAAGAACGTGCAGGATTGCGTCGGTTTCCCGGATGTTTGCCAGAAACTGGTTTCCCAGGCCCTCCCCTTTGCTGGCCCCTTTCACCAGGCCCGCGATATCCACGATCTCAACCGTGGCAGGCACCACTTTTTCGGGCTTTACAAGGCCTTCAAGTACAGCCAGTTTGGGATCCGGGACATTTACCACCCCTATATTGGGCTCTATGGTGCAAAAAGGAAAGTTGGCACTTTGCGCCTTGGCATTGGACAAACAATTAAAAAGGGTTGATTTTCCTACATTGGGCAAACCTACAATTCCTGCTTTCATCTGTGTTTTTTGAAGGCGCAAAGATAAGGCTTCTCCTGCTTTAATAGGTATAAATCAGCCGGCAACGTATTTATTTACTACATTTAATAGAACAACCTCTCAAATTGCGCTATCATGAAAAAAAAATATCTTTCTCCTCTCCTTCTGTTGCTGCTGTACCCGGTTTTCCTCTTTTCACAGGTCGAAGTGACCGGGACCGTTCAGGACGATGCCGGCTTGCCGCTTGTGGGAGTTAATATTGTTGAAAAAGGTACCACCAACGGAACAACTACGGATTTCGACGGCAACTATACCATTATAGTTCAGGACGGAGCGAGCCTGGTATTCAGTTACGTTGGGTATTCCACCCTGGAGGAGGCAGTAAATAACATGACATCGATTAACGTAACCCTCTCAGAAGGCGTAACGTTGGATGAGGTACAACTTGTAGGCTCCAGGAGCCCTAAAAGAACCTCCACCGATACGGCCGTGCCGGTAGATGTAATCGACATAGCGGAGGTAAGCACCCAAAGCGGTCGTATAGAGATTAACGAATTGCTGCAATATGCAGCCCCTTCCTTTAATGCCAACAAACAATCTGGTTCCGATGGAGCAGACCATATAGACCCTGCCACCCTTAGGGGTTTGGGCCCTGATCAGACCTTGGTTCTTATCAATGGGAAACGAAGGCACCAGTCGTCCCTGATCAATATCTTCGGTACCCGGGGTAGGGGAAATACGGGAACCGATCTGAATGCCATTCCCGCAGCTTCCATAAAGCGGATTGAAATCCTGCGCGACGGAGCTGCCGCACAATACGGCTCGGATGCAATCGCGGGAGTTATCAATATTGTGCTTAAGGATCAAACAGGCGAAGTCACCGGCCTTGTCAGTTACGGGGCTTACAATACCAATGCGGATGTGGATATCAGCGATTTTCAGGCAGACAATTACGGGGTCTGGAATACCGACGGGTTCCGCCTGGATACCGAAAAAGATGGCAATCAGCTGGGAGACGACCAGGATTTTGACGGGGGCTCCATCAAGGCCGCGCTGAATTACGGAGTGGCGATAGGTAAGGAAGGTTACGCTAATTTCACAACAGAATACATCAGTAAAAATAAGGTCCTGCGCCCGGCCTTCGATTTCAGGAAAGGTTTCGGGGAAGCATCCATAGACGGGTTTAACTTTATGGTAAACGCGCTGGTGCCTGTCTCGGATAATACTGAGTTGTACGCCTTCGGGGGAAGAAATTACCGGGATACGGACGCCTATGCCTTTACCAGGAACGGAGGTGCAAGGGTTATCCCCTCCATTTACCCCGACGGATTTACTCCCCGCATTACCTCCAACATTATCGATAATTCGGTAACTGCCGGAGTCAGGACTGTTCTGAACAACGACTGGAAAGTAGATATCAGCAATACCTACGGAAAGAATAATTTCCATTATTTTATCAAGGGTACCCTGAATGCCTCGCTCTCGGAAGTCTCCCCCACCGATTTCGATGCCGGAGGGCACAGTCTTAGCCAGAATACGGTAAACCTGGATTTCTCAAAGTATTACGATGATATTCTGAATGGAATGAACCTCGCTTTCGGCGCTGAATACCGCACTGAGAATTTTGTCATTTTTGCCGGGGAGGAGGGATCCTGGGGCACCTATGATGTAAACGGGATTCTGATCGCCGACCCGGCCAACCAGACCCAGCCCACCGACCCTGATTCGGGCGATCCGCGTCCAGGAGGTTCCCAGGGGTTCCCGGGTTATAGCCCCGCTAATGAAGTAGATCGGAGCAGAACCAATTTCTCGCTTTATACCGACGGGGAATTCGACCTGACAGAAACGCTTTTGCTTAGCGCAGCCGCCCGTTTTGAAAATTATAGTGATTTCGGAAGTACCCTCAATGCCAAACTTGCGAGCCGTTTTAAAGCCTCTGAAAATGTAAATATCCGCGGGTCTTTGAGCTCGGGTTTCCGGGCGCCATCCCTCGCCCAAATCTATTATAACCTGCGGTTTACGAATTTTGTGGGCGGCGTGGCGCTCGAATCCCTGTTATCACCCAATAACAGCCCGGTTACCGCCTCTTTTGGGATCGATCAGTTGAAAGAGGAAAAAGCATTCAATGCCGGCCTGGGCTTCACTGCGTCCTTTGGGAATTTCAACGCCACCGTAGACGGGTACTATATAGACGTCAAAGACCGTATCGTACTGACCGGTAATTTTGACGCGCCTCAGATCCCCAATGTCGAAGCCGCCCAGTTCTTTGCCAACGGGGCCGACACCCGAACCCTCGGGCTGGATATCGTATTGTCCTGGAGGAAATATTTTGATAATAGCAACTTCAGCGCAACTTTTACAGGCAACCTGAATGATATGACAATCACCGATGTAAAGAATGGCAGCCTGGAAGAGCAAATTTTCTTCGGGGAAAGGGATAAAGCGTTTTTACTTGCCTCGGCCCCGGAAAGCAAGCTGGCGCTGAACCTGAATTACAACATGTCCTGGTTCGACGCGGGGCTGGCCTTTACGCACTTCAGCAAAATAGAACTACTTGATTTCCAAATGTTCGAAGATCCCGCAGACTACGGGGGTTTTGAAAACCAGATCATTGCCGCTACCGATACGTATGACGCCAAACTGGTTACAGACCTGGTTCTGGGATTCAGCGTGAGTGAAGGTATGAAGCTAAATGTCGGAGTCAACAACCTGTTTAATATATACCCCGATCAGCAGGACGACTGGACAGAGGCGGGCGGTTACTGGGATGCGGTTCAAATGGGATTCAGCGGCTCCTTTTATTACGCCAGAATGGGCTTTACCTTCTGAACTCAATACCTTGCCTTCACAAGGGTAGTTTTCCCAAACAGCCATGTTTTATTATATTGTGCCATGGAAAAAATACGGCTGCAGGGCATCCTGTACGATGCCAGATCGTCTTTTCTCAAAGGAGCCGCAAATGCGCCTGCCATTATCCGAAAAGCATATCTGAGCGATGCTTCAAATTTTTGTGCTGAAAACGGACTGGAAATAAATCCGGCGATTCTTTCGGATGCCGGCGACTTCAAAGCAGATGATTATTTCGATATCACAAAGGTAAGCCTGGAGAACATGGCTATGAAGCTGCCGCTGATCAGCCTCGGGGGCGACCATTCGATAACGTATCCCATTTTAAAGGCAATCCACCGCAGTTACGGCCCTGTAGACATCCTTCACATTGATGCGCATTCAGACCTGTACGACAACTATAACGGGGATCCCCATTCCCATGCCTGCCCGTTTGCCAGGATTATGGAAGAAAGGCTGGCTGCAAACCTGATCCAGGTGGGGATTCGCACCCTGACGCAACATCAGCGGGAGCAGGCAGAGAAGTACGGGGTTAAAATCTTCCCCATCAATGACTGGAATTTATCCATGCTTCCTGTTTTTGTAAATCCATTGTATATTTCCCTGGATCTGGATGCGCTGGACCCCTCCTGCGCCCCCGGGGTGTCGCACCATGAACCGGGGGGATTCAGTACGCGCGAAGTTATTTCCATTATTCAGATGATAAAGGCCCCCATCATTGGGGCAGACCTTGTGGAGTACAATCCCGTAAGGGATATAAACGGGATTACTGCGATGGTCTGCGCCAAACTCTTAAAGGAAATCGCGTCCATGATGCTTGTAAACGGCAAAAGTGGCTGAAGTACCTTTACCCACATTGCCTGCAGATATGAAAGCAGTAGCCCTTTGTAACAAATCGCTCAAACGTTCGTCTACCCACTAAAGCAGCTAGATTTAAAATGAAGTATTTTATCATGCTGGCCGGTGGCATTCTTTTTAGCTGGCAGGGGCTTACCGCCCAGAATATCCGCGGAAAAGTTACCGATAGTATCAGTGGTGAACCCGTAGCTTACGCTACCGTTATATTTGAAAAAGGTGGCGGCGTGATAACGAATGAAGAAGGTTATTTTCAATTGCGGTTGGATGGCAGCGATTCGTCTGAAATTGTGATTTCCTGCCTGGGCTATGAAAAAAAGACGGTCGCCCTGAATGAACTCTCTCCGGAGGGAAATGTCGTAAAATTGAAGGAAGCGGTAGTACGCCTGGACGAGGTATTTCTATCGAACAAAGTACCCGATGCAGATGCGATAATCGCCCTGGTTAGGCAACATATAGAGGATAACTACCGCCCGGGCCTAAAACGCCATCACATTTTTTCAAGGGAGACGGACTATGTGGATTTTGAAGAAATGGATTTTGAAGTTTCCCGGGCCAGCGGGGTTTCCCGTGATGATTTGCAGCAAACCAACCGCGATCTGAATGACCTTGCGAAAACCTTTATGAGCAACCGTACCCTCCATTTCCGGGATTATCTCGGTTATCTCTATCTGAATGACAAAAAATCAACAAAGCTACAAGTGGAAAAGGCTACATCCCTCCTCGATACCAAGAAGGATTTTTCCATGGAAGGCATTCAGCGCAAGGCACAGGGGATTGTACTTCAATACCTCGATACTACCCAATCATTCAAACTAAAAACAGGCATCATTAAACTGGAGGATTCCCTGAGGCTGGATGAGGAGTTCAGGGAACCGGAAAAGAAACAGGAATACACGGTCGCCAACCTGCGATCGGAGACAGCTGAACTCCTTGGCACTTCACGATTTCATGAAAATTCCTTCCTGCAGGGTATTCTGACCCCAGGTGCCTACGATTTTAGTTTCAATAAGGCTACTTTTCTAAATGACGAGCTGATTTATATCCTGGATTTCAGGCCGCGAAAGGGACGCTCACGATACCTCGGGAAAATTTTTGTAAACGGGAACGATTATGCGATTGTAAAATTAAACTACCGCTTTGCTGAGGGAAAAAGGGGCGAGAAATTCAACCTGAAATTCCTGCTTGGGATAAAATATGTGGAGAATATGGAAACCGGCACTGTCCTGTTTAAAAAGGGAGCGGACGGGACATACGACCCTACTTACATACAAAGGACCCAGGGAAGTTATTTTTACGTGAACAGGCCGATAAAATTAATTGAAAACAGCTCGGAAAAAGACAAGGTTTCCTTCAATTTCATTATTGCTGGCAATAACCGCAGCAAACAGGAACTCCTTTTTACCTCCAGTTCGAAGATAACCGGATCCGATTTCCAACTGATGGAAGAACAGAAAAAAGTGCCGGTAATACAACTTAACAAGTATGAGGAATCTATCTGGCAGGATGAGGAAACCCTTCAGCCACTTGAAGAAATGCGGCAGTTTAACGCGCTGTAATAGCTTATTCGGGGTGCATAAACCGCTGTTTACCCAATAATTCCTCCTCAGATTCCACATGGTCCTCGTCTGGCACACAACAATCCACAGGACATACCGCGGCACATTGCGGCTCTTCATGAAAACCCTTGCACTCGGTACACTTATCGGGGGATATATAATATATTTCATCGCTGATCGGCTCCTGGGCATTGTCGGCATTAACCGCTTTTCCGTTTGGAAGTACCACATTGCCCTTTAATGAGGTCCCGTCGCTATATCGCCATTCGTCGGCCCCCTCATAAATCGCCGTGTTCGGGCACTCCGGTTCACAGGCCCCGCAGTTAATGCATTCATCCGTTATTATAATTGCCATAAATTGTTTTACATTAGTGGTTCAGAACCTATTAAGGCAGTTAACCGTTGATTGATAACGAAATCCTGAACCGGTTCTTATATCAGGCAGCCCGGAAATCTTATTTTTCCGCGCCCCGGGGATCCTGCCCAACTTCCGGGGATCTTTAATACACCAAGCCTATAGAGTTAATTCCATAATTGCCGGGAACAAAAATTGAACATGTTATCAGGCGTTTCATATTTTTGCAAAGCAAAGGTATGGCCTAATCCTATCCCATACAAATATAATGGAGGAGCAGACAGAAAGATTAAAAGCTTTTGTTAAACTTGGAACGTTCTTCAGGCAATTCGTGCAGCAGCCACCACGGCAGGAAGAAAACGATGGAAGTACTGCCGGCTGGATGGAGCGGCTACATGAAAAGGTAGGGCATGCAGGATTTCAGAATGCGTGGTTTACGCGGGAGAATGTAATGCGCGCAATCGGTGCATGGGGCGACACACTAAGCGAGGAAAACCTCACCGAATGGCTAAAGCGCTATCCACTTGAAAATAACCGCCCGAAAAAGGTGGCGGTCATCATGGCGGGTAATATCCCCCTGGTGGGATTTCACGATTTCCTTTCGGTTCTCATAAGCGGAAATGCCATCCAGGTTAAATTGTCGTCTAATGACCGTATATTGCTTCCTTTTGTGGCTGAATTCCTCGCATCGGTAGCCCCGGGAATGCAAAATGCCATCACCTTTGCGGAGGGCCCGCTTCATGAGTACGATGCCGTTATCGCCACCGGCAGCAACAATACATCACGCTATTTTGAATATTACTTCAGGAACAAACCCCATGTTATCCGGAAGAACAGGAATTCGGTGGCGGTTCTCACCGGCCATGAAACAGCTTCAGAATTATTTGGGCTGGGCACAGACATCTTTGCCAATTTTGGCCTCGGCTGCAGGAACATATCTAAAATTTATGTCCCCGAAAACCATGATTTTCAGGGTTTCTTCGATTCAGTACAAAGCTTCTCCGAAATTTCGAGCCACAACAAATATGTCAATAACTATGATTACAACAAGGCGGTCTTCCTGATGAACGGATACCCGATCATGGATAATGGGTTCCTTATCCTGAAGGAGGACGCCTCCTTAAGTTCACCCATTGGCACCCTGCACTATGAATACTATAAAGACCCCGACAGGCTCAGGATACATCTTTCACGGGAACGGGAAAAGATTCAATGCACTGTAGGAAGGAAACAGGAAGGGTTCGAAACAGCTTTCGGCAGAACCCAGTCTCCGGCATTGTGGGAATATGCCGATGATGTGGATACTGTTGACTTCCTGTTAAGAACATAACAGATTTAGATGAAGCTCCCATCCCGTTTCTCCATATTATTTCAGAACTTTGAAGCCAAACAGAACCCATTAAAATGAAAAGACACAATTTTAGCGCAGGGCCTTGTATCCTGCCTTATGAAGTGATGCAAAAAGCCGCAAAGGCAGTTGTTGAACTGGATAACATAGGGCTTTCCCTTATTGAGATTTCACACCGGAGCAAGGAATTTATAGATATTATGGAAAAAGCGCGCTCCCTTGCGCTGGAGCTGCTGGGACTGGAAGGAAAAGGCTACCAGGCCCTGTTCCTTCAGGGGGGCGCCAGTCTTCAGTTCCTGATGGTGGCATACAATCTCCTGGAGAAAAAAGCAGGTTACCTCAATACGGGAACCTGGAGCGATAAGGCCATCAAAGAGGCGAGATTGTTCGGGGAAGTAGTGGAGGTTGCATCATCCAAGGACAAAAATTACAACTACATCCCGAAAGATTATAAGGTAGACGGGCGGCTCGACTACCTGCACCTCACATCAAACAACACCATTTTCGGGACGCAGATACATGAATTTCCGGAAACGTCCGTACCCCTGGTCTGCGATATGAGTTCGGATATTTTTTCCCGGGTGCTTGATTTCTCGAAATTCGACCTGATCTATGCCGGAGCCCAGAAAAATATGGGCCCGGCCGGAACAACCCTCGTTGTTATCCGGGAAGACCTTTTGGGAAAAGTAAGCAGAAAGGTGCCTTCCATGCTCGATTATAAAGTGCATATAGAGAAGGAGAGCATGTATAATACCCCACCGGTGTTCGCCGTATATGTATCCTTACTTACCTTGCAATGGCTGAAAGACCTGGGCGGGATTGCCGCCATAGAAGAAATCAACGAGAAGAAAGCCAAGCTGATCTATTCCGAAATAGACCTGAACCCTCTTTTCAGCGGATTTGCGGTCAAAGAAGACCGTTCCTTTATGAATGCCACCTTTACCCTGGCCGATGAAAGTTTGAAACAAACTTTCGACTCCATGTGGAAGGAGGCTGGTATCAGCGGAATTAACGGGCACCGTTCCGTAGGTGGTTACAGGGCCTCGATGTACAATGCCCTCTCGCTTGAAAGCGTAGGCACCCTGGTGGATGTGATGAGCGATCTGGAAAGGAAATCCTGAGCCTGCTCTTCGAGCTTATCCAGTCTAAATATGACCCAAAAATCCAACAATGTACAAGCGGAAGATCGCAATCGGAAACAACATTCATCAACGATGACAATACTGGCCAATGACGGAATAGCTCCGGCCGGGATCCACACCCTTGAGAAGGCTGGGTTTGAGGTCGTTACCACGAGGGTGGCCCAGGAGCAGCTTATTGATTATATCAACAAATACGATATCACCGCCTTGCTGGTACGATCAGCGACCCAGGTGCAGCGGGATGTAATCGACCGCTGTCCGGGCCTGAAACTCATAGGCCGCGGGGGGGTAGGAATGGATAATATCGCAGTTTCCTATGCGAGGGAAAAAGGGATCCATGTTGTCAATACTCCGGCCGCTTCCTCAGAGTCGGTGGCCGAATTGGTCTTTGCCCATCTTTTTGGCGGTGTCCGCTTCCTTTACAGTGCGAACCGCCATATGCCGCTTGAAGGCGACAGCCGGTTCGGCCCACTTAAAAAATCATATTCCAAAGGCACCGAACTAAAAGGGAAAACCCTCGGGCTTATTGGCTTTGGAAGGATCGGGCAGGCAACCGCTAAAATCGCTTTGGGAGTTGGAATGAAAGTCATATATCACGATCCCTTTGTTCAGGAGGCAGAACTGGAACTCCGGTTCTTCGACGGGCAGGCGGTTAGTTTCAATTTCAAAAACAGCCCGCTGCAGGAACTTATCAGGCAGGCCGATTTTATTAGCGTGCATGTTCCGGCCCAAAAGGATTATCTCCTTGGAAAACAAGAATTTTCACAAATGAAAAAGGGGGCAGGGATTATTAATGCGGCACGTGGCGGGGTGATTGATGAGGTAGCCCTGGTAGACGCCCTGGAATCGGGTCAAATCGGTTTTGCAGGCCTGGATGTTTTTGAATCGGAACCGTCACCCGAAATCAGGATCCTGATGCATCCTAAAATTTCGCTCTCCCCCCATATTGGAGCTGCCACGGTGGAATCACAGGACAGGATTGCTTTGGAACTGGCTGAACAGATTATCCATATCCTGAAGTGAGCCCGGTTTTGCCGTAAAAAATGATTGTAAATTCCGCGATTTGCCATAAATTATACCTGAATATTTAAACTGATTTACTATGTCGGGCTTAAACGAATTATTAAGCAGCCCTCAGGGGCAGCAAATTATAAGCGGCCTGGCCGGGGAGACGGGGCAACCTGAAGGCAAGACAGCCGAACTGATCGGGATGGCCATGCCTCTTCTCTTGGGGGCCCTCAAAAAGAATATTGCAGCCCCCAATGGGGCCGAAGGTGTAATGAATGCCCTCTCTACCAGGCACAATGGCAGCATTCTGGATGATCTCGGCGGCCTGTTCGGCGGCGGGGTGAACCCCGAAGTGGAAGCAGACGGGGCCAGTATCCTTGGCCATGTCCTGGGAAATAAACAGCCCGCTGTAGTAAACACCCTGAGCCAGAAATCAGGATTGGATGCGGATTCCGTGGCCAGAATCCTTAAAATTGCCGCCCCAATTGTCATGGGCTTTCTGGGAAAACAACAGGCAGGCCATAAGGTTGGTGATGCCGATGGCCTGAATACCCTGCTTGGCAGTATGCTGGGAGGACAGCCACAGGAAAACCGCAGCCTGATCAAGAACCTTATCGACGCGGATGGGGATGGCAGTGTTCTGGATGATGTGGCCAATATGGTTATGGGAAGTAAAGAAAAGAAAGGGGGGATCGGAGGGCTGCTTGGCAGGTTTTTCAAATGAAGCCGCTGATTCGCTTTCTACACCCTCAGGATTTAACAGAACCATTTGCCACTCAAATGGTTTTTTTGTATCTTAAAGTAAAACTGGCCCTATGAAAAATTTAATCGTTTTAGCTTCCGTTTTGGTTTGCTTTCTGATCTTCTGGAATCTTAACGGCTGTGGGAGCAGCAGCCAAACTGTGGAAGTTACAGAGGAGGAAAGAAATGCTTTCCAGCAAAAGGAGGAAGACACCGTCACCATTGCAAATGCAAGTTCTAATTACGAGATCATTATAATTGAACCGGGATTCCAGACATGGCTGCAAAGTGTAGCCAGGCCCGAAGGCTACTATTCCCAATCCTTCCTGGAAAACCGGAACCAGATCATGGTGATCAACTGGAACCAGAGGGTCCTGGAACCCATGAGATACGATCCCATGTTGTATGAGATGCAGATAAATTATGATCCGCTTGTTGATTACGGCTACGAGGTGAATTACCAGCTTTACAATTATTTCATTTACTTCCAGCGAAAATACAATCAAAGACTCGGGCCTTTTTTGCCAAGAATTTAAGCGGTATATTAGCCTCCAAGATTTAAGGCATGAATAAATTAAAATCCCGATGGGGCATTACGTCTAATCTGCAGCTGGTGCTTATAATTATTGTTTTTGGGATCACCGGCTCATCTTCAGCCTATCTGGCAAAACCTGTGCTTACTTATATGGGGATGGAGCAGGATGTATTTTCCGGCTCATGGTGGGGACCCTGGCTTTACTGGTCGCTGCGGATCCTCTTTATATTCCCGATTTATCAGTTACTTTTATTGATTTATGGCTGGTTATTCGGCCAGTTTCGTTTTTTCTGGAACTTCGAAAAAAAAATGTTGCAGCGAATGGGGTTCGGTTTTATAATTAACCGCTGAAATCAGGACAATTAAAATTCATTGAAGGGGACAATCGCAAATAAAAGTCTTTCACTGGCAATAGCAGTTTTGCTCGCTTGCATGGCCCTGCCGTCGGTGGTGAAACTTAGCCATGCCCTTCATGGACATATGGAGAGGGAATGCAAGAATGACGCCCGCCTGCATTTTCATACGGCAGAATTCGACTGTGAGTTTCAGAAATTCAAGAATACCACTCCCCTGTTTCATAGCCCGCCTACTTTCGGGATCATAATCCCAAAACTATTCCCGGTTTTTCAAATATCACACTATAACTTTTTAAACCAGTTTTTTTTCCTTCACTTCAGCCTTAGGGCGCCACCCCTACTTACATAACAGATAAGTCTTTTATTCTATTCATCTTATTTAAATATTTGTTATGAAACTATATTCATTTATAATTCTGGCAGTCCTTGGTATTTACAGCGGGCACTCTCAAAATACATTAAAAGGCGTTGTTACGGATGCCGAAAACCAAAACGCGCTGGAGCAGGTATCCATATACCTCCCCCAGCTTGAGCGGGGAGCGGTAAGCGATCCGGAGGGCAAGTTCGAAATAAGGAACCTCCCATTCGGGACCTATAAACTTGTGGCATCCTATATGGGGTACACAACCTATTCGGCCAATATCACTACAGACACCAATTCGCCGGCAATTACTATTCAGTTGCTTCCCAGTGCCATAGAAATGGAGGAAGTCATTGTTTCTACTCCCTTTCATCAACTACAGCGCGAAAACGTTATGAAGGTCGAGCATGTAAGGTTGGCCGACCTCAGGGCAACCGGGAGCATCACCCTGGCCGATGGAATCACCAAAATCCCCGGTGTGGAGAGTGTATCAACAGGACTTGGTATTGGTAAACCTGTGATCCGCGGCCTCAGTGCCAACCGGGTATTGGTTTACACCCAGGGTGTGAGGCTTGAAAACCAGCAATTCGGAGATGAACACGGCCTGGGCCTGAACGATGCGGGGATCGAGAGCGTAGAAGTAATTAAAGGGCCGGCCTCCCTGCTATATGGCTCTGACGCCCTGGGAGGGGTTCTCTATATTAACCCGGAGAAGTTTGCCATGGCAGGTCAGGCTGAAGGGGATGTAGGGCTGAATTATTTTAGCAATACCCGGGGGCAATCCGCTACCGCCGGATACAAGTCTTCCGGTGAACGATTCAAATTTCTCCTAAGGGGTGCCCTGGCCTCACATACGGATTATGAAGGGGGCGATGGCCTTCACACCATCAATTCGCGCTTCAGGGAATACGACCTGAAATCCGGCGTGGGCTTTCAAAATAACAGATTGAAAACCGAACTCCGTTATAATTTAAATAGTTCGGATATTGGTATTCCCGAAGCTTCCGGGGTTCGAACCAGCGAGCGCTCTCCGGAATTACCCTACCAGGAAATAACCAATCACATCCTTAGTTCGGATACGGATATCTTTTTCAGGAATTCCAGCCTGCAACTCACCTTCGGATATGTCTTCAACAACCGGAAGGAATTTGAGGAGCACGAAGAGGAACCAGAGCCCGAACCAGCAGAAGAAGAAGAAGGCCCGGCCCTCCATATGCACCTCGAGACGTTAAATTATAACCTGCAATACCATTTACCCAGGACCGAAAAGCTCGAAACCATTGTCGGTATACAGGGAATGCGCCAGACCAATGATAATTTCGGGGAAGAAGTGCTTATTCCGGATGCCACTACCAGCGACATAGGCCTTCTGGCTACTTCGCACCTCCACTTTAATAAAAGCGATATGCAGTTCGGCTTAAGGTTCGACCACCGTTCACTTAACAGCACCCTGACCGGGCAGCCGGGGGAGGAAGGGTTTATCCCGGCTCTCGACCGAAGTTTCAACAGCTTTAATGCTGCCCTGGGATACCGGATCGATATCGGAAAAAATATAATCGGGAGGTTAAATGTAGCGTCCGGCTTCCGGGCTCCCAACCTGGCTGAACTCACATCAAACGGGGTGCACGAAGGAACCAACAGATATGAAGTTGGCAACCCCGATCTCGAGAATGAACAAAACATTCAAACCGATATCGCCCTGGAGTTTAAAAACGAACATGTTGAATTCTATATAAACGGGTTTTACAATCAGGTAAATAACTATATCTACCTGGAACCGAACGGCGAGATTATAGAAGGTGATGCTGTTTTTCTTTACCTGCAGCAGGACGCAGCCCTCTACGGCGGGGAAATAGGGGTGCATATACACCCCCACCCACTGGACTGGATGCACCTGGAAAGCAGCCTGCAAACGGTAAGGGGCGAACTGGATGAAGGTGGCAACCTCCCCCTGATCCCTGCAGTAAGCCTTAATAATACATTCCGGGTAGAGCTCGACCATCCCGGCAAAGGGTTGAAGGGCAGTTATGCCTATGTCGGGGTTCAGTCCGTCTTCGACCAGAACAATGTAAGCGACTTCGAAACCCCTACCCCGGGCTATACACTGCTAAATGCGGGTTTCGGCGGACAACTGCTGATAATGGATCTGGAAGTTGGGGTGCGGCTTAGTGCCAACAACCTGCTCGACAAGTTTTATATCGCCCACCTCTCACGTCTCAAACCAGACGGGATAGCCAATATAGGACGTAACATCAGCCTGGGACTTACGGTCGGGATTTAAGAGGTGGTTTCCTCTTCCTGAAACCATATAGCTGCTGCTTGATAAACCCCTCTGGTATTTCATCGTCGCCGGAAAAACCCAGGGGGATTTTTCCTTCAGTTTCAGGAATGTAATGTGTGCCAAAAAGATAGTCCCACAGGCTGAGACTTATTCCGAAGTTAACCCCGTACCTGCCCTTTGGCAAAACATAGGCGTGGTGGTACAGATGCATAACGGGATTATTGAAAACATACTTCAGGGGCCCCCAGGTGAGTTTAATATTGGAATGGTTGAGATGCCCTATTGTTATGGCTGCGAAATGCACCATAAATGCCTGCTGGGGTTCGAATCCTCCGAGTAGCATCACCCCCAATGTCTTGAGGGGTTTATATATGATATTTTCCATCCAGTGGTATCGGAAATGGGCGGCAAAGCCCATTTCCTTTACACTGTGGTGGATTTTGTGAAATTGCCAGAGGAAGTCTACCCGGTGGAGGAAGATATGTGTAATCCACTGGAAAAAATCAAGTAGCACAAAGAAAATGAGTAACTGGGCCCAGGCAGGAAAGTCAGACAGCTGCAACAGGGCCATGCTTTGAGTTCCAATCCCAAGGTCGTTGAACAAAACCTCCGTGATTTTGTAAAAACCGCTGATGGCAACCGAGAAAATAAAAAAATTGAAGAGTATATAGAAAGCATCCAACCAGAAATCCTTGCGGAAGACTCCCTGGTTACGCCTCCATGGAAAAGTAATTTCCAGGCCCCAGATGACAAGGGAAATAAGGATAAGCCCCCAGAAGTAATTGGTGTACCATGGAACTTCGAAAACAATCGAATTCCAGGTCCAGTTAAGGTTGGATTCAAATGCACTTACAAAGGCTTGAAGATAATCGTTCATCGCTTTATTGGTCGGAAAAAATACTTAAAAATTACGTTGTCCATCATTCTCCGGCAGAGGTCAGCCTTTTTGCGCCTGCACCCCGATTTAGCACAAAGGTATACAACCACATAAGCGTAAAAGTGGGTATAATATCCATGCCCGGAAGTATTTCTTCCACGAAGGTAATAACCCCTGCCGTTTTCCCTGCCACCCCTTTATACATCCTGGTCATTAGCCACCCTGCCAGCGGTGCCCAGATAATATCTGAAAATTCCCCAATGCCCGGGATAAAAAACGAAAGCATACCCATCAGGTCGAAGAGGAGGCCCAAAAGAAGGTATCTAAACTTATTATTGTGATCTGGCATAAAATAATTAAAAGCGGGTGCCGGGCGGCCACCTAATTAACAAAATATCTTATGACAATTTAGAACTTATCAGTTTAAGGAATTCATTTCTGGTCTCAATCTTTTCGAATTGGCCACGGAATCCCGATGTGGTGGTCACCGAATTCTGCTTTTGCACACCACGCATCATCATGCACATATGCGAAGCTTCGATCACAACAGCCACCCCCTTGGGTTTCAGGGTATTGTTAAGGCATTCCAGGATGTCATGTGTGAGGCGCTCCTGCACCTGCAACCGGCGGGAAAAGACATCTACCACCCTGGGTATCTTGCTAAGCCCTACAATATTGCCATCCGGGATATAGGCAATATGCGCCTTGCCAAAGAATGGCAGGATATGATGTTCACAGAGCGAATATATCTCTATATCCTTTATAATAACCATTTCGTTATAGTCCTCGGCAAACATGGCGCTTTTCAGAATTTCCACGGCATCCTGTCTGTATCCCTGCGTGAGGAATAACATGGCCTTGGCTGCCCTTTCCGGTGTTTTTACCAAACCATCGCGGGCAGCATCTTCTCCCAGATCTTCAATAATCCGGGCGAAATGCTCGCGCACCTCATTGGTGATCTCTATATTGTATTCTTCCAGATACTTATAAGGGGACATGCTTTCTGTGTCACTTAAAATGTTCATCGATTTTGTATAAAAAATAAACAAAGCTAATCACTTCCAAAATCAAAGATCGGCAATTTAACTTATAATTGACAGATTCTGACAGCAAAGCCAGGAAATTCTTGTCCCTGCCACCTGCCCAACGTTTACCTTAATGATTTTGAAGTATTGGGGGTATTCATTACTTTCACCACCAAGAAACTTCAGATGATAAAGGCTTCCAATATCCGGAAATATTACGGCGATTTACAGGTATTAAAAGGAGTTAGCCTTCATATAAAAAAAAGGGAAGTGGTGTCTGTAGTGGGCGCATCGGGAGCAGGGAAAACTACTTTGTTACAAATTCTTGGCACCCTGGATTCCCAGTCAAATAATGCCGAAAGCACCTTATTTATCAACGGGGTTAACATCAATGAACTCAGTGGCAAGGACCTTGCCCGCTTCCGGAACGAGCATATTGGTTTTATCTTCCAGTTCCACCAACTGCTTCCGGAGTTCACTGCTTTTGAAAATGTATGCATTCCGGCCTTTATAAGGAAAACACCCAGGAAGGAGGCCGAAAGCCGGGCTTTGGAACTACTGCGGTTCCTGGGGCTCGAAAGCCGGGTACACCACAAACCCGGGGAACTTTCGGGGGGGGAACAGCAGCGGGTGGCCGTTGCCCGCGCCCTTGTTAATAACCCGGCAGTTATCCTTGCCGATGAGCCCAGCGGCAATCTGGATTCCGAAACCGCGGATACCCTGCACCGGCTGTTCTTTAAATTGCGCGACGAATTCGGGCAGACTTTTGTTATAGTAACACATAACGAAGAACTTGCCGCCATGGCCGACAGGAAGCTAACAATGGTAGATGGCTTAATTACAGTTTAGCCATGTTGCAAAATGTACTTCAATTTCTCAGGAAACCCGTTTATAAGGAAGACGAGGAATTCAATTTGGAGTATCGCATAGGTGTTTTAATAAAACTACTGGTGCTGTCGCTCCTTATCAGCCTCGTACTTGGAATGCTTATTGGGATACTCGAAAGCCACAGCTCGCTTGATCTGGGCCGACATGCCATGGACCTGCTCCTGGAGCAATATTCATTATGGTTTGTTTTTCTTGCAGCCGTAATTCTTGCTCCCTTGCTGGAAGAGCTGATATTTCGAGGACCACTGATCTTCTTCAGGAAAAGCAGGTACTTCGCCTTCTTCTTATATGGATCTACCCTGATTTTTGGCTTTTACCATATTACCAATTTCGAACTGAGCAGGGAAGTTTTGCTCCTATCCCCCATATTGGTTGCTCCGCAACTGTGTGTGGGCGTTTTTCTGGCATACATACGGGTACGTTTCGGCCTTTTGTGGGCCATCCTTTTACACGCTCTTTATAACTTTGCCCTTATCGGGCCTGTATTAGTCTTTAAATTTTTGAACATCCCCGTCGCATGAACCCCCATGAGCTGAAAGATTTTATGGATTCTAAGGTTGCGGCATATAACCGGCCACAATTTCTGGAGGATGATCCCCTGCAGGTACCCCGCCTCTTTTCACGTAAGGAAGACATAGAGATCAGCGGCTTTCTGACCGCAACGATAGCCTGGGGAAACCGCAGGACTATCATCAGAAATGCCGGGCACATGATGCGGCTTATGGATATGGCGCCCTATGACTTTATCATGCGGCACGAAGCCTCGGATTTGCCTTCCCTTGAAAGTTTTGTACACCGCACCTTTAACGGAACCGACCTGATCTGCTTTATAAAAGCCTTAAAGCATCTCTACATGCATAAAGGCGGGCTCGAGGGGGTTTTTTCACGCAATGCCACTTCGCTTTCAACCCAGCCGGCGATCAGTGCCCTGCGGAAGGAAGTTCTTGAAATCCCTTATCCGGCAAGGTCCGCGAAACATTTACCCGACCCAAGCCGGGGGTCGGCGGCCAAACGGCTTAATATGTTCCTTCGCTGGATGGTACGCGACGGGGCTGCAGGAGTTGATTTTGGAATCTGGAAGCAGCTTTCGCCGGCACAGCTCTCCTGCCCCCTTGATGTGCATTCGGGAAATGTAGCCCGTAAACTTGGCATCCTGACGCGCCCGCAGAACGATGCAAGGGCGGTGCAGGAATTGGACAAACAACTGCGAGAATGGGATGCTGAAGACCCGGTCAGGTACGATTTCGCCTTATTCGGGCTGGGCGTATTCGAGAAATGGTCCTGAGCGTCGCAGCCTTCCTGCAGTAACTCCACAGGCAGAATAAGTCTGCGGAGGCCCGGTGCTTCTTATTATAAAAACCCAATCGGGAACCGTTTCAGAGCAACGGTTTCTGCCCGTCGGGATAGCGGTAAATAATTTTATTTACAGGCATTATTTATTCAGCCCGATTTTGTAAATTAAAAGTGTAAGAATTAATACCCCCCTTGTTTTTTCATGACTGTATTACCGTTATCATCCCAGAGGTTTATGAGCAGCCGGTATGCATTTGAGCCAAAAAACGAATTCCTGGTAATGCGCATAGCCGGGAAATATGATTATTGGGATTTTATCAGGTACCCTCATATCATCCGTACAGCCTGTGAGGAAAGCGGGATTTATCGCATCATGGTAGATGTGGTAGCCGTTACCTATACCGAATTGCCTACCCTGGAACTTTTCTTTTTGGGAGAAAAAGTCGCGGAAGTGCTGAGAGACCGCGTCAAAATAGCAGTGATCTGGCATGGAGATACCCGCGACGGGTTTCTGGAAACTGTAGCGCTGAACCGGGCCGCGGCATTCAGAATATTCGACTCCACGGAAACCGCGAGAATATGGCTGTTATACGACCATGAGGATGAACCCTTTAATTTTAAGAAATCCGGAGGCTGATACACCTTTCTCAGTTTTGCAATGTTAGTCATGGCCTGATATCCGGAAACGTCAGAGGTCTGGTTCAATGGCTTATACAAGGCCCATATTTCCCAGGTCAAGGCCGATTACCGCACCGTCTTCCGCTATCGACTTATAAATGGCCTCAACAATGATCATATCACGTTTCCCCATTTCTCCCGGGGCAAGGTTTTTAGTGCCGTGCAGGATATGCCTCGCGAAATCGTCCATTTGCAATTTTTGCTGGCTTTCATGCGGAAACTGAAGTTCACCATCAGAGGTCCGGCCGTGCAAGGGGCCATAGTTGTTGGCAGGTTGCAATTCGAACCAGCCTTTATCACATGAGGCATAAAGTCTGTTTGCATTGGCATTGTGTGAGGTCATCATCCGGCCTACCGTACCCCCGGGGAATTCGAACTGGGCGGTGATGGTCTCATCGGTTTGCCTGAAATATTCCGGTCGCGTGCTGAATTCCTGTGCCCGTACAGATGTTGGGTTCTTCCCGGTTCCGTAGATGACGCTTTGTATGGAATAGACACCCATATTCATCAGGGCCCCACCTCCGGAAAGGTTGATGTTCAGCCGCCATTGGTCAGGGTTTCCCCCGGAAATATAGCCTGCGTCCGCAGAAACATAGCGGACTTCTCCATATGATTTTTCCCGAACTATGCGCTTTACTTCCTGGGTATAAGGTTCGGAATGGAGCCTGTAGCCAACAGCGAGCTTTACCCCCGCCTTTTCGCATGCATCAATAATGGCATCGCATTCCGCCACACTTATGGCCATGGGCTTTTCGCAGATCACATGCTTGCCGGCCTTTGCGGCCCTGATACAGAATTCGGCATGCATACTGTTAGGGAGCACCACGTACACAATATCTATGTCACTGTTTCCGGCAATCCTGTCAAAGTTTTCATAGTTATAAATATTGTCCTGTGGTATCTCATATTGTTGCGCCCATTTATGCTCTTTGGAAACGGTGCCCGTAACCACCCCTGCCAGGTGGCAGTATTTGGTATCCTGAAGGGCCGGTGCCAGCTGGTTGGTGCTATAACTGCCAAGCCCCACAAGGGCGATTCCCAGGGATTCTTTATCCTGCACCTGCCTGCCAAAGGTTTTAGCACACGGAAAACTGCTTAATAATGCTGCCCCGCCCAATCCGCGGCTAAGCTTTTTATTGAAATTTCTTCGGGATATAGTATTCATGACTTATGGTATTTAAGAAACTGTAA
>CAYSVQ010000172.1:0-8146 GCA_964434565.1 uncultured Flavobacteriaceae bacterium | reverse complement strand
TCCCATTATGAACAAATACTGAGGAAGGCCCGTGCAAACACACATCGTTATGAGCTTATAGCCAGGAACCTGGACTATTCGGACTATATGCAACTCAAGCATTTTCCGCTCTTTAACCTTGGTCCCTATGGAGGGGGGCTCATCGTAGAACAAAAGACGGTGCGCGAACACCCCCTGGGTAAAATCGCAGAGCGCAGTGTGGGCTATGAAAGGTTCGATGAGAACGGTTATGCAACCCGGGTGGGCCTGGAAGGTGCATTTGGTCAGTATCTGAGAGGGGTTGAAGGTAAAAGGCTCAAGCAAAAAATCGCGAAAGGGCAGTGGAAACCCATTGGATTAGATAATATAATAGAGCCGCAAGACGGTTATGATGTGGTATCTACGATAGATATCAATATCCAGGATATTGCGCACCACGCCCTTTTAAGCCAACTCGAAAAATACAAGGCCGACCATGGCTGTGTAATAGTCATGGAAACAGGCAGCGGGGAGATAAAGGCTATTTCAAATCTTGGACGGACTGAGGATGGCAAGTATTATGAAAGGCTTAACTATGCAATAGGAGAATCACATGAACCAGGCTCAACATTCAAGCTCATGTCGCTTGTTGCCGCTCTCGAAGACAAGGTCGTTGATACAGCAACTATTATAGATACAGAGAATGGCCGCTGGCGGTTGTACGACAGGATAGTAAGGGACTCCAGGGAGGGGGGTTATGGCGAAATATCGGTGGCAAGGGCCTTCGAGGTTTCATCCAACACAGCCTTTGCGAAGATGATTCACAATAGTTATAAGGAGCAACCTGCCAGGTATGTAACCCGTCTGATGAGAATGGGCCTGAATAATGAATTGGGAATGCCAATTAAGGGCGAGGGCGCACCGGTGATCCGTTTTCCGGGAGATAAAGGCTGGTCCGGTATCTCCCTGGCCTGGATGTCTCATGGTTATGAAGTATCCCTAACCCCGCTTCAGACCCTGGCCTTCTATAACGCCATCGCGAATGACGGGGAATTGGTGAGACCGAGGCTAATCAAGGAAGTTCGGGAATGGGACCAGACGATTCACAGCTTCGGTAAGGAGGTACTTAACACGGCCATTTGTTCCAGAGAGACGGCCGCCCAGGTAAAGAAACTGCTAACCAATGTGGTTGAAAAACCACATGGTACCGGCCACAGTCTCTACTCACCAAATTTTTCCATGGCTGGCAAAACCGGAACCGCACAAAAGAACTATGTGGCCCGGGATCGTGATAAGCTTGCCTATATCTCCACCTTTGCCGGGTATTTTCCGGCTGAAGATCCAAAATATTCCTGCATTGTGGTGATCCATGAACCAGACAAAAGTGTGGGCTATTACGGAGCCGATGTATCGGGGCCGGTGTTTAAGTCCGTTGCCAGGAAGATATATGCCAATAATCCTCTGATCGATGAGGTTAAAGGCCTGAAGCCGCAGAATCCGTTACTGGAGGAGGCATTTGAGCAGTATTACTCATATGCCCGGAAAAAATATGAACAGGTCCCTGATGTTAAGGGTATGAGTGGCATGGATGCCATCTCGCTCCTGGAAAACCTGGGCCTGGAGGTGGAGGTGATAGGGAACGGAAAAGTGCGAAAACAATCTATCTCTCAGGGAACAGACCTGAGAAAAGTAAAAAAAATAGTCCTGGAACTCTCATGAAATCATTAAAGGACATACTATATGGTGTAGGCCTCACGGCTGTAAGCGGATCTACGGCCAAAATGGTGAATACCGTCTGTTTCGATTCCCGGTCGGTGGGGATGGATGACGTATTTGTTGCTATCAAAGGCACCGCCTCAGACGGGCACAAGTATATAGACCAGGCAATCAGGTCCGGCGCAAATACCATAGTTTGCGAAGCGTTGCCCGACGAGATGATAAACGAAGTTACCTATGCGGAGGTTCAGGACAGTCATCAGGCCATGGCAATTATGGCATCCAATTTCTACGGGAATCCATCCAGGAACCTGAAACTGGTGGCGATAACAGGGACCAATGGAAAGACTACCATCAGTAGCCTCTTGTATCAACTTTTCATGAAGGCAGGGTATAAGGTCGGCCTTATTTCAACGATCCGCATAATGGTCGATAACAAGGAGTATTCTACCAGCCATACTACCCCTGATGCTTTGACCATTAACCGCCACCTCGCCCTTATGAATGAGGCGGGTGTGGAATTCTGCTTTATGGAGGTCAGTTCGCATGGCATTGCACAGAAACGAACCGATGGGCTGGCTTTTGAAGGTGCGGTCTTCACCAATTTATCGCATGACCACCTGGATTACCACAAGACCTTTACCGAATACAGGGATACGAAGAAAAAATTATTCGACGACCTTACAAAAAAGGCATTCGCCCTTTCGAACATAGACGATAAGAACGGCCTGGTTATGTTGCAGAATACCAGGGCAAGAAAGTATACATACGGCCTGAAAACCTATGCCGATTACAAGGCACAAGTCATGGAAAGCCAGTTCAGCGGCCAGCTGCTGAAAATTGCGGATAATGAAGTATGGACTAAACTGATAGGGCAGTTTAATGCTTACAATATCCTGGCCATTTATGCAACCGCAGATCTTCTGGGCCTCGAGAAACTTGAGATCCTTCGCATTATCAGTGATTTAAAAACAGTAGATGGCAGGTTCCAGCATTTTATTTCAAAAAACAATATAACAGCAATTGTTGATTATGCCCATACGCCGGACGCGTTAAAAAATGTATTGAATACAATCAATACGTTGAGGACTGAAAATGAAAACGTCATTACCGTAGTGGGGTGCGGTGGTGATCGTGACAAGTCTAAGCGTCCGGTAATGGGTCATATCGCATCGGCCTATAGCAGCAGGGCAATATTTACATCCGATAACCCACGCTCAGAATCGCCGATCACCATTATTGAAGAGATGGAGGCGGGGGTGGAGCCCCAGCATTTTAAAAGAGTTTTGTCTATAGAAAACAGAAAGCAGGCAATCAGGACAGCTTGCCAGCTGGCCGTAGCAAACGATATTATCCTGGTAGCCGGCAAAGGACACGAAGCTTATCAGGAAAGCCAGGGCCAGCGCGTGGCCTTCGACGATTTTATGATCGTGAAGGAGATCCTGGCAGAGTTGGAGAAATGAAATTACAGAAGGTGAAATAACCTTTGGGATAATCAATTTTTATGCTGTATTACCTTTTTGAATACTTAGAGAAGCAATACCAGTTCCCCGGAGCTACCTTGTTCCAGTTCCTAACGTTCAGGGCTGCCATGGCAGTATTGCTGTCCCTCATCCTGGCAACGGCATTCGGCAAGCGGATAATTGTCTTTCTGAAAAGGAAACAAATAGGAGAATCTGTACGGGATCTGGGGCTGGAAGGGCAGGAACAAAAAGCCGGAACTCCAACGATGGGCGGGATCATTATCATTCTGTCGACCCTCATCCCTGTACTTCTATTCTCAAGACTAGACAATATCTATGTGCTCCTGTTGATAGTTACTACCATTTGGATGGGTGGTATTGGCTTCATCGACGATTACATTAAAATCTTCAAGAAGAACAAAAAGGGACTTAAAGGCCGGTTTAAGATACTGGGGCAGATATTCCTCGGACTGATGGTTGGTGCTACATTATACTTCCACCCGGGGGTGACCATGAAGGAAGAGAATTCATCTCGTATCACGGAACGGTTTACGGTAGAGCAGGTTGAAGGGAAGGAAGTAAAGTCCGTAAGGACCAATGTTCCTTTTTTTAAGAATAACCAGCTCGATTACAGCGACCTGATCGGTTGGGCAGGAGAGGGTGCCGCCTCGTATGCATGGCTGGTTTTTATCCCCATAGTAATTTTTATTGTTACCGCCGTTTCAAACGGAGCCAATCTTACCGATGGCATCGACGGGCTTGCAGCGGGGACGTCGGCTATAATAGTCCTGGCGCTGGGCATCCTGGCATGGGTATCGGGCAACGTCATTTTTTCCGACTACCTCGATATATTTTTTATTCCAAGGTCTGAGGAACTCGTGGTTTTTAGTGCTGCCTTTGTAGGAGCCCTGGTGGGGTTTCTTTGGTACAATGCCTACCCGGCGCAGGTTTTTATGGGTGATACAGGCAGCCTTACCATTGGCGGGGTTATAGCGGTCATCGCAATTATTGTCCGCAAGGAGTTACTCATCCCGGTTCTCTGCGGGATCTTCTTCGCAGAATCGCTGTCCGTAATGCTACAGGTGAGTTATTTCAAATATACCAGGAACAAGTATGGGGAGGGCCGGCGTATTTTCCTCATGGCACCTCTGCATCACCACTATCAGAAAAAGGGTTACCACGAAAGTAAAATAGTAACCCGCTTCTGGATTATAGGCATACTGCTGGCTATTATCACCATAGTTACCCTTAAGGTTCGATAAATGGAACGGCTGGTGATTCTGGGAGGCGGGGAGAGCGGAGTGGGAACAGCCATCCTCGGAAGGAAAAAGGGATATGAAGTTTTCGTATCGGACCGCGGAATGCTGAAACAAAATTACAAAGACGTTCTTGTACATCATGGGATTGAATGGGAGGAAGGGAAGCATACAGAGGCCCGCATATTGAATGCCGACCTGGTGATGAAAAGCCCAGGGATTCCGGATAAGGCTCCCCTTCTTCAGTTGCTGGGCGGGCGCTCGGTTCCCGTAATTTCGGAGATTGAGTTTGCATCACGCTATACCTCGGCTACCATCATTGGGATCACAGGCAGCAATGGTAAAACCACCACCACCATGCTCACCCACCATATTCTTAGGAATGGCGGACTGAACGCAGGAATGGCGGGGAATATAGGTGACAGTTTTGCACGTATGGTGGCAGAAACGGATTATAGCTATTATGTATTGGAGATCAGCAGTTTCCAATTAGACGGGATAAGGGATTTCAGGCCTCATATAGCCGTGATTACAAATATCACCGAAGATCACCTGGATCGGTACGAATACGATTTCAATAGGTATATCGCTTCTAAATTCCGAATAGCGGAGAATCAAAAGGAATCGGATTACCTTATTTACGATGCTGATGATTCTGTGATAGCCGGCAGCATGAAGCAATATCCTGCAAAATCCCATGCCCTGCCTTTTTCTATTGAAAAGCAACTGGAAGAAGGGGCCTGGATGAAGGATAATAATATTATGATTCAAACAAATCAAAAAACGATTAGCATGACAAATGACGCGTTAGCCCTTGAAGGCCAGCACAACCTAAAGAACACCATGGCTGCGGCTATGGTAGCTAAACTGCTGGGAATCCGCAAGGAAACGATCCGGGAGAGCATTGAAAATTTTCAGGGGGCCCCGCACAGGCTGGAGAAGGTTTTGAAGATTCATCATGTACAGTACATTAACGATTCCAAGGCAACCAATGTTAATGCAACTTATTATGCTCTCGACAGTATGAATACCCCTACCGTATGGATTGTGGGCGGTGTGGATAAAGGCAACGATTACAAAGTGCTGATGCCGCTGGTTCGCGAGAAGGTAAAGGCCATCATCTGCCTGGGTATGGATAACAGCAAGATCAAGGAAACTTTTGCCAATGTGGTAGACCTTTTAGTGGAAACCTTTGCCATGAGTGAAGCTGTAAAGGTTGCCTATAAAATTGCCGAGAGGGGCGACACAGTTTTGCTATCCCCGGCCTGCGCGAGTTTCGACCTGTTTGAGAATTACGAAGATCGTGGCAACCAATTTAAGGAAGCCATCAAGAACCTATAAGACGTGACCCGATTTCTAATGAACATAAAGGGGGATAAAGCCATCTGGGCGGTAGTGGCCTTGCTGGCCTTATTCTCTTTTTTGCCGGTTTACAGCGCCAGCAGCAACCTTGTTTATGTTGTTGGAAACGGGACCACCATGGGTCACCTGGTGAAACACGGGATGCTATTGATCCTTGGATTCGGCATTATTTATGGGGTACACCGGATACCTACCCATTTTTTTAAAGGCCTGTCTCTGATTGCTTTGCCTATAGTTTTTCTCTTGCTTGCTTATACCCTGGCGCAGGGAACAACCATTGAAGGTGCAAATGCCAGCCGGTGGATTCGTCTTCCATTGGTAGGGATCTCCTTCCAGACATCCAACCTTGCGGGGGTGGTGATCATGATATATGTAGCCCGCTACCTTACAAAGATGAAGGATAGGAAAATATCTTTCAGGGAAAGTATCCTTCCCTTGTGGTGCCCTGTCTTTATAGTTATGCTCCTTATTCTCCCCGCCAACTTTTCTACCGCGGGAATTCTGTTTTTTATGGTGATGCTGCTCTGTTTTCTTGGCGGCTATCCCCTCAGATACCTGGTGAGTATGACGGTAGCAGGCATGCTTGGTCTGTTCCTTTTTATTGTTCTGGCCAAGGCAATACCCGATGCTTTCCCTAACAGGGTGGATACCTGGATGAGCCGCCTCGAAAGTTTCTGGGACCCAGCCGATACGGAGGGTGATTACCAGATTGAAAAAGCAAAAATCGCCATAGCCAGTGGCGGAGTTGTGGGGAATGGTGCAGGGAAGAGCGTGATGAAGAATTTTTTACCTCAAAGCTCATCAGACTTTATCTATGCGATAATCATCGAGGAATATGGTCTGGTAGGTGGGCTTGTATTGATGTTTTTTTACCTGTTGTTGTTATTCAGGATAGTAGTTGTGGCCAATTCCAACGAGACAGTATTCGGAAAACTACTGGTGGTAGGCGTTGGCTTGCCAATAGTTTTCCAGGCACTGATCAATATGGCGGTGGCGGTTGAATTGTTTCCTGTTACAGGCCAGACCCTACCACTGATCAGTAGTGGAGGCACCTCCATCTGGATGACCTGTCTGGCAATTGGAATTATCCTGAGTGCCAGCAGAAAAGATATGGTCGCGGAGCATCGGGAAACAGGAGAAGAAGACACGAATCCTTTAGAGGTACTGAGTGGGCAGTTATAGGTTTATACTTTCAGGTGGTGGAACGGGCGGACATATTTATCCGGCAGTGGCTATCGCCAATGAAATAAGGAAACGTCAACCTGAAGCCGGAATACTGTTCGTAGGGGCAAAGGACCGTATGGAGATGGAAAAGGTACCGCAGGCGGGTTATGAAATAGAAGGATTATGGATAAGCGGGCTGCAGCGTAAACTCAGCCTGAGAAATTTAATGTTTCCCTTAAAATTGATAAGTAGTTTGATCAATGCATCGAAAATAGTAAAAAGGTTTAAGCCGCATGTGGTAATCGGGACCGGAGGGTTTGCGAGTGGGCCCTTATTACATATGGCTGCCCGCAAAGGCATCCCCTGTGTCATTCAGGAGCAAAATTCCTATGCGGGGATAACAAATAAGATGCTGGCGCCTAAAGTAGCCCGGGTTTGTGTGGCATATGACGGGATGGAAAGGTTCTTCCCCTCCGGGAAGATCGTAAAAACTGGCAACCCGGTTAGGAGCGACCTTATTAAGGAGCTGGATAATAGAAGGGAAGCCTATGATTATTTCGGACTGGATCCAAACATGCCTACGCTACTGGTGCTCGGCGGCAGCCTGGGAGCAAGGCGTATCAATGAATTGGTAGCTACTGAACTTGGTTTTTTCGCCGGACTGGGCGTGCAGCTTATCTGGCAGTGTGGTAAACTGTACTACAGCAGCTATAATACTTACAACTCGGCCACTGTAAAAGTTCATGAATTTGTTAACAGGATGGATTATGCCTATGCCGTGGCAGATATAATCATATCCAGGGCTGGGGCAGGTACGGTGTCAGAATTATGCCTTGCGGGTAAACCTGTAATCCTGATCCCTTCTCCGCATGTAGCTGAAGACCATCAGACAAGAAATGCCGAGGCCCTGGTTAAGATGGATGCTGCACTGATGCTTGCGGAAAAGGAACTTCAGCCCCGATTTGAATCGGAATTTTCATCCCTGTTCCTGTCTGCCAAACGCCGTAAGGTGCTGGGTAATAATATAAGGAATCTTGCCATTCCCGATGCAACGGAGCGCATCGTGGATGAAATCGAAAAATTATTGCCAGGTTAAATGAATTTAAAGGAAATACATAACGTCTATTTTATAGGGATCGGTGGCATAGGAATGTCTGCCCTCGCCCGGTATTTCAAATTCATCGGCAAGCTGGTTGGAGGATATGACCGTACAGCAACCCCACTAAG
>CAYSVQ010000171.1:0-12993 GCA_964434565.1 uncultured Flavobacteriaceae bacterium | reverse complement strand
ATGTTATCCGGATGAAAGGAATACTTCGAAAGAATCTTAATGTCAGGGGCGAGGAGCGGGATGCTGATCCGGGCATCGGTTTTGTCCCTATTAATCTTCATCAATTACTGGCCGTCCATTCCAAAAACAAGGTGATCTCTGGAAAGTCTGGCCACATCCACATAGGCCAGGCCGGTGAAACAGGAGAATAGGAAGATGTCCCTTACCATGGAAAGGCGTTCTATCCTAAATTCCTTTTCCAAAAGCAAATTGAGTTCATAATCATTCAGGAATTCGCGCTCGGTTCTCCTCCAGTGCGCTTTCCAATGGAAGAAGGGGTCCCGTTTGATCCAGTTGTTCGCGTAGGCCATCCGCGTGATCTTCTTAAAATTCACCACATATTTCATAATCGTATTGTGGTTCCCGAGCTGTTGGGTCTTTAGAAAATGCTCAAATCGGTTGATGAAGTCCAGGTCTATTTTTTTAAGGGGATAGTCCTGTTGCTTATAGACGGATTCAATAAAATTTGCCAAATGTTCCCGGGAACGTACATGGCGCCTCCAGTTGCCATAAGAATGCTCTTCGGGCACCAGGGCTTCCAGCTGGGCATTATGCTCGTCATAGAGCTTCAAAATCATTTTGGAACGGTCAAATTCTTTTCCCTGTACCTTGTCCCGGATGGTTTTTGCGGTGTAGGATTTGTTATTGACCACGTAATAGGAATGGATTTGATATGCCCTCCCCTGGAGCTCGTCCAAATACCGGTTGATTTCCTCGGCGAAGGGTTCTGAAGTTCGGACCCTGGCCCGAAAAGAGTTCCAGGAATCGGGGTCAATTTTGCGTTTTACACTGAACTCAGCTCGCTCTGTGTCAACCGTAATCCGCATATACAGAGACACTTGGCCTTTTAGGTCTACCAGGAATTTTCTGGGGTAGAACAATACTTTGAATTGCGCTCTCATTCTTCGTGTTTTTAACACCTTTAAACTACAATTTTTGTAGATATAAGTGTATGATATTCAAATATTTAACACTTATTCGGTGTACACTTTTCCTGAGTGGAAGTGTACACCGAATTGTACACCGAATGAGCTGAATTCAAATCTATTTAAAAGAATTCTTTAAAAATACAAAAACCTGAAAATCAGAGACTTTCAGGTTTATTGAAATAATTTGGTGTTACCCAGTGACTTGGCCGGGGCTCGAACCCGGGACCCTCTCCTTAAAAGGGAGATGCTCTACCAACTGAGCTACCAAGTCATATAAATCAGGGCATGCGCGCCCGCTAAATTCGGCGGGCCGTCCGATGCAGCCCCGGAGGTGCTGCGAAGGAGGGTGCAAATATACTATCTATAATTAATTTTTCAAGTCCATTCCCCCATATTTTTATCTTTTCTTTGAAATCCATAAATTTTACTCCATTTTTACCAAAAATGCAGGTAATGAAGATCGTTCTTCTGGGTTATATGGGCAGCGGGAAATCTACCGTTGGGAAGGTGTTGGCACAACGACTTGGCATGCCCTTCATGGACCTGGACCACTATATTGAAGCCAAGCTTCAGATGCCCATTTCCCGCATTTTCAGTGAAAAAGGCGAACTGTTCTTCCGGAAAAAGGAACATGAATTTTTAAAGGAACTGCTTCAGGATCCTGCCGATGCCGTCCTCGCCCTGGGAGGGGGCACCCCATGTTACAGCGGCAATATGGATACCCTCCTGGCTCATACACCCAACACCTTCTACCTCATGCTTCCCATAGCCGAACTCCTTAACCGCCTTAGCAGGGAAAAGGCCGAACGCCCGCTCATCAGCGATATTTCCGATAGCGAATTACCCACTTTCATTGGAAAGCATCTGTTCGAAAGGAGCAACTTTTACAATATGGCCGCCCACACCATTGATGCCGGCGGACAGGATGCCACTTCCGTGGCTGCAGAAATTGAAAATGCACTAGTTTAAATAAACCGCGTCATTCTTAGGCTCGAATGCCACCGTAATGTGCTCCTGCAGGGAAGTAGAGAGAGAGATCCCCTTGTAATCAGCCTTAACCGGGTATTTTTTGTGGTTGCGATTTACCAGGACCGCCGTCTTGAGTTGCTTCAGCGGGGTTCTTAAAAAGTGGTGCACCCCGTAGATCAGCGTTGTCCCCGAATTGAGGACATCGTCTACCAATACCACCGATTTGTTGCTGTAGGCCTCTTCGGGGATGGATGTACTTACCCCGCTTTTAATAGGGTCCTTTTTATCCATAAACACTTTGCAGAGGATGATCTCGGCCCCTGTGATCTTTTGAAGCACCTGCCGGATTTTCTTCGCAAACTTCAGTCCGCCCCCGTGAATCCCGGCAATCACCAGCTGTTTTTCGTCTACGTTAGCCTCGTAGATCTGGTAGGCAATCCGTTCAATCTTGTACTGTATCTGGCGGTGAGATAGGATCCTGTGCTGCATGGAGGTTTATTTTAATTCTTAAAGATAAAAAGAGCTGGCGGTTAAAATTCAAATTCAATTACAAAATCAAAAGCAAAAATTGCCTATTGATAATTGATAATTGATAATTGTTTATTGCAGGGTTCTGCCTACTGCCACTGCCTACTTAATCGTCATCCCCTACATAGCCTTCAAGATCCCGCCGGTCTTTTTTGGTAGGCCGGCCACTCCCTTTTTTCCGGTAATATTCCTTTGTCTGACGTAGCAACTCGTTGTGTTCGAAGGCCGAGGCGGGGGTGTTGTCTTCGCGGTAAAGGTTTACCAACTTTGCCCCTACACGGCTGCTGGGCAGGTCCAGTACCCGGATTTCGTAATTAATCTGCTCCTTCCTTAGTTCGATCTTATCCTGGGGGTACACTTCACGGGAAGGTTTTACCGCCTGCCCGTTCACTTTTACATGGCCTTTCCTGCAGGCCCCCGATGCCAGGTTCCTGGTTTTAAAATAGCGGGTACACCACAAGTACTTGTCGATACGCATGAACTCTTAAAAACTTTGTTAATGACCTCAGCAAAAATAGGGGAAAATTGTATCTTGCCCCCTTTAATTGATAATCCATGCAGATGCCAAAGTTCTTTTTTTTTTTAGCCGCCTTCCTAACAATAGCTGCCTGTAAAAAAGATGATGGAGACGATGTGGTCCGGATACCGCCCCGCTCGCTCTCGGAAGTAGCCCTGGAAGATGAAGCTGCTATCCAGGAATACCTGGAAACCCATTTTTACAACTACGAAGAGTTTCAAAACCCGCCAGCTGGCTTCGATTTCAAAATACGGCTCGATACGATCGCCGGCGAGAACGCAGGGAAGACGCCGCTTTCTGATGATGCGGATTTAAAATCCAAAACGTTTTCCATATCCTCCGACGAATTCGGACTCAGCCAGGAGGAAACCGCAAACCATAAACTTTATTACCTGGTGGTACGGGAAGGCATAGGGCCCAGCCCCACCATTGCTGACTCGGCCTATGTTAGGTACCGGGGCTCCCTGCTTGACGGGACAGAATTCGATGGTTCCTTTAACGTACCTACCTGGTTCGACCTGGCAGCCATACAGGGGCCTCAGCAAGGCGCCCGCGGCTTTACGGAAGGGATGCCGGCATTAAAGACCGGGGGGAATGTGGTGGAAAACCCCGATGGTACCTTTACAGTGGAGGATTACGGTATTGGGATGATCATCATGCCTTCCGGACTCGGTTTTTTCAATGCCGCCCAGGGTGTGATCCCTGCCTATAGCCCATTGATCTTCACAATAGATCTATTTACCATGAAAACAACGGACCACGACGGAGATGGCATCCCATCCATCCTGGAAGATGTGAACGGCGATGGCTACCTGTATAACGACAATACCGATGAAGAACAGGAACGCGCCTCCGGTTCCTTCCTGAGATTTATGAATTTCCTGGATCCAGACGATGATGGTGACGGGGTACTCACCAGAGATGAAATCAACCTGGATGAAGACGGCAACCTGATCCTTCCATTTCCGGATGCCGACAATGACGGGGTTCCGGACTATCTAGACAAGGATACCCCCTGATGTATGCCCGGAGACAGCAATAAAGAAAGCCCTGATTTTGTCAGGGCTTTTTCTTTTTATGCGTTTTTTGCTTCAGA
This sequence comes from uncultured Flavobacteriaceae bacterium, assembly GCA_964434565.1. Lineage (GTDB taxonomy): Bacteria > Bacteroidota > Bacteroidia > Flavobacteriales > Flavobacteriaceae > Zeaxanthinibacter. The sequence goes on along the minus strand of CAYSVQ010000171.1, from coordinate 8,915 downwards.
TTATAAGGCGAGAGACAAACTCAGGATCAACTGGTCTGGTCTGGTATCTATTCTGTCGGCCTCCACATTGGTGATGTTCGTATTGATAAAAGTTGCCTCATTGTCGCTGAACCCGCGTTCATAACGAAGGTCCACCCCAAAGCGGCCCAGGTTTAGCCCGGCGCCGATATTAAGGCCCACTGTGAAGTCACTATCGACATCATCTATGCTGACCCCTTCAAATTCGGTGTCCAGGATATACTGGAAGGCAGGGCCCGCAAATATATGCAGGGGACCGATGATCTTGCCACCCACCAAAACGGGAAGGTCCAGTTTGCTCATTTTAAAATCCCCGTCGTCATAATCCGATTTCGTCCTGGTGTAAACAAGTTCAGGCCTCAGGTAAACCCTGTTGCCGAGTTTCCCGAAAACCCCAAGGTGATACCCGACATTCCTGTCAGGATTCTGGGCTGCGCTTTCCGCGGATTCAAAATAGTCTCCGTTCGCGTTATAATTAAGTCCGGCTTTGATCCCGAAGGCGGGGCCGGTTTGTGCGTAGAGGCCGGTACCAAGCATGGCAAGGGCCAGGGTAAGCAGTGTTCTTTTCATGGTGTGTTCTTTTATGGAGCATAATGATAGCAAAACCCGCATTGGAATGTTTGCTTTTATGCCTTTCTTTTTAACACATCTACAACGGCCTGCTCTATGGCTTTATTGTTTAATCCGTATTTCTCCATGAGTTGCTCCGGGGTGCCGCTTTCGCCAAACGTATCCTGGGTAGCTACAAATTCCTGTGGTGCCGGGTGATGGCTGGCAAGGGTACGGGCAATACTTTCGCCAAGCCCGCCCAGGTAATTGTGTTCTTCCGCGCTTACCACACAGCCGGTCTTCTTCACTGATTTAACCAATGCTTCCTCATCCAGCGGTTTAATGGTATGTATATTGATCACCTCCGCGGAGATCCCCTGGTTTTCGAGGTTCTCCGCGGCCAGGAGGGCCTGCCACACGAGGTGGCCGGTGGCCACTATGGTAACATCTTTACCTTCCGTAAGCTGTACAGCCTTCCCTATTTTGAAATCCTGGTCTGCCGGTGTAAAATTCGGCACTACGGGCCTGCCGAACCGGAGGTATACGGGCCCCTTGTGTTTGGAGATGGCAATGGTAGCCGCTTTGGTCTGGTTAAAATCACAGGGGTTGATGACCGTCATCCCGGGCAACATTTTCATAAGGCCCAGGTCTTCGAGGATCTGATGGGTTGCCCCGTCTTCTCCGAGGGTAACTCCCGCATGGGAGGCGCATATTTTAACGTTCTTGTCCGAATAGGCAATGGATTGCCTGATCTGGTCGTAAACCCGGCCGGTCGAGAAATTTGCGAAGGTACTGGTATAAGGGATGTACCCTCCTATAGTAAGGCCTGCGGCTATCCCCATCATATTGGCCTCCGCGATGCCTACCTGGAAAAAGCGCTCCGGGTGGGCGTCTATAAACGGTTGGATTTTTAGGGATGCCACCAGGTCGGCACAAAGCGCCACAACTTTGGGGTTGGTGTTCCCCAGTTCCGTCATGCCTGCTCCAAATCCGCTTCGGGTATCCTTACTTCCTTGATCTGTATATTTTTTCATGCTGTATTGCTAAATTTCGGGGGTTAATAATCGCCCAGGGTCTCCGGGTTCTGGTTCAGGGCAAGTTCCAGTTGCTCATCGTTGGGGGCCTTCCCATGCCAGGCATGGGTATGCATCATAAAATCCACCCCGTTGCCCATTTCAGTATGCATGATTATGCATACGGGTTTTCCCTTGCCGGTCCTGGATTTGGCTTCCTCAAGGGTTTCGATGATCCTTTCCAGGTTATTGCCATCTTCAAGTTCGATGACATCCCAGCCGAAGGCCTTGAATTTGGCCGCTACATCCCCCATTGGCAATACGGTTTCCGTTGGCCCGTCGATCTGTTGGCCGTTCCTGTCTATGGTTGAGATAAGGTTGTCTACCTTATTCCCGGCAGCAAACATGATGGCTTCCCAATTCTGCCCTTCCTGCAACTCCCCGTCGCCGTGAAGGCTGAAGACAAGATGCGGGTCTTTGTTCAGCTTTTTTGCGAGGGCCGACCCTATCGCCACAGACATGCCTTGCCCCAGCGAACCGGAAGCGATCCGGATTCCCGGAAGACCTTCGTGGGTGGCCGGGTGGCCCTGCAGCCTTGAGTTGATATGCCTGAAAGTGCTGAGTTCTTCAGGAGGGAAATACCCCCGCCTGCTAAGGACACTATAATATACGGGCGAGATATGGCCATTCGACAGGAAAAATAGGTCTTCGTCTTTTCCATCCATATCAAATCCCTTTTTAAGTTCCATGATCCTGAAGAAGAGGGAGACCATAAATTCCGTACAGCCAAGAGAGCCCCCGGGATGGCCCGAATTTACCTTGTGTACCATCCGCAATATGTCGCGGCGTACCTGAATGACCAGGTCCTGTAAGTCTTGTATTTTCTGCATGTGCAGGGGGGTTAATGGTTAAACGCCAAAGGTAGTGGCTATCTTTTGGTTCTACAAGGCCAGTTATTATTATTTGTCAACGAAAACCGGGTCAAACTTTATTTTTTTGTTAGGGAAATAATGCCCCGGTCTTGGCTATCTTTGCCCCTGTATTAAACGATTTGAAGTTTAAACTCCAACATACCGATCCCGGCTCCAGTGCAAGGGCAGCAACTCTGTTAACAGACCACGGAACTATTGAAACCCCTGTTTTTATGCCTGTTGGCACTGCAGCATCCGTGAAGGGTGTGCACCAGCGGGAGTTGAGGGAGGATATTAACCCCGATATCATCCTGGGGAACACATATCACCTGTTCCTCAGGCCGGGGATCCCAATCATGGAACAAGCCGGCGGCCTTCATAGATTCATGGGCTGGGACCGGGCGTTGCTCACAGACAGCGGCGGTTACCAGGTATATTCGCTGGCGGCGAACAGGAAGATACGGGAAGAAGGGGTTAAGTTTAAATCGCACATCGACGGGTCGCTCCATGTTTTCACCCCCGAAAATGTCATGGATATTCAGCGGAGCATTGGGGCAGACATCATCATGGCTTTTGACGAATGTACCCCTTATCCCTGCGAATACAATTATGCGAAAAGCTCCATGCAGCTTACCCACAGGTGGCTCAACCGCTGCATGGCCCAACTGGATATATCCCCGCCTAAATACGGCTTTAACCAGCTATTTTTCCCTATTGTTCAGGGTTCCGTTTACAAGGACCTCAGGATACAGTCGGCCGAATATATCGCGGGCTGTGGGGCTGACGGGAATGCCATAGGCGGCCTCTCGGTAGGGGAGCCGGCAGATGAAATGTATGCCATGGCCGAAACGGTTTGCAATATCCTGCCTGCCGACAGGCCACGGTATCTGATGGGGGTGGGGACCCCGGTGAATATTTTGGAGAATATCGCCCTCGGGGTAGATATGTTTGATTGTGTGATGCCTACCCGTAATGCGCGGAACGGGATGCTGTTTACCGCCCACGGGACCATCAATATAAAGAACAAAAAATGGGAAGACGATTTTTCACCCCTTGACCCCGGGGGTACTACCTTTGTCGACAGGGAATACAGCAGGGCATATCTCAGGCACCTCTTTGCTGCCAACGAATATCTTGGAAAGCAGATAGCAACCATTCATAACCTGGGTTTCTATATGTGGTTGGTAAGGGAGGCCAGAAAGCATATTTTAGCAGGGGATTTCAGTACCTGGAAACAACAAATGGTTTCCCAAATGGATAAAAGGCTCTGATGTGACCATAATAGACAGATACATATTAAAGAGGTACCTGCTCACCTTCGCCCTGATGCTTATCCTCTTTATCCCAATCGGGATCATGCTTAACCTTGCCGAACAGATAGGGAAGATGATAGATAATGAGGCCCCGTTGGATGAGATCCTGATGTATTACCTCAATTTCACAATCTACATAGGCAGCCTGCTATTTCCTATTTTCCTCTTCCTCTCTATTATTTTCTTTACCTCGAAACTGGCGAACAATACAGAGATCATCGCCATCCTCAGCTCGGGGGTATCTTTCAGGCGTTTTCTTAAACCTTATTGGATCGGGGCTGGTATTATTGCTGTGCTGATGTTTTTTATGGGGATGTTTATCGTGCCCAATGCCAGCAAGGGCTACAATGAATTTAAATTTAAATACCTCAAGAAAGGGAAACAGGACCGGGTAACCAGCAACATTTTTAACCAGCTTAATGAAAATGATTTTATCTATGTCAGCAGTTTTGACCCTGCGCGGCAGATAGGCTACAATTTTACCTTTGAGCATTTTAACGAGGAGAACAAGCTGGACTATAAAATTTCGGCGGCCAATATCCGCTGGGTGCCCAAAGACAGTGTTTACCGTCTTACAACTTACAGGAAAAGGAAGATACGCCCGGATGCCGAGATCGTGGAGACCAAAAGGAGGCTCGATACGCTCTTCGCTTTCCAGATAGACGATCTTACCCCCGTATCCTATATAGCGGAGACCAAGAACCTGTTCGAACTCAATGAGTTTATAAAAACCCAGAGAAGGAAAGGGGCTTCCAACATCAACGCCTACATCCTGGTAAAGTACAAGCGGTGGGCATTGCCCGTTACGGCTTTTATCCTCACCATCATCGGCGTGGCCGTATCCTCTGCAAAGCGCCGTGGCGGCATGGGGGTCAACCTGGCTTTCGGGATGGGGGTCGCCTTTATATTCATTTTCTTCGACAAGGTGTTTGGCACCCTGGCAGAGCAATCGGGGTTTTCGCCCCTTATGGCTGTTTTAATCCCCAATCTGCTTTTCGGGATCCTGGGCCTGTACCTGCTCAAAACTGCCAGACACTGATGGCCCATGCTACAGGGAGCTTCAAAAAAGGCAGGGCTGCACAACCATATGGCCTCCCGCCTTTTGATTATTTTTGTCATTAAAGCGGGTATAAAATTCTATATTTGTCTGCTGTTACAAACTAAACCGAAACACATATGGAGTATTTGGATTTTGAACTTCCGATTAAGGAATTGGAAGAACAATTGGAGAAATGTCAGGTTATAGGGGAGGAGAGCGATGTAGACGTTACGGGGACCTGCAAACAGATCGAAAAGAAACTGGAAGAAACCAGAAAGGAGATTTACAGGAACCTGAGCGCATGGCAAAGGGTGCAGCTGTCAAGACACCCAAACAGGCCTTACACCCTCGACTATATCCGTGCGATTTGCGGGGAAACCTTTCTGGAATTGCATGGCGACAGGAATGTACGCGATGATAAAGCGATGATAGGCGGCCTCGGAAAAATCGGCGACCAGAGTTATATGTTTATTGGCCAGCAAAAGGGATATAATACCAAAACCAGGCAGTACCGCAATTTCGGGATGGCCAACCCCGAAGGCTACCGTAAGGCACTGCGGCTTATGAAGTCGGCCGAGAAGTTCGGCCTGCCGGTGGTAAGCCTTATAGATACCCCCGGTGCCCACCCCGGCATTGAGGCCGAGGAACGCGGCCAGGGGGAAGCCATTGCCCGGAATATTCTTGAAATGACAAGGCTGAAGGTCCCGATCATTGTGGTTATCATCGGGGAAGGAGCTTCCGGGGGTGCCCTGGGGATTGGCGTGGGCGACCGGGTGCTGATGCTGGAGAATACCTGGTATTCGGTAATCTCCCCCGAATCCTGTTCCTCCATCCTCTGGCGCAGCTGGGAATTTAAGGAGCAGGCAGCCGAAGCCCTGAAGCTTACTGCTAGCGATATGAAAAAATTGAAACTGATAGACGAGATAGTCCGGGAACCATCCGGAGGGGCTCACAGCAACCGGGAAAAGGCCTTTGAAATCGTCAAAAATAAAATAGCAAAGACCTACGAAGAGCTTAAAAAGTTATCACCAAAAGAACTTGTTGAATCCCGTATGGATAAATATTCCCAGATGGGAGTATTTAACGGTTAAACAGTGAATTTCATACGCTCCCAAAATTCCTGCGGGGAGTTTCCTTATATATTTTAGTTTATCAACACCTTTTTGTAACTTATTAACAGTAATATTGTTAATCAATGGTGGATATCGTCTACCTTGTTTTTCAAGTTAACTAAAGGTTAATTCTATATTTTTATGCCCATGGAGAAGCCCACCCCTATCCTAAGCCGCAGTATTGGCAAAGCCACAGTCATTAATCTGGAGAAAGGCAAAATACCACCTCAAGCCGTTGATTTAGAGGAGGTTGTCCTTGGCGCCATGCTTATTGACAAGAAGGGGGTGGATGAAGTTATAGACATCCTTCATCCCGATGTTTTTTACAGGGACTCGCATCAGTATATTTACGAAGCTATCTTCAAGTTGTTCGAATCTTCGGAACCGGTGGATTTATTAACCGTTTCCGCCCAATTAAAGCGCGATGGGCGCCTCGAGCTGGTTGGGGGCGATTTTTATCTGATTAAGCTTACCCAAAAAGTGGCTTCCTCGGCCCATATCGAGTTCCATGCCCGCATTATCCTCCAGAAATATATCCAGCGCAGCCTGATCAAGATCTCCAACGAGATTATTGAGGAAGCCTATGATGAAGGAACCGATGTTTTTGACCTGCTCGACAATGCGGAAGCCAAATTGTACGATGTTACCCAGGGCAACCTTAAACGTTCGGCTGAAACTGCCCAGAACCTGGTTATCCAGGCAAAGAAAAAAATCGAGGAAATCTCCAATAAGGACGGCCTCAGTGGTATCCCTTCCGGTTTCGACAAGGTTGATAAACTCACCTCCGGATGGCAACCAAGTGACCTGATCATTATCGCGGCACGCCCCGGGATGGGTAAAACCGCGCTGACCCTCTCCATGGCAAGGAACATAGCGGTGAACTCCAACATCCCCGTGGCTTTCTTTTCCCTTGAAATGTCGTCGGTACAGCTGATAACCCGGCTTATCTCTTCTGAAACCGGTCTGCCTTCAGAAAAACTGCGTACCGGCCGCCTCGAAAAACACGAATGGGAGCAGCTGAACGTAAAAGTTAAAGCCCTGGAAAAAGCCCCGCTTTTTATAGATGATACGCCCTCCCTGTCAATCTTCGACCTCCGGGCAAAGGCACGCCGCCTGGCATCCCAGCATAAAATTCAACTGATCGTACTGGACTACCTTCAGCTGATGACGGCCGGAGGCAGCCAGAAGGGTGGCAACAGGGAACAGGAAATCTCCACGATTTCCCGTAATCTCAAGGCACTTGCCAAGGAATTGAACATCCCTGTAATTGCCCTTTCCCAGTTGTCGAGGGCCGTGGAAACAAGGGGAGGCAGTAAACGCCCTATCCTATCAGACCTCAGGGAATCGGGCGCCATAGAACAGGATGCCGATATTGTTTCCTTTATCTACAGGCCGGAGTACTACAAAATTGATGAGTGGGACGACGAGGAACGCACCCCCACCCAGGGCCAGGCGGAGTTTATTGTAGCCAAACACAGGAATGGCGGCCTCGATAATATTAGGTTAAAGTTCATTGCCCAGCTGGGTAAATTTGATAACTTGGATGACTTTGATTCTCCGTTTGAGTTTCAATCAAAGATGAACAACGATGGGGATAACCCGTTTATGACCAGAAAACTTCCGGATGCCGGCCAGGCTTTTGGCAGTTCCATGAACGACCTTCCCGATCCAGACCCGGATGACAATGACGTGCCTTTTTGATGCAGCAGTTTCTTTCTTAAACCAAAATTTCCAATTCTCTTCCTTACCCGGGCCACGCCATAACACGGCTGTTTTTAAGCCGCTGGTTTTCCTGTTCCTTTGTGCCATGAGCCTGCCCGGATTCGCATCCTCCATTTTGATTCCCATGGATGCCGGGGGCCAGAAAAACCACCTTAAGGCCTATGGGATAACCTATTGGGTGCTTTCAAAACAACAAAAAGTACATTGGCTGCTGAATTACAGGGGCGGCTCCTTCCTGCTGCCGGATGGTGAAAGCATACGGCAGGAATGCCTGATCCGCGGGGTATCGTTCGAGATTCTTTCCGATGGGCAGGCACAGGCGATCCTGGAAGATATAAGCAGTCCGGCCCGGAATCAGGAGGCGGTTATCCTGGAAAAGGCACCAAAGATTGCGGTGTATGCACCCCAGGAAAATCAGCCATGGGACGATGCCGTTACCATGGTGCTTACCTATGCCGAGATTCCATATGTTAGTATATATGACCGGGAAGTCCTGGAAGATAAGCTCCTGCTTTACGACTGGCTACATCTGCACCATGAAGACTTTACCGGGCAGTATGGCAAGTTTTACGCAGCCTACCGCGCTGCACCCTGGTATATTGAAGGCAAGCAGCAGGCAGAGTCGCTCGCAGCCGAGCTGGGATTCGATAAGGTATCCGAAGAGAAACTGGCAGTGGCCATAAAAATCAGGAATTATGTTATTGGTGGCGGATTTATGTTTGCCATGTGTTCGGCCACAGACAGTTTTGATATCGCCCTTGCAGCAGAAGGCGTGGATATTTGCGAACCGATGTTCGATGGGGATCCCTCGGACCCGAATTACCAGAGCCGGCTTGATTATTCAAAGACCTTCGCCTTTACGAACTTTACCCTTGAAAGAAACCCCCTGCGTTATGAGTTTTCGTCAATAGATACCACCCCTGACCGAAATGATGTCCCCCGGGAATCTGATTACTTTTCGCTGATGGATTTCTCGGCCAAGTGGGACCCTGTCCCTACCATGCTATGCCAGAACCATACCGCCCTGGTAAAAGGATTCATGGGGCAAACAACAGCTTTTACGCGAAGCGAAGTGAAGCCTACCGTGATGGTGCTGGGCGAGAATAAACTGAACGGGGAAGCGCGTTACATCCATGGCATAAAGGGCAAGGGATTTTTTACCTTTTACGGCGGTCACGATCCAGAGGATTACCAGCACAGGGTAGGGGATCCCAAGACCGCCCTGGAGTTACATCCGA
>CAYSVQ010000170.1:0-9484 GCA_964434565.1 uncultured Flavobacteriaceae bacterium | reverse complement strand
AGACGAAGTATCCCAGGATAGCGGCAATCCATTTGATCATAAGCGTTCAAAAATTTTGGCAAAGATAGGACAAACCCATTGAAACGGGGCCAGGCCATAAGGGATGTAGACGCTTTATGAGGAATGGCTTAAAATAGTTATCTTTGTAGCCTGTAATGATTTAAAAAAACAAACATATGTATCCTGCGGAATTAGTTAAACCTATGAGAGAAGACCTGGCAACTGTCGGGTTCGAAGAATTATATACGGCCGAATCAGTTGAGGCGGCCATAAACCAGGAAGGGACTACCCTGGTGGTGGTAAACTCGGTCTGCGGCTGTGCTGCAGCCAATGCAAGGCCCGGTGCAAAGCTCAGTTTGCAGAACGCCAAAAAACCAGACCACCTTGTTACTGTTTTTGCAGGAGTGGATACCGAAGCGGTGAATGCCGCACGGAACCTTATGGTACCCTTCCCTCCGTCATCGCCCAGCATGGCCCTGTTTAAAGACGGGGAACTGGTTCATATGATTGAACGCCACCATATTGAAGGGCGACCTGCCGAACTGATAGCGGAAAACCTCAGAGAAGCGTACAACGAATTCTGTTAATCGGGTCCCCCGGGTTTAACCGGCTCAAGAAATGACTTTTAAAAACCGTTCGTAAGGAGCGGTTTTTTTATTTTTGCGGTATGAGGAAACTACTCGCCTATCCTTTGAACATGCTGTTCTTTATATGCTTTGGCCTGCTATTGGTTATCTTCCAACCTATTCAGTGGTTCTGTCTGAACGTACTCGGCTATGATGCCCACAAGCAGAGTGTGAGTTTCCTTAACCTGGGTATTATGGGATGTACGCTGCTGCTGGGAACCCGCTATTCCTTTAAGAACCCTCATAAGATCCCGGCCGGAAGGCCATTGATCCTGGTTTCGAACCATCAGAGCATGTTCGATATTCCGCCCATAATATGGTATATGCGCAGGTATCACCCCAAGTTTGTAAGTAAAATAGAGCTGGGCAAGGGCATCCCAAGCGTCTCATACAACCTGCGGCACGGGGGCTCTGCCCTTATCAACCGAAAAGACAGTAAACAGGCGCTTGTTGAGATCACCAAACTTGGCCGTTATATAGAAGCAAATAAGCGGACTGCAGTGATCTTTCCGGAGGGGACGAGAAGCCACAACGGACATCCAAAGAAATTTCAGCCGCTCGGGCTGAAGATCCTGATAAAAAACGCGCCTTCTGCGCTGCTGGCTGGCATCAGCATTAATAATTCCTGGAAACTTATGCGCTGGGGTAAATTTCCCTATGGTATCGGGCAGCACCTGAAATTTGAAGTGCACGAGCCCCTTGAAAACAGCGGGGATGCGGATGCGCTTATAGCCCGGCTTGAAGAACAGATAAAAAACGGAATAAAGGTATAGCCATGACAGACGCCGCCCTGGTAGAAAAAACAATAGCCTATATAAAGGAAAGCCTTAAAGATGCCGAGGGGGGGCACGACTGGTTCCACACCCGGAGGGTCTTTAAGAATACCCTGCTTATTGCGAAGGATGAAGATGTGAATGTGCTGGTAGTTAGCCTGGGAGCCCTGCTGCACGATGTGGCCGACGCAAAATTCCACGGCGGGGATGAACATATAGGGCCCAGAAAGGCCAGGGTATTTATGAAATCCATTAAGGTGCCTCCCGCTACCCGAAATCATGTAGTAAAGATCGTGGAAAACTGCTCTTTTAAAAACAGCCTGTCCAAACCCCGGAAACAAGGCTTTAATTCCCTGGAGCTCCGGGTGGTGCAGGATGCAGACCGGCTCGATGCCATGGGTGCAATAGGCATTGCGCGGGCTTTTAATTACGGAGGCTTCAGCAACCGTGCCCTGTATGACCCGGAAATCCCCCCAAAACTCGAAATGAGTAAAGAGGAATATAAAAAATCCGACAGCCCCACCATCAACCATTTTTACGAAAAACTGCTTCTGTTGAAAGACGGGATGCATACGGGGGCCGGGAAGCGCCTGGCAGAAGAGAGGCACCGGTTTATGCTTGCCTATCTCGAACAATTTTATAATGAATGGAACGGAGAGGCCTGAAGAAGGCTATTCCGGATCCTTATCGGGCTTTCCCGCTTCTATTTTTTTGTATCTTCCCTTTCTGCTAATATAAATTACAAACTAAACCATGCAAAGAAGAAAGTTTATTAAAAATACCGCGGCTTCCTCGGCAGTATTTTCGATTGTGCCAAGTTTTGTCCTCGGCAAAGGCCATATCCCTCCCAGCGATACCCTCTATGTGGCGGCATTTGGCGTAGGTGGCCGCGGGGCTTCGGTCATGAATGGCCTGGATGAGACCGGGAAGGTAAAATATGTAAGCCTCTGCGATGTAGATGAGCGCCGGGCGGCCGAAACTTTCAAGAAACACGATAAAACACCCCACTATAAAGATTTCAGGGATGTGTATGATAGGCACCTGGATGCGATCGATGCCATTATGGTGGCAACCCCGGACCATACGCATGCCGCCATCGCACTGCCATTTATGCACGCGAAAAAGCATGCCTATGTGGAAAAACCGCTCACGCATAATATCAATGAAGCCAGGATGATGACACAGGTGGCCAGGGAAAACGGCATCGTAACCCAAATGGGTAACCAGGGCGCATCAAGCGATGGCAGTCGCGAAGCCAGGGAATGGATAGAGTCCGGGATTATAGGGAAAGTGGAACGCGTTGATTGCTGGACCAACCGCCCGGTTTGGCCGCAGGGGGTACCCCTGCCGACGGAGAAGCATAAAATCCCCAAAGAACTCGCCTGGGACCAGTGGTTGGGGCCGGCCGCGATGCGCGATTACAACCAGGCCTACCTCCCTTTTAAATGGAGGGGATGGTGGGACTTTGGTACCGGTGCCCTGGGGGATATGGGATGCCATATCATGGAAACGCCCTTTAGCGTACTCGACCTGGGTTACCCAACAGAGGCCGAGGCAAGTTGCACCACCAATTGGGTAGACGATTTCGTGGAGGCCGACTACAGCCATTCATGCCCGTCTTCCTCTATAGTACGACTTAAATTCGCTACCGGGGCGCATGGAGATATAGCTCTGAACTGGTACGACGGCGGACTTAAACCAGACATCCCGGATGAATTGCTCGACGGGGAATCCATTGGCGATAACGGTGGCGGGTCTATCTTCTATGGAACCAAAGGGATCCTTATTTGCGATACCTATTCGAGGAATGCCCGCCTGGTACCCTCCAAACTGATGGGTATGATGAACAAACCCGAACCTTACCTCAAGCGGATAGAAGGTGATATAGACGGGCATCAGCGCAACTGGGTGGAAGCCTGCCTGAATGGCACCGAAACATCTTCGGATTTCCAACGGTCCGGGCCCTTAACGGAAGCCGTGCTTATGGGGAACCTTGCCATAAAGTCTTACCAGTATAAGGAGCGGAATGAAAATGGCAGGGGTTTTAAATATCCCGGAAGGAGGAAGATCCTTTGGGACGGGGAACAAATGAATGTTACCAACTGGGAGAAAGCCAACGAATGGGTAAAGGGCAGCTACCGCACAGGTTGGGAGCTGAGCTGATCACCTGTTGTATTTATTAATCACCATAATTGAGGGAGCTGGTAGGGCTCCCTTTGCTTTCAAAACAGGCTGTATTGCCCATTTTTAAATTGACTGTGAAGGGCGGTATTGAGTTTTGGGAAAGTCCTTCCCTGGAAGTACGTCTTTTTTGCAAGGGCGGCCATGGCGTGGATTTGTTCGGCAACCGGCCCTTCACCTCTGTTACGCAGGCCAAACCGGCTGTCGTTAAGGGAACCGCCATGGCAGGCCGCTATCTGGTTGAGTACTTTATCCGCTTTATCGGGCAGGGCTTTTTTAATCCAGTCGGTAAAGATCTGCCCGATAGCCCCGTTCAGCCGGACCACAGTAAGGCCAAAAGAGAGGGCTCCATGGTCTGCCACAGCTTTGGCAAGTGCAAGGACCTCATGACTGTTGATTCCCGGGATAATGGGAGCCAGCATCGCATTTACAGGGATGTTGTGCCTGGTTAAGGTCTGAATGGTTTGCAGGCGTTTGGCGATGGTTGCCGTGCGGGGTTCCAGCAGTCGCCTTGTGTTCTCGGAAAGAGAGGTCACCGAGATGTTAACACCCACGAGCCGGTCTTTGGCCAGTGCCTGCAGCAGGTCCAGATCGTTCAGGACGGCTGCATTTTTGGTGATGATTCCTACGGGATGGCGGTATTTCAGGAAAACTTCCAGGCATTGGCGCGTTATCCCGAATTGCTGCTCAGCCGGCTGGTAACAATCCGTATTCCCCGACAAGACGATGGTAGCTGCCTTCCATTTCCCGCTCCTGAGTTTTTCCTCAAGCAGCAGGGGGGCATTTTTCTTTATCAGGATGGTTTGCTCAAAATCTATGCCCGCACTATACCCCCAGTATTCATGGGTATTTCGGGCATAACAATAAATACAACCGTGTTCACAACCCTGGTACGGGTTGAGCGACCACTGCATGCCCACATCCGGACTGGTAACTTTATTGACTATCGTTTTAGGAAAGATCTCCAGGTACCTAGTCCTGGTCTGGCGGGCATCCTCCCCTTCAAGGTGGCAAAACTCCAGGAATTCAGGACGCTCCTCATGCCGGTACGCTAAAAATTTATTAGGGGGGTTAGCCTGGGCGCCACGGCCCTTTATGTATTTTGGGGAGCTCATAACATGGAATATATCCAAATATATGGAATATTTCCTATTTATGTGACAGTGCAGTTAAAACTACCTACTCTCCCTGATACTATTTGATTTGTAACAATAAAGTCCCGAAAAGAAAGGCAGCTGCCTACTGCATTCCCACCTTTACCAATTGTTTCTTGCTCCCTCGTTTGGCATAAAACAGTAATTCATCATCCTGTTCATCTATAAGGGGCATAGAGACCATTAGCGGAAGCCGGGCTTCCTCGCTATCGATAATTTTTTCGTAGCTGATTTTCCCCTCACTATTCAGCTTAACCACAAAAACATTGCGGCTCTGGCTAAAACCCTGTTTAAAGATAAGGCGTTCGTTATTGAGCATTTCGGGAGATTCTGAAGCCGTACAAATAAAGAAATACGTATTTCCGTCTTTGGTATAGGCTGTGTAGGAGGCGTAGGCGCCATCACCCTGGGTTACCTCGGCCTTATTAATATTACGTGCCCAGACCATGTTGCCGGCGGGATCGAGTTTAGCACTTACTATATCATTGTAGTGGAACCTTTCAACCTTTATTCGGCCGCCCGAACCGTTGTCCTGAACGCTGCTGGTTACAAAGTACTCTTCCGCATTAAAAAGCAGGTGGTTGTCTGCAGTGAAATTCACGCTTTTAAAAACGAGGTTCTTTATCTCCTTGTCGTCTTCCTTCCCAAACTTGTCGAACATAAACTGCTCTGAAAAAGGGTTGTACTTCCTTGATTTGAATGCGAGGGTGGCAGGGTCCATCTGAAAATAGGCCAGGCCGTTGTACCGGTTATCCTTTCGGTCTGCATAGAAACCCACACAGATAAGTTCGTTCTTCCTCATCAAAGGTTTAATGCCTTCTGAAAACTTGTCGGGATCATCAAAGGTCTGTGTTTTGATCCCGTTGTTTGAAAGCATCACCATTTCGTACTGAAACTTCCGTTCCAGGGCAGAAAACCGTTTCTTTTTATAATAAGCCTTCCCTACCAGATAGGCCTTATCCAGGTTTGTGGAGAAGGCAATATTCTCGAAGGCGTAATTCTTTTCTTCCGTTTCCGCAGAGAAATCGTGTTCCTGAAGTTTTTGGAGGGATGCATTATAGAGATGGATCAGGTGTTTATTATCCTTCCCCTTCTTAAAATGGGTACTGATGACAAAGGCCGATTTTTGTTCGTTAAAGAGTGCGGTTGTGGTAAAGCCCGAATTAAAGTTACGCTTGTAATAGTCGCGTTCCAGGGGGTTCTGCACGCGATCGGAAGCTACCCGAAGCAAGGGTTGTTCGGTAAAACTGATCCCATTCAGGGGCGTCCGGTGCACCACATAATCATAGGAAAGGCTGTTCTCATTATAGCCCAGAAACAGCAGGTACAACTGGCCGTTCAGCACATAGCCTTCCACAAAATCGGGGCCTTTGAGTTTATAATTATATTCTGAGACCAGTTGGAGGTCCTTGTTATATTGTTCGATAAAATAGCCTTTGGGCGAAAGGATAAGGCCTGTATAATAAGCCCTTACCAGGACAAAGCCGCCCTCTCCGTCTTCTGAGACAGAGACCAGGTTGGAATACTTGTACTTGTCGTTATATTTTTCGCCAAAGGTATAGGAAATAGGCATTTCCTGGGCTAAGCCCAGCATCCCTACAAATGCCAGCAGCAATGGCATGCACAGGTTTTTCATAGTGGTAAAATTTGGTCGGATGCGGTTTCAGTTGCCCGGAAATTTTGCCTTTCGCTTCGCAAGGAATGCCGTGGTACCTTCTTTGAAATCGGCGGTCCCGAAACATTTTCCAAAGGCCTTGATCTCGGTTTTAAACCCATCCGCATCATACTTAAAACCCCCATTTACGGCTTTTATTGCATAGCTGATGGCGACCGGCGAGTTATTGGCTATCTTTCCCGCCAGCTTACGCACGTAGGGGAGCAGCTCTTCAAGGGAGGTAACATGGTTAACAAGGCCATATTCGAGCCCCTTTTCCGATTCTATCATGCCCCCTGTCATGATCATTTCCATGGCGCGCCCTTTGCCGATGAGTTGGGGCAGCCGCTGGGTGCCACCATATCCCGGGATAACCCCCAGGGAAACTTCGGGGAGCCCGAGGCGGGCATTGTGGCTGGCGATTCGGATATGGCAGGCCATGGCGAGTTCCAGGCCGCCGCCCAGAGCGTATCCGTTAACCGCGGCGATAACCGGGGTACTCAGATTCTCAATCAAATTGAACAGCAAATCCTGCCCCTGCTTAGAGAGAGCCGCGCCTTCCTTTACCGAAAAATGGGCAAATTCCGCTATATCCGCTCCGGCCGCAAAGGCCTTATCCCCTTTGCCTGTAAGGATGATCACCCGTATGCCGCCATCTTTATCGAGTACTTTAAAAGCCTCGTGCAGTTCGGCTATGGTGGCCTTGTTGAGGGCATTGAGTTTCTCGGGCCGGTTAATTGTAAGGATCCCCAGGGGGGCTTCCTTTTCCATGATGATGTTTTTGAATTTCATAAGGTATATAAAATAGGTTCTGCAGCGGGGCCCTTAGGGAACACCACAGTAAAGACGGTGCCTTTACCAAGCTGGGAAGTAAAGCTGATTTTTCCGTTATAGGTTTCAACGATATTCTTAACCATTCCCAGGCCCAGGCCCATCCCGCTGCTTTTGGTGGTAAACTTTGGTTCAAACACCTTTTCCTTAACAGAGTCGGCTATCCCCACCCCGTTGTCGGCCACGGAGATCTTTACCAGATCGCCTTCGGAAGCCACTGTAACCAGTATACGGGGCGAAGGTACATCGGGGATGGCCTGGATGGCATTCTTTACAAGGTTGGTTACCACACGGATCAGTTGGGTCCGGTCCAGTTCGGCAATTATAACCTCCTCATCGGCTATAAAATGAATATATTTTTCATTAAAAATGTCAAGGGCAAGTTTCACGGTTTTCACCACATTCAGGGTCTCGTTTTGCTGGGCAGGCATTTCCGCGAAGCTTGAAAATGCCGAAGCGATGCTGCTCATGGTATCGATCTGCTGAATCAGGGTTTTGGAAAATTCCTTTATCTTCTTACGGGCCTGGGGATCTTTCGGATCGAATTTTCTTTCAAAACTCTGTACCGTCAGCCTCATAGGGGTTAGCGGGTTCTTGATCTCATGGGCCACCTGCTTGGCCATTTCCCGCCATGCCTGTTCCCTTTCACCGCGCGCGAGTTTGGCGGCGCTTTCCTCCAGTTCATCAATCATCGCGTTATAGGCAGCTATCAGGGTTCCGATCTCTTCGGAGGGGTTCTTTACAAAGATCTTCTCATTCTTCCGTGTCAGGTTGGTCTGCGACAATTTCCCGGAAACCTGCTGCAGGGAACGCGTAATGTAGATAGATACAAAGTAAGCCAGGACTATGGCGATCAGCAGCATGAGGAGGTAAACGCCTGTGAGGCGGAAAAGGAATTCGCGCAGTTCCTTGTTGTTAAAGGTATTGTCTTCAAAATAGGGCAGGTTGAGGATGCCTATCTTTTTGAACCGCGGGTCAACAATATACGTGTATGAAGCCTGAAAATTCGCGCCCGCGGCACTGTTTTCCTCCACATAGCGCTGGTTCCCGCTCTCGGCCAGCCGGTTAAGGACTTCCGCGTCCAGACACATGGAAATGGAATCTACCGTCAATTGCGGACGGGAACTTTTAATCAGTGCCCCATCCAGGTCGTAAATATTAAAATTTACATTTTGTACATCGGCGATCCGGTAAATTTCTTCCCTGAATATATGTGCCAGGTTTTCGGTATTCACCGGATAAGTGGTTCCCCGAAAGGCGTAATCAATGCTTTGCTTTACCTGTTCTTCCTTGCGAAACAGCCTGTCTTCGTGGTAATCCTTCGCCTGTTCCCTGTACTGGAAAATGGTGATGCCGGCAATGAGCACCGAGGCGATCAGCACCAGCAGGATCATGCTTACAAAAATGCGGGACCTTAGCGAGAATTTCCTGAACAAGCCGGGTGTTATTTAGTATAAAGATAGCAATAATTGGTCCATTTTTTCAGTATACAGTAGGCGGTTGGCAGAGGTTGGTTGATTTGCCTGCCCGCCTTTGCCAGCTTGCTTGCTACGGGCGGGTTGATATGTTGATGGGCGTGCGCGCCTGCCCGGGTCCCCGACTCTGGCGGGCCGCAGGCTTGGTGTAGGAGGGGTTATTTGGAGACAGGAATGAGGCATGAGCGAAGGGTTGATCTCAAGACCCGCGTCATGTATCGGGACACCTTGAACATTGCACTTTGAACCTTAATCCCAGACCCCAATGTCATTTCGAAGGAGCGGAACGACTGAGAATCTCACCAACTTTTAGTAGCAAAGTCTCTATGGTTTGATTTGAAGAATGCAGCGTTTGTGCAAGAGAACCCTCCTTAATACATGGAGTCAAAGGCGGATGTTGTGAACAAACTTAAATCAAGCATTCCGGAACAACACCTCCCTCACTCCCTCCTTTTTAGGAGGGAAGTTTTGACCCCCACCGAATTATAACCACGGAGATTGAAACCAAGGTATCCCCTCTAATAAGGCCTGTACTGAGCATAGCGAAGTAGGGTAATAAGGGGTGAGTTGGGGAAGAGCTTAAAATGTAGATTCCCGGGCAACACCTCCCTCACTCCCTCCTTTTTAGGAGGGAAGTTTTTACTCCTGCCGCACTACCTGCGTACTGCCTACTGCCTACTAACCTTCCCCTCGTTTCTCCCGGTAAGTTTTATAAACCCGGATGCCGAGCATAATGAGGAGGGCCAAAACAAACAAGCCTGCCAGGCCGTAAAGCCAGTTAAACGTATTT
>CAYSVQ010000169.1:0-20289 GCA_964434565.1 uncultured Flavobacteriaceae bacterium | reverse complement strand
TATTGTGCAAAATAAATATAAATGCCTATCACCAATGCAACAATGCCCAGTCCGATATGGGTTACATACCGGTAAGGCACTATATCTACCTGATTGGTATACTCCTGCACATATGGTGTTTTCCTGGGGAAGAATCTTCCTATAAGCAACATAATCAGAATATTGGCCACAAACAGGATCCCCATTACATGTAAATAGTGCGGGTAGGCATCCACTTCCACCACCCTGAGGGCAGCAGGATCGGTGATGCCTGCAGCCGCGGCATCTTCAAGGGCCTTGTTCACCCGCAAGGGTTTCCAAACAAACTGACTTAAAACATAAAGCACAGAACCGGAAATTATCCCGATTTTAGCCGCAATGGCCGGAACCCTTTTAGTAAGGTATCCAACCACAATAATGGTAAGAATGGGAATACTGTATATCCCGTTCACCTCCTGCAGGTATATGAACAAACTTCCTGCATTTGCAATCAGGGGTGCAATAAACATGGCAGCCAAAGCCAGGAATATCCCGAAAAGTTTTCCGTATTTTACAACAGTCCTTTCGGGAGCTGCCGGGTTTATATGCTGTTTGTAGATATCTATCCCGAATAGGGTAACTGAACTGTTCAGAACACTGTTGAAGGAACTGAGGATAGCTCCGAACAGTACTGCGGCAAAAAAGCCGATAAGGTACGGTGGTAAAACCTCGTTTACCAGAGCGGGGTAGGCCTGGTCTGGCACTTCGAGTTTCCCCTGGAACATGTGGTAGGCTATAATGCCTGGCAAAACAACAATAAGCGGCCCTAAAACCTTAATAAAAGATGCCAGTAGCAAGCCTTTCTGCCCCTCCTTCAGGTTCTTGGCCCCGAGGGCCCGCTGTATGATCTGTTGGTTGGTTCCCCAATAAAATAACTGCACCAGCATCATACCGGTAAAAATAGTGCTGAAGGGGACCGAGTCCGTCTTGCTGCCAATCGAATCGAACTTATCGGGATTCTCACGGTACAGCGTATCGATGCCTGCAATAATATCGCCTTCACCTATGGCATACAGGCCGAAGATCGGGATCATTATTCCCCCTGCCAGAAGGCCAATAGCATTGATACTGTCGGAGACGGCTACCGCTTTAAGACCTCCAAATATGGCATAAACAGAACCGATGATCCCTATACCCCACACACAGATATTCAGGGCTGCGGAGTCTGATACGCCAAGAAGGGCAGGTACATCAAACATTGTGCTTATTGCCAGTGATCCGGAATACAATATAATCGGCAGTAATACCACCACATAACCTGTAAGGAACAGGGCCGAGGTAATAGTTTTGGTACTTACGTCATAGCGTTCCTTAAGAAATTGAGGTACCGTGGTGAGACCTCCCTTAAGGTACCTTGGCAAAAGGAAGACGGCCGTTATTACCATCGCGATAGCCGCAAGGGTTTCCCATGCCATAACCAGGATTCCTTCTGAATAAGCGTTGCCATTCAGACCTACGATTTGTTCTGTCGAAAGATTGGTTAACAGAAGGGATCCGGCAATTACCCCGGCGGTTAAGCTTCTCCCCCCCAGGAAATAACCGTCGGAGGAGGTTTCATCTGTTGTTCTTGTCGCAAAATATGAGATAACAGCAACCAGCAGGGTGAAGCCGGCGAAAGACAGGATTCCGATCATTTTAAGTCCAGTTTGGTTTAGTTTGTTCCCCTAAATATATTGGATTATTTATAAACTACTCCACCTGCTTTGAAATATTCACAATTTTAACCTATTGTACATCGCAGTACCAGAAAGCCTGGCATTATAGTACTCCCCTTTCAATCTCCCGATTACAAAAATTAACTTCTTGTTAATCTAATTAACTTCTCCTTAGCCCCACTTTTCTAAGCCTTTACTTATCTTTCGCCACGGTTTTGAATTGCATGAAAAGGATTTTCGGACTTTTTAATTTTATAAGTCTTTTATTATTCGGTTTTCGAAAAAAGGAAGAAATAGCAGCATTTCTTCCGGCTTTCTTATTACCGGAATATCCCGTTGTTACAAATGCTGAATACAAACGGACACCTTCAGGCAGTCGGCCGGGGTTTTTCAGGCAATTAATTGGTATTTTCATATCCGGAAAGGGGATATGTCAGCCAAGTATCCCCCGCCTCAAAACCGCAGACAGCAAACTGCCCGGGAATACTTCATGGCGTAGAATTACCAACAAAATACCCGATCAGCGCAATAGGCTCACCTGTTCTCTTGACTTATTTTTGCATCGCACTTTGGGCATGCACCTGCAAAAATTCTGCCTCCCATGGAGCGGCATTTCAAAACCAGCGGGAGGCATGGTGTTACATGGTTCCCGGAAAGGCGACCGTGATGCCATAAAAAACAATTGGTTGTTTCCGGATAAAAAATCGGACTAAGTATGAAGAAGCACAAAATGAAAATATTTGCGGGCATTTTATTAGGTATCGCGTTATTTTCTATAGGGTGTCAACGCAATGTTAAAAACCAAAAAACCCAGGAGTCGCCTACAGCTGGCACCCTTTTTACGCTGCTATCATCCGATAGCACCGGGATAACCTTCGTAAATAAGGTGGAAAATCAGAAAGACTTTAACATCTTCAAATACCGCAATTTCTATAACGGAGGTGGGGTAGCTATCGGAGATATCAACAACGACGGGCTGGCCGATATTTACTTAACCGGGAATATGGTTGCGAACAAGCTTTACCTCAACAAGGGAAATATGGTTTTCGAGGATATTTCGGCAGCAGCAGGGGTGGAGGGAAATAAGCCATGGTCTACAGGAGTAGTGATGGTTGATGTGAATAATGACGGATTTCTGGACATTTATGTAAGCAATGCTGGAAACATGGAAGGCAATAACCATGACAACGATCTGTATATTAACAATGGTGACCTTACATTCAGTGAACAGGCCGCCGATTACAACCTGGCCAAAACAGGCTTTTCCACCCATGCCAGTTTTTTTGATTACGACAAAGACGGGGACCTGGATGTTTATATTCTCAACAACAGCAACATTCCTGTAAGTAGCCTGGGTTATGCCGAACAACGGGAGGTGCGGGCCCAGGATTGGGAAGGCGTGCCGGACATCTTTAAAGGCGTTGGCGATATGCTGCTTAGAAATGATGATGGTAAATTTGTTGACGTGAGCGAAGAAGCCGGAATATATGGAAGCCTGATAGGGTTTGGTCTAGGAGTAATGGTAACGGATATCAACAAGGACCTTTACCCGGACATCTATGTTTCCAACGACTTTTACGAACGTGATTACCTTTATATCAACAATCGGGACGGAACCTTTACAGAGGATATAAAAAACTGGACTTCACATTTATCCCTGTCGGCCATGGGAATAGATATTGCCGACATAAACAATGACGGGCATGCCGAGATTTTTATTACAGATATGCTCCCGGAGCAGGATGAACGTGTAAAATCAGTCATGGAGTTTGAAGGATATAATGTATTCAAGTTAAAGCAAAGCAAAGATTTCTTTCAACAGTACATACAAAACACCCTGCAGCTCAACAATGGCAATGGTACCTTTTCCGAGGTTGCCTATTACAGTGGCGTGGATGCTACAGACTGGAGCTGGGCAGGGCTTATGTTTGACATGGATAACGATGGCCTGCGTGATATATTTGTAACCAACGGGGTAAACCATGACCTGACTGATCTGGATTTCGTTGACTTTTTCGCCAATGAGATCATACAGAGAATGGCTCTTACAGGCAAAAAGGAATCCATAGATTCAATAATCAGTAAAATGCCTGTGAAGCCCCAGCCCAACTATGCCTACCGTAACAAGGGAGATATTACCTTTGCCAATGCCAACAAGGAATGGGGATTTGAACTTCCCAGCCTGTCTAATGGTGCCGCTTATGGTGATCTGGACAACGACGGTGATCTGGACCTTGTGGTGAACAATGTAAATATGGAAGCCTTTGTATATCGCAACAATACCAGCGAATTAAATGATAAAAATTACATTAAGTTACAATTTGAAGGCCCGGAGAAGAACAAATTTGGTGTTGGGACCACGGCAATGCTATATCATGGCAGTAATATAGTTTTGCAGGAACTTATCCCCTCCCGGGGCTTCCAGTCATCTATGGAATATGTGATGACCATAGGATTGGGAAATACTAAAACCATAGATTCCATCAGGATCATCTGGCCTGACGACCGTACACAAAAGTTTGAAAATGTTTCAGCTAACCAGTTTTTAAAAATAAAACATGTTGATGCCGACGAGGTTTATACCCTTCCCCCCATTAAAAAAGTAAAACCCCTGCTAAAGGAAATAGAGAACCCGGATCTGCTGGCCCATAAGGAGAACAGTTATAATGATTTTGATTATGAAGGCCTTATCTATAAACTACTTTCGCAGGAAGGTCCTGCCCTGGCCGTTGGGGATATCGACGGGGATGGCCATGAAGACGTGTTCACAGGGGGAGCCAAAGGACAGTCGGGCACTATATACAGGCACCTGGGCAGTGGCAAGCTTCAACTTACCAAACAGCCGGCACTGGAAGCAGATGCAGGATTCGAGGATACGGCCGCCGCTTTCTTTGACGCAGACAATGATGGCGACCTGGACCTGGTGATCGGGAGCGGGGGAAATGAAGTTGGACTGGAATCTACTTATAAAAGCCGGCTTTACATCAATAACGGTTCAGGTGTATTTACCCGATCCCCCCAGGAATTACCGGCCACTTACAAAAACATTTCCGTAATTGAACCCCATGATTTTGACGCGGATGGAGATGTAGATCTCTTTATTGGTTCGCGGAGTGTGGTGGGTATATATGGTGCTAATCCGGACCACCTCTTCCTTGAGAACGATGGCACAGGCAAATTTTCTGATGCTACCGAACGCATTGCCTATGACCTCCGGCAGGAAGGTATGATTACGGATGCCCTATGGGCTGATATGGACGGAGATGGGAAAAAAGACCTCATTACCGTATCGGATTGGGGGACCCCTGCCATTTTTCGCAATAACGGGAGAAGGCTTTCCAGGCAGGAAACTTCCCTTGACAGCTTACATGGATGGTGGAATGTGGTAGAGGCCGAAGACCTTGATGGTGATGGCGATTTGGATCTCATCCTTGGCAATCAGGGAGCCAACCTCCATTACCGGCCCAGCAGGGAAGAACCTATGAAAATATGGGTGAACGACTTCGACAATAACGGCACCATAGAGCAGATAGTTACCCTTCATTCCAACGGATCGGATTATCCTATCCACCAGAAGAAGGAACTGACCAATCAGATGGTTGCCCTGAAAAAACAAAACCTGAAGGCTTCGGAATATGCCAAAAGAAGCATTGCCGAACTTTTCCCCGCAACAATCCTGCAAAACTCCATCATTAAAAAGGCATACGAATCAGAAACCATATTGGCAATTAATGAAGGGGGGGGGAAATTCACTGTGAAAAAACTTCCTTACCAGGTACAATTATCCTGTGTCTGCGGTATAAGTTGCGCCGATATAAATTCAGACGGTTACGTTGACCTCATCCTGGGTGGGAATAATTTTGAGTTTAAGCCCCAATATTCCCGCCTTGATGGCAGCTTTGGGAATGTCCTGCTGGGAGGAAAAGACCTGGAATTCACCTGGCAGGAGTATACAAAAACAGGATTTACAATCAGAGACGAAATTAAGCACCTGAAACAATTCAGGGATAAACAGGGTAAGAGGTATCTGGTGGCGGCCATAAATGACCAAAAACCCAGGATTTACGCATTGGATGAATAGGATAGTACTCTTTACGGCACTACTTGCCATTTCCGGCTGCGGAAAGGGTGAAGGGGATCTTTTCAGCAATCCGCCTTCGGCGGAAACAGGTATCGACTTTACAAATAAACTTACCGAGTCCGATGATCTGAACATTCTGGATTACCTGTATTTTTACAACGGCGGTGGAGTGGCAATCGGCGATATCAACAATGATGGCCTGCCCGATATTTTCTTTTCAGGAAACCAGGTTAAGAACAGGTTATACCTTAATCAGGGGGGGCTTCGGTTTAAAGATATCAGTGAAGCTGCCGGTATTGAAGGAAAGAGCAGCTGGAACACAGGAGCCGTGATGGGCGATATAAATGGTGATGGCTTCCTGGATATTTATGTTTGCGCGGTGGTTGGCATAAACGGTTTTGAGGGTCA
The DNA here is from genome assembly GCA_964434565.1 of uncultured Flavobacteriaceae bacterium. Lineage (GTDB taxonomy): Bacteria > Bacteroidota > Bacteroidia > Flavobacteriales > Flavobacteriaceae > Zeaxanthinibacter. Next base: position 14,127 of record CAYSVQ010000169.1, on the reverse strand, counting down.
TAACGAACTGTTCATTAATAATGGCGATGGCACGTTTACGGAAAGTGCCGGTAAATACGGTTTGGATTTCGATTCCTTTAGCTCTTCAGCGGCATTTCTGGATTACGATGGAGACGGAGATCTCGACATCTACCTACTGAACCACGCAGTTCACACCCAGGAATCATTCGGCCATGCTGATTTACGTAAGATCCGAAATTTTCAGACAGGTGATAAACTATTAAGGAACGATAATGGAAAATTCGTGGATGTCAGTGAAGAAGCGGGAATTTTCGGCGGAGTAAACGGCTATGGGCTTGGCCTTGCGATTGCCGATTTCAACCAGGACGGCTATCCTGATATTTATGTCGGCAACGATTTCCATGAAGACGATTACTATTACCTGAACAACGGGGACGGAACCTTTTCTGAACGGCTACGCGACTTTTTTGGCCACACTTCCAGGTTTTCGATGGGCAATGATGTGGCCGATATAAACCATGATGGCTTGCCTGATATTATTTCACTGGACATGCTTCCTGAAGATGAAACGGTACTGAAATCTTCAGAGGGCGATGACGACTATCAGATCCAAAAACTGCGTACTGAGGAGTACGGTTATCATTACCAGTTCACCAGAAATATGCTTCACCTGAACAGCAGGGAAGGCAGTTACAGGGAAACGGCCCTTCTTAGCGGTGTAGCCGCTACAGATTGGAGCTGGAGCGCGCTTTTTGCCGATTTTGACCAGGACGGAGAACAGGACCTCTTTGTATCTAACGGCATCCCCAAACGCCCAAATGATCTGGATTACATAAATTTTGTTTCCGATGAACAGATCCAGAAAAAACTGAGTAATACAAAACTCGTCGACCAGAAAGCCCTCGATCTGATGCCGGATGGCCGGATACACAACTACATATTCCAGGGTACAAAAGGCCTGGTCTTTAAAGATATGTCAGGAGAATGGATCGTTAAGGATACCATGATATCAACAGCAACGGCAATGGGCGATCTTGATAACGACGGTGACATCGACATAGTTACTAATAACATTAACAGTGAAGCAGGCATCTACATTAATAAAACCAATAAAAAAAGTAATTATCTTAAACTTAAGTTTCAATATCCCGGGCCTAATACCTTTGGTATTGGAACCAAGGTATTCTCCTGGCATCAGGGGACAATGCAGTATAAGGAACTGTATACCGCCAGGGGTTTCCAGTCGTCTTCGGAACCTTTGATACATTTTGGCTATGGGGCAGCAGAAAAGGTTGATTCCCTTCAGATTATCTGGCCCGACCGCACTTTCCAAACTTTAAGGGATGTAGCCATAAACCAGACCCTTTTGCTTAAACCGGAAAATACACGGCCTTTTAACTATGGACGGACTATCGAAAAAAATAATGTTTTGTTTGAAAAGATGCCTGGAAATCTGGGTATTGATTTTACCCACAAGGAAGATAGTTACATCGATTTCAACCGTCAGAAACTGATCCCCTACAGGATATCAGACCGCGGGCCCGCCACAGCTATCGGAGACCTGGATAATGACGGTAAAGCAGATATATTTTTCGGGGGTTCCAAATATATCCCTTCTAAAATTTACCTTCAGAAGGATACGCTATATGTGGAACAAATAATCCCTCACATCGCTGCTGATTCTATTAAGGAAGATGTGGCGGCCGTTATTGCGGATTTCAATAGCGATGGGAAGGCCGATCTTTTTGTCGGCTCTGGCGGTGCAGATTTTTACAATAAGATGAAACCGTTGCTTAACACCTATTATGTACAGTCCGACTCCGGTTTCGTGCACATGCCGGTCCCAGAGCACTATGAGAATGTCTCCGTTGTCCGGCCGGAAGATTTCGATGGTGATGGAGACCTGGACCTGTTTGTCGCAAGTAATGCAGTATCCGCGGATTTTGGTAAATGCCCGAATTCGTATCTGCTGCGAAATGAAGATGGAAATTTTACCGTTGTTGATAATAAGGAGCTTCAGCAGGCCGGAATGATCACAGATGCCATCTGGCATGATTTTGACGGTGATGGTATCCAAGATCTGATAGTGGTCGGCGAATGGATGGAACCAAAATTCTTTAAAAACCACGATGGGGACCTGCGGTTAACAAAGGTGATAAATGGTTCCCTGAATGGCCTTTGGCAGCGTATAATTGCCTTTGATATAGATTCTGACGGAGACACGGATTATGTGTTGGGCAACTGGGGTACAAATACCAAGTACAGTGCATCAACAACCCATCCTATGCGGATGTACTACGGAGATCTCGACGATAATGGCAGTACGGAGACCATATTGGCTACCGCCAAAGACGGGGTATATTATCCGCTTGAAGGTTTGCAGGGGCTGTCTGCCCAGCTCGTAAGCCTGAGAAAAAAATATAATAGCTACAGGGACTTCGCAGGAAAACCCGTTGAAGATATCCTGGGTAAAGAAGGCCTTGCAAAGGCCAGCGTGCTTGAGGTATCGGAATTGCGTTCCGGTTTTCTGGAAAACAACGATGGCAGATTTACCTTCGTTCCTTTTAATTCCGAGATGCAACTAGCCCCGATAACATCATTGCTGCGCCATGATTTTGACCATGACGGGAATGACGAGGTCCTGGCAGCAGGTAACTATTTCGGTGTCAAACCATTCCATGGCAGATTCGGATCTTTCCCGGGCGCACTGATAAACAATAAAAATGACGTAGTTTTGGCAGACAATTTAGGTTTGGATCTCTCCCAAAAATCGGCCAGGGCACTCAATATCATAACATTAAACAACGAATCCTACTTGTTGGTGACTTTTAACAATGAATCAGCACATGTTTATAAACTTTTAAAAAAATAATAGCGATGAAGAAATCAGGTATATTTTTGGCTTTGGTTTCCATGTTGGTATCATGCAACGAACATAGGGAATCAATAATTGTTTCCCCCGAGGAATTCCATAAATCGATAGATAAAATAACGGAGATCATGATCCATGACATTTTCTCCCCTCCTGTTGCAAGCAGGATCTTTTCCTATCCTAATATCGCAGCCTATGAAATAATTGCTGGCGAAAATCCACAATACAAATCCCTGGCTGGGCAATTACCAGGACTTACCCCCATCCCCAGACCAGATTCCACGGCCACTTTGAATTATCAGCTGGCTGCTTTGGTAGCCCACATGGAACTAAGTAAACGGCTGATATTTTCGGAAGTACGCATGGAGGCATACCGCGATAGCCTTTTCGGCGTGTGGGAGTCGGTTAATGATAAGGAATTACAGGCATCCAAAAACTATGGTATGGAGGTAGCAGACCATATTGCACAATGGATGGACAAGGATAACTACAAACAAACCCGCACCATGCCAAAGTTTACCGTTATTACGGAAGATCCTGCCCGATGGCAGCCAACTCCTCCGGCCTATATGGACGGAATTGAACCGCATTGGAATAAGATCCGCACATTTGTTATTGATTCTGCTTCCCAGTTCAGGCCGGTTCCTCCCCCTCCGTTCTCAATGGATGAAGGAAGTGATTTCTATAAGGAAGTCAGAGAGGTTTATGAGATAAGTGAGCGAATAATGGCCGGGGGGGATGAAACTGAAGAAGTTCAGATAGCCAGGTTCTGGGACTGCAATCCGTATGTTTCGGTGACCCGTGGCCACCTGATGTTCGCTACCAAGAAGATTACTCCCGGCGCACACTGGATGGGAATAGCTAAAATTGCAGCCCGAAAGGCAGCCCTGGGCTTTGATGATACCGTTTATGCATATACCAGGACTTCTATGGCACTTTATGACGGCTTTATCAGTTGCTGGGATGAAAAATACAGGAGTAACCTCATCCGGCCGGAAACTTTAATCAATCAGTATTTCGATGAAAATTGGAAGCCTATCCTTCAAACCCCGCCTTTTCCTGAATATTCCAGCGGGCACAGTGTTGTATCTGGCGCCGCTTCTACGGTCCTTACTGACATTTTTGGAGACAATTTCTCATTCACGGATGATACCGAAGTACCCTATGGCCTTCCCGTCAGGAAGTTTTCATCATTTAACGAAGCAGCGGCTGAAGCCGCGATCAGCAGGATGTATGGCGGTATTCATTACAGGACCGCTGTTGAAGTTGGGTTAGAGCAGGGCAGGAATCTGGGATCGTACCATGTAAATAAACTGGAAATGCTGGAAGATGATGCTGTTCTAGCCGCCCAATAACCCTATGAAGAAATTATTTTATGGAATGGGCTTCCTGCTCGTAGCAGCCCTTTGCTGGTATTTGCTTATAAAGCCATATGATTATGTGGTAAGCTTCACAGCCCGGACTATTCCCGGAACCCTTAATCAATCCGTCAAAAGTTGGGGGGCAGGGCTCGACAGCGCAAAGGTTGTAGGCCAGGATGGTTTGCGTAAGCTGACCCAGGAATTGCGTTTTAATGATTCTCTGCACCTTTATCAATGGCAGTTCGACCCCCTTACGGATAGCACCTCAAGGATAAAAGTATATGCCAAAGATGTAAACCACAGTTTCAAAAACAAACTCCGCATCCCTTTCTACGATACCGATTTCGAGAAACGAACGAGGAAAACCCTGCTCAATTTTAACGAAATACTGCAGGAACATCTGGATTCTTTTAAGGTTACTATTGAAGGGGAGGAGCGTCTAGAGCAATCTTACTGTGCTTGTGTAAAAGTTAAGGGTGGGCAATTTGAAAAAGCCAGAGGTATGATGAAAAATTTTCCTTTCCTCGGCTCCTACCTTGTTGAAAATAATATCGCACTTAACGGACCGCCTTTTTTAGAAGTAACGTACTGGAATATGGAGACAGACAGTATTGAGTATGATTTCTGCTATCCGATTCTTAAAACTAACCACCTCCCTGAGCACCCGGAGCTTAGCTATAGGAATTTTGGGCCATTAAAGGCGCTTAAAGCAGTTTATAACGGGAATTACATAACATCAGACCGGGCATGGTACGCCCTCCTCGAATATGCTGAAAATGAGGGTGTATCAGTTTCGGGCCTGCCGGTGGAAGTCTTTCACAGCAACCCTAATATGGGCGGGGATGCCTTGCGCTGGAAAGCGGAAGTATTTATGCCATTAAGCGGAGCCGATGAATAGGTATTTGATGATACTTGTTGCACTCTTCATGCTGGCGGGATGTTCCAATTATGGCCAGCTGACCTTTATAGCCAAGTTGCCGCGAAAACTTAATGAAAACTCGGGCCTGGCCATCCTTGACTCTGCTTCGGTCTGGTTTATTGAAGACGGAAGCAATCCCGACAAGCTCTACCAGGTAGACCTGAAAGGCGACCTGTTAAAGGAATATGAGATCAAGAAGGCTAAAAACATTGACTGGGAAGACCTTGCTTCCGATCCGGATGGTAATCTGTACATAGGCGATCTGGGGAATAATCTGCACAAGCGGGAAGAACACATAATATACAAGGTGCCGGATCCCAGGTTAGAACCCGGTGATTATTTAATTGCCCAACAAATAAAGTTGCACTATCCTGCAGGAGAAGGAAGGGGGTCGGAGGGCCGCAACCGGAGACACGATGCAGAAGCCTTGTTCTACAGGGAGGGCTTCCTGTATATAGTAACCAAGGACAGGGCCAGGCCATTTACCGGGGAAGCATTCATTTATAAAGTACCCGCCAGGGAAGGATCTTACCAGGCAGTTCTGGTAGGCAGTTTTACACCGTGCAGGAAAAGGGGGGTGTGCGAAGTCACCGCCGCAGATATCAGCCCGGATGGCACAAAAATTGCCTTGCTTGGATATGGAACTTTATGGATTTTTTCGGAATTCGCCTCTGATGATTTCACCCAGGGCAAACTCACAACCATCAACCTCGGGGCTACCACTCAATTGGAATCGGTAGGATTTCTTAATGAGCAGACGCTGTTGCTTTCTGACGAAAAGCTTGGCGCGACCGGTCGAAACCTGTACTCATACAAGCTGGACTAAAACCCAAATCCCAGTCCGAAGGAAAACCTTAATCCGTCATCACTGCCAAACAAACCGAGGGTTGCTGTAAGCATATCTGCTCCATTGAGAAAAAAGCCGCCGCCATAGGAAGTATGCCAGGTATCGGACGAGTCGCCGGGGAACCAAACCCTGCCATAATCAAAGCCGCCGTAAACACCCATGGTTAATGGCAGGATGCTGGTCTTCATCCTGTTGAGGCTTAAACGGAGGTCTGATTGCTGATAATAGGCTGTTTTTCCTGTAAAACGCTGAAAGCGAAAACCTCTTAACCCCTCATTTGCCCCAATACTGGCAGCCTGATAAAATTCATAGCCATTTCCGATGTTGAAATGAGCATTCCATTTGCTGGCATACACCAGGCGGCCATTGGGTATTAATTTGTAATCCAGCGCCAATGCAGGGATGACATAGCCAAAATCCTGTCTATTGTTATCCAGATTGCGTTTGTAGCCCACATGAAGCGAACTGGCCATTCCGATGGTGGGAAATGCCTGGTTATCTCGGTTCTCATAAGTATACTGAACGTCCGCCCCAAAAAAATTATTTCTTGTTTCCTGCCCGTTGTCCTGATAAAACAAATTGATAAACCTGTCAGCCGTCTGCTCTACTTCTATGGCTTCAAAAGAAATTCCTGCCCTGAATTTCGCGCCCATATCTCCCCGCCAAACCATATATGGGGCGAGCCGAATTGTCTCGAGTTTGACCCTGTTATAATCCAGGTCCAGCTCATCATCCGGATTAAGTGTTTCGTTGCCGAATCCAAAAAAGTTAATACTGAAATTCGGGCTTGTGAACCTTCCTTCAAGCTCAAAGTTCCAGTGTTCAGTGATATTGGCAAACTCCCCCTGATATCCGATTTCAAACCCGCTTGTGGCAAAATAAAAGGCGGCATTTAAATTATGGCGCTGTGTAAAGGGGTTCTGCCTGAATCCGTTGTAGGTATAGGTAGTACTGACACCCAATTTTACCCCGTCATCGGGGTTAAACCCCACGGTTGGCAATAGCTGTCTGGAAGAAGACCTTATATTGAGTGGCCGGTAAGTGTTTACTTCGTAATCGTCCAGTTTTCTAACACGGGCCCCGGTAATATTCTCATAGGTATTCTTCCTGGACTCATGGTCATAAACATAAATATTCCGGTTGCCATCCTGAATATTGTAAGTATCATTGTTCTGCCCGCCAATAAGCCGAACCTTAACAGCTGCGTCATAATCGCCCCTTACATCAAAGCGATCATCGTCATCCAGGCCATAGACCCAAATCTCCCTGGTCTCCTTAGTGTTAAATACCTTATGGAAGAACAGTCGCTCCTTTTCGCCGCCAATTATACGATATGCCTTAATCTCGGTTTCTTTCCCACTTATACAGTTAATTTCAAACCAATCGTCCTTGTCTGTCCCCGTAACCACTGCATAGGTATTGAGGATATTATAATATCTTTCGGCGGTTTCCGGGATACGCGCCGCTCTTGCTAAAAGTATCCTCTTGATATCATCCAGGGTTTCATCCCTTACTTCAACAGGAAAACCCTTCAATGCTCGGTCTATTACCTCCGGTCTCAATTGTTCACGGATAAACTCGGCTTCTTTCTTCCAATCTTCGGGCGTGGTTTCCGTTAGCAGAGCCAGATCCAGTACATAGGTCCTTGGAGAAGAATTAAATCCCCTCACACTACGAATTTCCTCGTGGAATCCCTCCATGATGCGTAGCCCGGGAATGATGCGGCTGGCTATATTCATAAGCAGGCCATCACCGTTGTTGGAATAGGCCATGTCCCTGTCTCTGGGGACCGGCTTGTAAATGATCTTACCCAGCTCCTTATCCTCGAATTCTGCCCATCGCCATTGGTCTACATGACGGTCCCAGTCGCCTATAACCATATCAAATAATCGTGCCCTGAGATACATGCTTTTATCGACCTCGTACTTCTCATCGTCGCGGAGCTTGTCGAGCATGGCATCCGTACTGATCAACTCATCTGAGAATCCGAAACTTTCAAGATCGCCATGCCCGTCGCCGGCATGTTCCTCTATCATATATAATTCATTCCCAAATTCTATATTAAAATCTTTCAAGGACGGTTGTTTGGGCACATAATAAAGGACGGGATTGGTGTGATAAAGTTCTATCGCATCCGATAATTCGCCAATGGTGAAGGGTGCATACGGATGAGATCCGGTATAAAAGTCTAGCAGCACATCCTCTGTGTACGTATCCTTAAATTCCCCCACAATATATTGTTCTTTGAATGCCATAGACTGTAAATATAGTTCAGCACTCTTCCGGATTGCCCGCATAACATATTCCTTGCCACTCTTATGACGGAGCCTAAGCGATTTAGACTGATGACCGCCTCCAACATTAACAGGTTCAAGGCCTCCGAAAAGGGTGTCGAGATTTACGGTGGGAGCGGTAACTTTGGTCCCGTAATATTTTCTATAGCGCGCACCCCAGATTAACTTATGCAGGCCTCCTTTATCTACTTCCTCGGGTTCATATACCGAAGCTTTTACTTCACCTGGGAAAGTTGTTGGGTAGGTTTCCTCAAATACCGTCCTGTGCGGTGGCAAAACGTCAGTTGCAAAGAGTAACCTCTCCTTCCCGGCATCATCCAGGCCAAAAAACCTAACCCTTGATGAGCCGTCCTTATAAACTTCCAGGACAGCATACCCCCTATGCCCCGTTGAAAATTTACTCCCGTTGAGTAATCGGGTAACTCCCCTCTTCGCTCCTGAACCGCTTATTATCTGCGGGGTGTTTTCTTCAACTATATATTGCAGGCTATGTTCATGGCCTGAAGTTAGGATGATATTGTCTGAATATTGTGCCAGGGTAACGAGGCGTTTTCTGAGTTCTGTATACCGCTTATTGCTTAAATCCTCCACGGAAGCACCGGCGGCCCGGCGGAAAACATTAATAAAAGAGCCCAAAATGGGGATAGGAACCGGGTTGCTGCTAGGGTAGAACTGTTGCCTGAATGAAAATTCCCCGCCGTGGGTACCATGACTGAACATAGGGTGGTGCATGGCAATCAGGGTGGTCTTATCCCTGTTATCTCTGATTAACCCTTCTAGTTCCTCCATGAATTTCTCCCTGCTTTTTATCTCGCACTTATCGTTGATGTTCGGATGCTTGTCCCAGTTTACTAGGTACCATTCAGTATCGATGACTATGAGAGTAATCTGTTCATTAATGTCCACTTCCTGCAGGGGGCAGCCATCGTCCGGCATAAATGCATCCTTGTCGCCCAGCACGTCTCGTATGTATTCCGCCTGGCGCTCCAGGCCTTGCAGGCCTTCGGTATACCAGTCATGGTTCCCCGGGATGAAAAGGGGCCTGCCCCGGTAATCCTTCAGGGTACCTAACTGAGCATCCAGGTGGCTCCTGGCAGTTAGGTATGCCATGGTTGAATCCTTCGGGTCTGGCATTCCCGAAGGATAGATATTGTCGCCAAGGAAAATGGCGGTACTGTTGGTGTCTGCCTCCCCAAGGCGCGCCCTGAAAGCTTTTAGCACAGGGTTCATATCGTCTATTGGCGACAAGCCTGCATCTCCTATAAGATAAAAGGTATGGGCTATTTCCCTGCCAGTCTGCAGATCTGCAAAACCTTCCCTGCTGGCATATTTGGAGTTGTAAGTGGCGCATCCGCATATAAATAATACGAGGAATAGCAGCACAAATAGTTTTGTCATTAGGCTATTGTTAAAAACCAAAAATTCGTACTTTGGATATCACAATTCTGCTACTATGTCTGACATACTTAATGAAACTGAAGAATTTGTTGTCAATCTCCTTACCCAGAAACTAAATTCTGATTACCTCTACCATAACCTGCAGCATACCCAGCGCGTAGTTAAAAGTACTAAAGAATTGCTAGAACATTATACTCTTGGAAGTAAAGAAAATGAAGAGCTACTCCTTGCCGCATGGTTACATGACACCGGCTATACACAGCGCACTGCAGACCATGAGGAAAGCAGTTGCGACATAGGCAGGAATTTCCTCGGTGAACGAGGGTATGATCCGCGAGGGATTGAAACGGTATGCTCCCTCATCATGGCCACAAAACGAAATCATGTGCCTGAAAACCTGATGGAGGAGATTCTGAAAGATGCAGATACTTCGCATTTTGGCAAAGATTCCTATATAGAAACTTCGGAATTTTTGCGGGAAGAATTATCGCTCTTAGGGATTGCCAAATTTAATCCGGAGGAATGGCGGGACGAGAATATAAAAATGTTACTTACAGAGCATCGTTTTTATACAGGATACGCCCTCGAAAACTGGCAGGAAACCAAAGAAGAGAACCTGAATAAACTGATCAAGACCAAAAAATCAAGGATCAAAATGGCCAAGAAGGAACAACTGAAGGCCAAATACAAAAATGAAAGCCCTGAAAGGGGTATACAGACCATGTTCAGGGTTACCATGCGGAATCACCTGAAGTTAAGCGATATTGCAGACACCAAGGCCAACATCCTGCTGTCTGTGAATGCCATTATCATCTCACTAGTCCTGGCCAACCTGATCCCTAAATTAGACAACCCCACCAACGATTACCTGATCTATCCGACTGCCATTTTCGTTTTGTTCAGTATTATATCCATGGTCCTCTCTATCCTTGCCACCCGGCCCAATGTTACGAGCGGTCAGTTTACAAAGGAAGACGTTAAACAGAAAAAAGTTAACCTGCTCTTCTTCGGTAATTTCCATAAAATGCAACTGCCAGATTATGAATGGGCCATTCAGGAACTGATCAAGGACAAGAAGTATGTTTACACTTCACTTACCAAGGACCTGTATTACCTTGGGCTGGTACTCGACAGGAAGTATAAACTGCTGCGGTGGACCTATACCATATTTATGATCGGGATGATCCTTTCTGTAATTGCGTTCTTTTTTGCCCTGAAGGTTTACGGTCCTGAAAGGATTATAGAACTCCCAAATTAGGAATTCAGTTCCGCGATAAGGTCTTCGAAAGTATAGCTTTTATCTGCTTCCCTGCCTTTTTTGTAAAGGATCTCAGCCCGGATTGCTTTGAGTCCGGAAACCCCTTGCAATCCCTCAAGTTCAACAACTTCGATATTATCGGTAAAATAACCTTTTGATTTCAGGAATTTTAAATAACGAAGGTATTCCAACTCATCTTTTTTCTGGGAATAAACGATGCATAGCTTCCCGGTCTGGGTAAGACGTTCCTTGGTTCCCTTAATAAACGATTTATCAATCCGTTTCTTGATAACCTCATAACGGGCATTGTAGGTGCCGTCTACGTCGAAACGTTTTTCGTCCATCCGGAATCGGATAGAAAGAGATGTATTATATACCAGAATAAGGGATGTTACATCCAGTTTTACCGACAGCTCCGGTTTGAGGTTGTAAAAAGCATTCTCCATTTCGCACATCACCTGCAACTGCCATATTCGCAAATTGTTAAGGTAAAGCGACTCATATGGCATTTCCTCGGAGATAGAATCGCCTATGTACATATTATGTTCGACCCCGTCTGTTTTGTAACGTTCAAAGTAGTGTGGAAACATCCTCTGGGCATCTTCCTGCCGCTTATCGATGATGGCAGCCAGGCGTTTGTTGGTGCGCATCACGCTTTCGTCATAATTCCTCCTGTGATCATAATACGATTCCGTCGCCGCATCTATCTTTGCTTCATAGGCGGTAATCAGTTTACGCAAGGTCTTGTTGGCCTTCTTAAGATGCCCGAAAACGGGCTGAATCTCCTCCTTAACAAAATCGAAGATCGACTGTTCACTATTTGTATGCAGTACTTCCTTAATCTCTTCCACATGATTGTTAACCCGGAACATAAGTTCCTCGTAAATTGGCAAGGTATGGATTTCAAAGGCCGATTTCAAAACCTCATTGATCTCCGATAGCTGTATAAGAAGATCGCGCTGTATTGCGGTGTTCCTGGCACTTGATGAATCTTTAATATCAATTTGCCCATAGAGTGGAAAAACATCCTTAAAGACTATTTCCCGGAAAGCAGGTTGCCTCCCTTCGAGATCATCTATGATAAATCGCTTGGCTTCCTCATGAAACCTCCAGAGGACGGAAGAATGTACCGTGGTACATTCGTGTTGTATAATGGCATCAATCAGGTTTTCCTCCTCAATTTTGGAGCGGGTTACTGCCGAAACAATATAAGGCATCACATCCTGCAGTTTGGTGGCATTAACCCCGTTAAGCACGCCTTTTAAGTTGGAAACTATTTCGAGAACGCCCAATAATTTGCCCTCACTGGCAATAGGTGCGAAGATGGCGCTCTTGATCCCCTGGTCAAAAAGAACCCTGAAAAGCTGCTTCCCTTCAGACCTTTTATAATATTTCTCCACATCAGGGATCACAAAATAATCCTGGTCTCTGAGCAACTTATCATAACATCCTTCGCATAGGGCCGATTCGCAATTTTCCTGGTCTTTATTCCATAGAATATAACTCTCTATACCCTTGCCATAAACCCTTTCAAACTGGTTTTCCTTATAGTTATAGGTAACAAATCCCACCTTGATGTCGCGCATTTTAAAAAAAGACCTGAAAGTCTCCTGAAGGCCCGACATAAAGGTATCGCTGCCTCTTTTATCACTTGCAATAAGTTCAGACTTGATTTCGGAAATGGAATGTTCAGCAGTTACGTCGAACATATTGGAGATCACAAAACCCTTTACCACAAAGCTGTCGGGAGGGATTTTGTCCTTCCACAAATCCAGATTATCGGGGTTTTCCAATAATTCATCTATTTCCTCTTCCGAAAGCTTTTTCGACCGCTCCGTGGGTAAGATATCCATAAAATCGGCATTGTAGAGGATGCGGTATTGATGCATCACCCCGTTTGCATCAGGAATATTGTAATAAGCAGGGCGACTGTAATCTAGTTTAACACCGTAATAAAACTTAAGGATTACAGTAGCTGCCATTATATAATCCAGCCCGTCATATTGATTGCGGATATCAAGTTTATAATCTGGACCGGCTGCCTCAAGTATCTTCTCAAACCTTTTGGAAGTATTGAAAATAATATCGTCGTAAGGAAGCGTAGCCGCCTTTATCTCATTGTTGGTGAGGACAGGGGAAAATGAATCCTGCAACAGAATGGAAATGGTATCCTTAAATTTGTCAAGCAGTGAAATATCGGAAAACCAATTCCGCTATTCAGCATAGGGAGCCTGGGCTTCCAGGATAGTTTTAGCCCTGGAAACCAAGAAGGGATCTTCACTTTTCGCCATGGCCTCATATTGCTTCAATAACTTTTCGAAGCTTATGAGGTATTGCATGGGCGAAAGTTTATTGTCACTTGCCATCATGCCTATTGGTCTCAGTTGCGAGGATAAAATTACAAAAGAAACCCGACATTTTAGTGCCGGCGGGTTTATGTTAATGGTTCTTTTAAGATATTTAGCAAAAATTAACTGATGTCCTCCAATTTCCGACTAAGCCGGGCCTATAAGAATGCGCAAAGGATAACCTTTAATAATGAGTCCAAATTAGTGCTTTTCAGCGACTGTCACAGGGGAGATAACAGTTTTGCAGACGAGTTCGCAAACAACAGGAATATCTATTACCACGCGCTCCAACAGTACTATAAACTTGGCTTCCACTATTGTGAATTGGGCGACGGGGATGAATTATGGGAGAATATACATTTCGAATCCATCTTTGAAGCCCATAAAAACGTATACAAACTCCTGCGTCTTTTTCTCCTCAGCAACCGGCTGCACATGCTTTGGGGTAATCATGATATGGTGTATAAAGATCCCGGCTATGTACAAAAACACTTAAGCCATTATTTCGAGCCTATCGATTCGCGAGAAAAAGAACTTTTCAAAGGACTGCAATATCACGAGGCCCTGACCCTGCTTCATGAAGAAACCAGCCTTGAAATTATGCTCGTACACGGCCATCAGGCTGACTGGTGGAATTATACATTCTGGAGATGGGGGCGCTTCCTTGTGCGGGTATTGTGGAAACCCCTACAGGTTTGGGGCATTGCAGATCCCACCAGTCCTGCGAAGAATTACAAAGAGCTGATAAAAGTTGAAAGGCGTCTTAAGAAATGGTTACTCCGAAATAAGGGTCTCATAACCGTGGTGGGGCACACCCACCGCCCGCGTTTCCCGGAACCCGGAGACATTCCGCTTTTTAACGCCGGAAG
>CAYSVQ010000168.1:0-19085 GCA_964434565.1 uncultured Flavobacteriaceae bacterium | reverse complement strand
GCAGGTTACAACAGGCTGAATATTTATTAATTGATGTAACCAAAAGGACCTATCAGGCGTCCAATATCCTGAATGAGAACTAAACACGGCCAACCACATAAGGACCAACGGGATATTGAACGGACATTGAAGGGAGATATGAAGGCCTTTACACTATTGGTTGATCGGTACAAGCATATGGTATTTACCCTGGCGATAAGGATGCTGAGAAACCGTGAAATGGCGGAAGAAGTTTCGCAGGACACCTTCGTAAAAGTTTACAGGTCACTGGCTGGGTTTAAGGGGAAGTCGGCCTTCTCCACATGGATCTTTAAAATTGCATACAATCAGTGTCTGGATTACCTGAAGAAACAGGAATACGGCCCTGAAATTATGTCATCGGAGCCGGAAATACTCAAATACAGGTCTGTAGGCCCCGAAGTGGATGTAAAACTGGAATCCGATGACCTGAAGGGGGCCATCAGGCAGGGGCTGGACGCTCTTGCGCCGGAAGACAGCCTGATTATCACCTTATATTACCTGGAGGAACAGAATATGGAAGAGATTTCGCAAATAATGGGGATCAATACCAATACTGCCAAGGTGCGCTTGCACAGGAGCCGGCAGCGCCTGGCAGAAATTATGAAACCGATCTTAGGATATTATAAAGCCCATGGATATGGATAAGCACGATAAAAAACTGCACAAAACCGTAATAAGGCTTATCCGGGAGAATGGCGTTGAGAGTGCCCCTCACGGGTTTACAGAAAAGGTCCTTTTAAGGATCGGCCCGGTGACAACGCCATCCGGGATAGTTAAATACAACCCATTAATTTCGCGTCCTGTCTGGTTGCTGATTTTCGTAACGACAGGGATTTTAGTGGCCGGAAGCTTAGAAGGATGGTTTCCGGCGGATTTTGTGAGCTTTGAGGGTATTAATCCGGATCGCCTGAAGCTGGGAACATTAATGACCCGAAATGGAATATTGGAGGCCTCCAGCCCGTTCGTTTACGGCGCTCTGGCCCTGACTATTTTTGCAGGCCTTCAGATAGCCATGATAAAAAGATACTTCAGCAGCAGGCAACAGCCGGCCTGAAGATTAATGGAATCAGGTATAGGAATAAGCCCAGTAGATCAATACAAATTGAAGCGGAATCCTCAGAATGAGTACCCACTTTTGCAGCCTCAGGGCAGCGGGCCCTGAAAGCATATAGAAATGTATCGGGAGGTAAACAACCAGCATTACTATAAGACTGTAAATGGCAGCTGTACGGCTCCCCGGGAAACAGAGTCCGGCTGCGAGAATTATTTCTGCTGCACCACTTGCAAACACGAGTATTTTGGGATAGGGCAGGTAGGGGGGGATGATCCGCTCGTATACACGGGGGTAAATAAAATGCATGATCCCCGCACCAAAGTACAGTGCAGCCATAAGGTATAGATGCCAGGGAGGAAGATCCATTGGCCTGCAAGGTATATATTTTGGCAAGCATATCCCTTATTCAAGCTTATCCGAAACCGTATTGGCGATTGCTATTCGGATTTGCCTGAAGCCATTTGCAACGGTAAAAATGTTTCTTCAAAGTTTTATGGTACCGGATTCCTTTGTAACTTGAATGAGTACAGGGCGAATTAAAACCATTACATATGCAAACTATATTAGGCGCAGGAGGTGCGCTTGGCACCCATCTTACCAGGGTTTTACCAGCGTATTCCGGTCAAATCAGGCTGGTTGGCAGGAATCCGGCGAAGGTTAATGAAGACGACCTGCTTTTTAAGGCCGATCTTATGGATCCTCAACAGGTCCGGTCGGCTGTGGCCGGTTCAGAGGTGGCCTACCTCACTGTCGGGCTGCCTTACAAATTGAAAGTCTGGAGGGAACAATGGCCGGTTATTATGGAAAATGTGATCCTGGCCTGCAGCGAATCGGGTTCAAGGCTGGTGTTTTTTGACAATATGTACATGTACGGGGATAACAGCCTCGCCCCAATGAAGGAAGACCATGAGGTAAATCCTCCCAGTAAAAAAGGGAAAGTAAGACAACAAATCGCCGATCGTTTCATAGAGGCGACAGAAAATGGTGAAATACAAGGGCTTATAGCCCGGTCGGCCGACTTTTACGGACCTTCAGTTAAAAATACCAGCCTGCTCACAGAAACAGTTATTAAACCATTGAGTCAGGGTAAAAAGGCCAATTGGATGGGCGAAGCCGATAAAAAGCACAGTTTTACCTATTTACCCGATGCGGCTTTAGCCACCGCCCTTCTAGGCAATAAGCCGGAAGCCTACGGGGAGATATGGCACCTGCCTACGGCGCCTGACCCCTATACCGGGTCGGAATGGGTGTACCATATAGCGAGTGAAATGGGGGTGGAACCAAGGTACCGCACCATTGGCAGCGGAATGCTCCGTTTTCTTGGCCTTTTTTCACCATTGATGCGCGAACTGGCTGAAATGGCGTATCAGAATGAGAAGGACTATGTTTTCGACAGCTCTAAAATTGAACAGCGATTCGGGATTAGCCCTACACCTTATGAAGAGGGAATAAGGCAACTTATTGCTGCGGAGTACACCAAATAAAAACCGCCCCCCCCCGGGAGGCGGTTCAATCGGCCGGAGTTTTACTTGATTATTTCATAACTCCTCTTTATAAAGTCCGTGAGTTCCTTCCCCTTCAGCAAGCCCTTTGAAAGGCGTGCGAGGTCGAGCGACTGGTTAATAAGCCGTTCACGCTTTTTAGCAGTTTTGGTATTCAGAATCTGACCTACCAGTTCGTGGTTTGTATTGACTATGAGGTTGTACATATCGGGCATTTTTCCCATACCGAACATTCCGCCCCCGCCAGTTTGCTGCATTTCCTTCATCCGGCGCATGAACTCGGGTTCCGTAATAATAAAGGGGGAAGCATCACTGTCCATGGCTTCCAGCTGAATGATATAGCCTTTATCTTTAACCACTTCTTCCACACTTTCTTTTAGTTGTTCCTTTTCCTCATCGGAAAGCTTGGAAATCTGGGTATCTTCTTTGTTGATGAGTTTATCCAGGTGGTCCGCATCTACCCGGGCAAAAGAAAGCTTTTCCTTTGAGGTTTCGAGTTTTTGTACCAGATGCGCTATTATGGGCGAATCGAGCAATAATACTTCATAACCCTTTGCTTTTGCGGCTTCGATATAACTGTGTTGAGCTTCTGTATCCGAGGCATAGAGCACAATCAGGTTGTCATCCTTGTCTGTTTGACTGGCTCTGATCTTTTCCTGCAGTTCTTCAAATGTGTAGTAATGGTTGTCTACCGTAGGATAAAGGGCAAATTTTTCGGCTTTTTCAAAGAATTTTTCTTCGGAGAGCATGCCGTATTCAATCACAATTTTTATATCGTTCCATTTTTTCTCAAAATCTTCGCGGTTTTCCTTAAACAGGCTGGCCAATTTGTCGGCGACCTTACGGGTAATATAAGTAGCGATTTTTTTTACAGCCCCATCGGCCTGCAGGTAGGAACGCGAAACATTCAAGGGGATATCAGGCGAATCGATAACGCCTCTGAGCATTGTCAGGAATTCGGGGACTATACCTTCAACGTTGTCCGTAACGAATACCTGGTTCTGGTATAGCTGGATACGATCTTTCTGAATATTGAGGTCCCTTGTTAACTTGGGGAAATACAGGATGCCCGTTAAGTTAAAAGGGTAATCAACATTCAGGTGGATGTGGAACAATGGTTCCTCGAACTGCATGGGGTATAGTTCGCGGTAGAATGATTTATAATCCTTATCCTCCAGGTCAGTTGGCTTCTTTGTCCAGGCAGGGTTCGGGTTATTGATGATATTGTCTACTTCCCTGGTTGGGGCCGGATCGTCTTTCCCTGCACCTTCCGGTTTTGGCAGCGTTTCCGTCCTGGTGCCGAACTTGATGGGGATCGGCATAAATTTATTGTATTTAAGGAGCAGTTCCCTGATCCTTGCGTCTTCAAGGAATTCGGTGGAATCGTCCGCTAGATGCAGAATTATTTCGGTTCCGTGATGTTGTCTGTCTGCCTCCTCTATGGTAAACTCCGGAGATCCGTCGCAGGTCCAATGCACACCCGGAGCATCCGTATAACTCTTGGTGATTATTTCCACCTTATCTGCAACCATAAATGAAGAGTAAAAGCCAAGTCCGAAATGCCCGATGATACCAGTGTCCTTGGCGCTGTCCTTGTATTTATCAAGAAACTCCTCAGCACCGGAAAAGGCCACCTCGTTAATATACTTTTTAACTTCTTCTTCTGTCATTCCCACTCCCTGGTCCAGGATATGGATTTTTTTTCCTTTTTTATCCACCCGCACCTCCACTATGGGTTCTCCGTACTCTACCCCTGCCTCCCCAATAGAACTCAGGTGTTTTAATTTAAGCGTAGCATCGGTGGCATTCGAGATAAGTTCCCGGATGAAGATTTCGTGATCGCTGTAAAGAAATTTCTTAATTAAGGGAAAAATGTTTTCTACCGAAACATTGATTTTACCTGTGGCCATAATATTTAGCAGTTTTTATTTATTCACCCTTTAGGCTGACAAAAAAAGTACCAGAACTCATTAAAGTGACAAACTGACACCTGTTTTTTTTTGCACACATATAGGACCAAAAAATTTAACAAAAAATATGTTTATATAATTATGATATAAATTAAACATTTAATATTTTTGTTATCGATTGCAATAATTGATTGCTATGAAAGAGATATTCTTGATGTAATCAATTTACTTGCTAATTGGTTAGGTTGTTTGAGAACGTGCTTTCGCCAGAAAGCACGTTTTTTATGGATTTTCTAAATACGTTAACATTGATAATGTTTATGTTATAATATATATACTTGAACAATAATTTTCATTGGCTATAAAAAGGCTCTAGTGTATAAACAAAATCGATTTCGGATATATAAAGGAAGTGCCGCCGGAGTTTTATATTCCGTATTTTGAACTCGCAAAGCAAGAGAACATTGCAAATGATGCCATTTTTGCAGAGTAACTTCATGAACTGGAAATCCTTACCGCGCTGGATTCGTGGCAAGAACACATCTTCTTCAGGGAACTCTTCCGGGAAATGCTAACTATCTTCACGCCCCTTTCAACAAGGAATACTTCGATTTTGGTTCGCCTGAATTCTGGGGGGAGAATAGCCGATCTAGCAGGCGCCTTGCAGGCAAGAACCAACGCGTAAAATGAATTCGGGCTGAGGATTCAGGCATTTCCTATATATCAACCGTACTTTTTTGGCCTTTACAATATGTTGCACGTCATTAAGGTCAGGGTAAACACCGGGAATTTCGTGCATTACATAAAGCAGGGATAAAAAGTTTTACCACTATGCGACTGTGAAATTTTGGTTATCTTAGTTGGATTACTAACCTTAGTGAAAGAATTCCCGGAAAGGCCGGGATATTTTATATCCAAACTAAATTTACAATGTACAATTCAAAGATAAGCGGCCTGGGTTTTTTTGTGCCGGAGAATGTTGTGACCAATGAGGAGTTGTCGAGGAAAATGGATACGAACGACGCATGGATACAGGAACGCACCGGGATAAAGGAGAGGCGGCATGTTGTGAAGGGTGAAGACACCACTACCAGCATGGGGGTGAAAGCCGCCAGGATCGCAATTGATCGTGCCGGAATTGACAAGAATGACATTGAATTTATTGTTTTCGCCACGCTAAGTCCAGATTATTATTTTCCCGGACCGGGCGTATTGGTTCAAAGAGACCTCGGGTTGCCCACGGTGGGAGCCATTGATGTGCGCAATCAATGCTCCGGATTTATTTATGGAATCTCCCTGGCAGACCAGTATATAAAAAGCGGGATGTACAGGAACATTCTGGTCATTGGCGCCGAGTTACATTCGCATGGCCTGGACATGTCTACCCGTGGCCGCGGTGTTTCCGTGATCTTTGGAGACGGGGCGGGAGCGGTGGTCCTAACCCGTGAAGAAAACAGGGAAAAGGGTATCTTAAGCACCCACCTTCATTCAGAGGGGCAGCATGCCGAAGAACTCTCACTTATAGCTCCCGGAATGGGTAAACGATGGGTCACCGATATCCTCAAAGACAATGATCCGAATGATGAGTCGTACTATCCCTATATGAACGGGCAATTTGTCTTCAAGAACGCAGTGCAGCGCTTCAGTGAAGTTATCATGGCTGGTCTTGAAGCGAATAATCTGAAAACCACCGATATAGACATGCTTATCCCGCATCAGGCCAACCTGAGGATCTCTCAGTTTATTCAGAAGAAATTTGCCCTCCCGGACGATAAGGTGTATAATAATATTATGAGATATGGCAACACCACTGCCGCCTCTATCCCTATAGCGCTTACCGAGGCCTGGGAAGAAGGAAAAATTAAAGCGGGAGACCTTGTAGTCCTGGCCGCTTTCGGGAGCGGGTTCACCTGGGGCAGCGCGGTTATCCGCTGGGCCTAGAAACAGCAAACAATTGCGTTATGGGCAAAAAACTATCGAAACTTACTTCGCGCCTTTGCGATTTTATAAGTCGCCAGAAATTGTTTTTCGTTGCCACAGCGATGGAAGGTGGGCGCATCAACCTGTCGCCAAAAGGCATGGATGCATTCAGGGTAATCGACGAACAAACGGTCCTTTGGCTTAACCTTACAGGCAGCGGTAACGAAACAGCGGCACACCTGAGGCATAGTGGGAGGATGACCATAATGTTCTGTGCCTTTGAAGGTGCCCCGCTCATTCTGCGTCTTTACGGGCAGGCCCTGGCTTATCATCGATCCGATGCCTATTGGGACAGCCATATAGGCCTTTTTCCGGAAATTCCGGGTAGCAGGCAGTTGATAGAATTAAAGATCGATCTGGTACAGACTTCCTGCGGGATGGGGGTGCCTCTGATGGAATACCAGGGGGAACGGGGACAGCTGGAGGCCTGGGCCGCCGAACTTGGGGAGGAAGGTCTCAAGGAATACAGGATGCAGAAAAATACCCACAGTATAGACGGTTTGGAAACGGGCATTATCCATTAGCCTGGTAAATCAAAAGGAAGACCCCGGCAAAATTACCGGGGCCGGTAACCAAAGATTCACTTCTCCTGATTCGGGATCCGAATCCCCGGCAAACCGGGATTTCAGCAAAATTAAAGGATGCCTCCTCCGGATTGTTTGGTGTTATCATCCCGTCGTTTTCTTTCAACAGCCCTATTCTTGCCACTGCCGAAACGGTATGAAATACCTGCGTAAACATTCTGGCTTTCCCAGTTAAACTGCCCGTTCTGCACATAGGGCAACCTGCCGTTAAACGCGAATCGCATGGTGTTAAAAACATCGTTAAAATTAAGGCTGAAGGTACCTTTCCCGTCGGCAAAGGTGTAGCGCGCCCCGGTATTAATAAAATACATAGGTTTCATATTGATCTGAAGGTCCTTGTTCGCTCCCCGGTAAAACGCGAACAGCTGGAAGGTGAGTTTTTCAGTGGCCTTGAAACTATTGTTCATCCGCAGGTTCCAGGCAGTGTTGTCTACCTCCACTTCCTGTACGATGATATCTTCTTCGGACGGATTTGGGTTGTTTACCGGCAATAGTTCCGTGATACCTCTCTGGGTTTGCTGATAGAGGTCGAAACTTCCGTTTATACTCCACCATTTAAACGGGTTGTAGTTGCCGGAAATCTCAAGGCCATAGGCCGATGTATTGTCGAAATTCCTGTAACTCAGGATGAGCTTGTTCAGGTCCAGGCGGTCTATGAAAACCGCTCTGTTGATCTCGTCCTGAATGGAGCGGTAGAAAACGCCGCTTGTAATACTCCCGTTCTTCAGCCTTCTGGTATAATTCAATTCGTAGGAATTGGTAAACTGGGGAATGAGGGTTGGATTGCCAAGGGAAGAAATCAGAGGCGTTGACCATTCCCGGATAGGGTTCACCTGTGTGAGCCCGGGCCTGTCGACCCGCCGGCTGTAACTAAGCTGGAATTGGTTTGGCTCACTGGGTTTGTAGGTCACAAAGGCAGAAGGGTAAAGCTGGGTATAATTGTCGGTAAAAGAACGTATCCCGTTTGTGTCGGCTTTTACTTCCACATCCTCTACCCGTAATCCGGCCTGGTAAGACCACTTTTCATAGTTCTGACCGAAGGTGGCGTATGCCGAATATATATCCATTCCGTAAACGAATCTGGTATCGGGGGTGGGCCGCAGTTGCCCGTTCTCGTTAAATGTAAGTCCTGTGGAAGAGTAGTCCACATCGGTTTCGAAAATCCGTGCTTCCAGACCTGCTTCTATCTTGGTGATGGAATCCAGGGGATTTACATAATCGAGGTTTCCAATGGTTTGCTTCCTTTTGGTGTCGACAAAGTCGAGGTAATCAGGGAAAATTGTAGCACCGGTAGACCTGAAAGACGCGTCTTCCTCGCTGTTAAAACGATTATGGTCTACTTCAAGTTCCAGGTTGTGGCCTTCTTTCAGGAAATCCCATTTATAAACCATATTGTATTGTTCGCTCAGGTTGTCTTCCATGTTACCGAAGAATTGTGTTGTGTTCTGTGCCGGGCTTTGCAGGTAAAGCACATCAGTGCTTCCGCTTGCTTTCCCGTCATAGATATTCTGGTTGGTGAAGAACGACAGGGTATGGTGGTCGTTCAGATAGAAATCGATACCGAGTTTATAGAGGTAGGATTTGTTGTTGTTGAAAAAGTCGAATTCCTGGCGCAGCCTTTCCTCGCTCCTGAAAATAAAACCGTCGTTTACCCATTTTCCGATGTTGGTGCCAAGGTTGCCGTAAAGGTTGACCATGCCGTTTCGGTAGTTGAGGTCGAGGGAAGTATTGAATTTGGCCTCCTCGCCTACGGTAAGGCCAGTACTTAAGGAACCGTTGAACCCGATGTTTGCATTTTTATGGAGAATGATATTGATGATGCCACTCATCCCTTCCGGGTTGTATTTTGCCGAAGGATTGGTTATTAATTCAATAGATTTAATGGAGGTAGAAGGGATTTGCCGTAGCAGCTGGGCAATCGGCACGTTCGAGAGTTTCCCGTCTACCATAACCCGCACATTTGAATTGCCGCGCATGCTGATTTCCCCGGTTTGCTGATCGAGATTGATGGAAGGGAGGTTGTTCATGATATCCGAGGCAGTAGCTCCGGCCGTGGTAAGGTCCTTACCAACGTTGATTACCTTCCTGTCTATTCGCTGTTCAATTGTAGTTCGCTCTGCCACTACCTCAACGCCACTTAGTTCCTCAACCGCTTCTTCAAGTTCGATATTTCCCAACTCCACATTCCGGTTTTCCCTGCTGATGGTTATGGGTTGTGAATGACTTTCGTAACCTATAAACTGTACTGAAAAATTGAATTTACCTTCGGGAAGATTTTTAAGTTCAAAACTGCCGTCCTCGAGGGTTATGCCCCCCGTAATGGTACTGTCTTTTTCCATCGATTTAACAATTACAGCAGCATAAGGGACAGGCTGCCGCAGCACTTTGTCTATGACTTTACCGCTGATACTACCGATACGAAGTTCAGGATCGGGGTCTGCGGGATTGGAAAAAAGCAGGTTGGCGTACAGGAGTGCGGCCAGAACGGCAAGGTGTTTCATGATATTCGTTTTTTGATTGATGATTGATTGATGATTGATGATACATAATGGACGATATTCCGTTGTGAATGTTACCGTATCCTTAAGGGTTTAACAGTTTTTAACAAATTGATCCGTATGCAAGCTTCTGAAGGCAGATGAGTTATCTTTTTTCGACTCGGGGCCGTATCTTTACAGGGGAGGAAGGGCGGGCACTACAAATTGCACACGCAGCCCGGGGAAGAATAAAACCCCGGCGCCGCCGCCGGGGTTTCCATCATTGATATGCTATACTAAACACTAACCATTAACTATAAAAATACAGCACCATCAACAATGATAAGAGCCTTAAGTACCCTAATAGACGATAGATTGATTAAAAAGTTGCAGTCCTTAACACACTTTAACATCACGGTCTCATATGAAGAAAACACTTGTATTCGGAGCGTCCGTCAGACCCGATAGGTATAGCAACCTGGCAATAAAACGGCTGGTAGAAAAGAATATAGATACTGCAGGCTTTGGCCTCAGGGAGGGTATAGTCGCCGGCGTCCCCATTAAAACAACGCTTAAAGGTTTTGAGGAGCTTCATACGATAACCCTGTACATGAACCCGGGCAGGCAGAAGGCCTTTTACGACGATATTATCCGGCTGGCGCCAGAAAGGGTCATCTTTAATCCCGGCACTGAGAACCCGGAATTTTACAAAATACTCGAAGAAGCGGGTATAAAGGTGGAGGTAAATTGCACGCTGGTGCTGCTGGCTACGGGTTTGTTTTAAACAGCAGCTTCCTGCCCCAGCCGTTTTGTTCGGATCAGCCAGAGGCCGGTAAAGGTCAGCAACCCGTTAAGGGGCAGCAATTCATAACCAATTACATATCCCCCCAGCATATCGGCCGGTATTTTGGCCAACCCTATTATTATCAGGACAGAAAAGACTGCAACCACCCATACATACCGGTCCCTGACCCCATAAGGCGTTAAAATCCCAAAGGCAAACATCCCCAGCAGGGGGCCATAGGTAAAGGTAGCTACGGTGAGCAGGCCGTCTATGACATTGCGGTCGAGGACGTACTTGAAAAGGATTACAACGATAATCAGCAATAAACTCATCCATACGTGGGTGGTTTTCCGTATCTTTTTTTGCACTCCCTCAGGCCTTTTCTGAATCCCGAGAAAATCAACGCAAAAAGAAGTGGTAAGGGCCGTCAGGGCACTGTCTGCACTGCTGTACGCTGCGGCTATCAACCCCAGCATGAATGTAATGGCCACAACAAGTCCAAGGCCATTGCCTAGTGCAATTTCGGGGAATAACAGGTCAGATTTCGGGCTCCCGTCCATGACAGGAAGGGCGATACCGAATTCGTCGGCATAAATAAAGAGGAGAGCCCCCAAAAGCAGGAACACGAAATTAACGACAACCAGGACAAGGCTGAAGGATACCATATTTATTTTAGCTTCATTAATGTTGCGGCAGGTGAGGTTTTTTTGCATCATATCCTGGTCTAGCCCTGTCATACAAATGGTAATGAACATTCCGCCCAGGAAAGATTTAATGAAATGGTTGCGGCCTTGTAAATCCTCCGTAAAAAAGATTTTGCTATGTTCCCTGAGCTGATCGGATGCCAGGAATTCACCAAAACTCCAGCCGAGACCGTCGATTAGAAAATATATAGACAGGCCAACGGATAGCAGCATAAAAAGGGTTTGCAGGGTATCGGTAAAAACGATGGTCTTTATGCCGCCCCTGAAGGTATATACCCAGATAAGCAGGATGGAGATGACCACTGTAATTTCGAAAGGGATTCCGAAGGAGTCAAAAACAAATTCCTGCAGTACAATGGCCACCAGGAAGAGCCTGAACGAGGCTCCCAGGACCCGCGACACAAAAAACGAAATTGCCCCAACCTTGTAACTCACAGGGCCGAACCGACCTTCCAGATACTCGTATATGGAGGTAACATTCAATCGATAATAAATAGGCATCAGTACAAAGGCAATGATCAGATATCCAGCCAGGTATCCGAAAACTACCTGCAGGTAGCTGAAATCTGAAGCCTCAACCATACCCGGCACGGAAATAAAGGTAACCCCTGAGAGGGAGGCGCCTATCATCCCGAAGGCTACCAGATACCAGGGCGACTGCTTGCCTGCTTTGAAAAAATCTTCGTTCGAATCGTTCCTGCCGGTGAAATAGGAGATCAGTAAGAGTAGGAGGAAGTAAGTGCCGATCAACAGCAGGATATGCGAAGCCGTCATAGAAATAAATTTCCGGCCCAAAGTACGAAAACTTAAAACATTATGTAATTTTGCCCTTATGGAATTTTCGTCTAAACTCCTTGAACAAGCGGTTGATGAAATGTCCCAGTTACCGGGCATCGGGAAACGAACAGCCCTGCGCCTGGTGCTGCATTTACTAAAGCAACCTTCCGGGCAGACTACCCGGCTCACCGCAGCCCTTCAGTCGCTTCGCGATGAGATCATTTTCTGCTCAAACTGCCACAATATTTCCGATGCCGTCCTTTGCGAATTATGTTCCAACCCCAAGCGAGACGATAGCATCGTTTGCGTAGTGGAAGATATCCGCGATGTAATGGCCATCGAGAATACAGGCCAATTCAGGGGATTGTACCATGTTCTGGGCGGTAAAATATCGCCAATGGAAGGGATAGGCCCCCAGGACCTTACCATAACGTCACTTCTGGAAAAGGCAAGGAATGGGCAGATCAGGGAACTTATCTTTGCGCTCAGTTCAACCATGGAAGGGGATACCACCAGTTTTTATATATACAGGCAACTGGAACCGAATGAGATCAGGATGTCTGCCATTGCCCGGGGTATAGCTGTGGGCGATGAACTGGAGTATGCAGACGAGGTTACCCTGGGCAGATCCATTATAAACCGGGTACCTTTTGAGGGTTCTTTAAGAACACCATAAGGCCTTAATATTTACTGTATAAAAATCAGGGTCATTTTTTAGTATTTTTGCAAAATAATGATCTAATAAAGCGCATTAAATATCAATATGTCAAAGTTTGAATTAAAATTGCCGCAAATGGGGGAGAGTGTAGCGGAAGCAACGCTGACATCCTGGTTGAAAGAAGTAGGAGACCCTGTAGAAATGGATGAGGCTGTCTTTGAAATCGCCACAGACAAGGTAGATTCCGAAGTTCCAAGCGAAGTGGAAGGGATATTGGTAAAGAAGCTCTTTAATGTGGATGATGTGATAAAGGTAGGACAGACGGTTGCGGTAATTGAATTGAACGGGGGTGAGGGGACTGTGGAAAGCAGTGTTTCAGGGAAGGATGGTAAGGATGAAGCAGAGGCAGCGGAGGAGATTGTAACTGTACTGGAAAAGGAGGTCGAGGCCGCAAAGTTGAAGACTGCTGCCGTTCCGCAGAATTTTAGCGAGTCCGCCCGTTTTTATTCCCCCCTGGTTAAAAATATCGCCCGGGAGGAGAATATTTCGCTCGCTGAGCTCGACAAAATTGAAGGAAGCGGAAAAGAAGGCCGGGTAACCAAAAACGATATTATTGATTATCTTGAAAAAAGGAGGAATGCCCCTGCCAGTGAGGCGGGTGCGTCCGTAATAAAAGACAGCCCGAAGCCTTTGGTAACCACGCAACAGGAGCGGCCGGCGGCAACCAGGGTTTCAGCGGGTACGGCTGACGAGATTATCCCGATGAACCGTATGGCCAGGCTTCTTGCAAATCACATGGTGGAAAGTGTATCAACTTCCGCCCATGTCCAGAGTTTTATCGAAGTGGATGTAACCAATATCGTTGAATGGCGGGAGCGGAACAAAGCTTCTTTTGAAAAGCGGGAAGGTGAGAAGTTAACCTTCACCCCCATATTTATGGAAGCGGTGGCAAAGGCCATAAAGAAATTCCCCATGATAAATATTTCCGTAGACGGGGATACCATCATCAAAAGAAAAAATATCAACATTGGGATGGCAGCTTCCCTTCCTGATGGCAACCTGATAGTACCCGTAATTAAAAATGCCGACCAGTTAAACCTTGTGGGTATGGCGAAGGCGGTGAACGATCTTGCTCACAGAGCCCGTACCAATTCACTTAAACCCGATGAAGTAAAAGACGGCACCTATACGGTTACAAACGTTGGCTCCTTTGGCAGCGTCTTCGGGACACCTATCATAAACCAGCCGCAGGTAGGAATCCTTGCTCTTGGCGCCATTCGGAAGGTACCTGCGGTTATTGAAACCGAGGCGGGCGATTTTATAGGGATCCGCAGTAAAATGTTCCTTTCTCACAGCTATGATCACCGGGTTGTTAACGGTGCCTTGGGTGGGATGTTCGCAAAGGCGGTGGCCGATTACCTTGAGGCCTGGGATGTCGACAGGGAAGTCTGAACCTGAGCCTGCTACATACCCCTAATAAGGGGGGTTAAAAATTCCGGTTTCAGGGCCATTATCACCTCTTAAGGACTATCTTTGCAAAAACCCTGCAATGGAATTAAAGCTTACCAAGCCTCTTTGCTTCTTCGACCTTGAAACCACAGGGACCAATGTAGCCACAGATCGGATTGTTGAGATTTCCATCCTGAAAATCTTTCCGAATGGCAACAGGGAAGGCAAAACCTGGCTGGTTAACCCTGAAATACCCATTCCACCCGAAGTAGTTGCCATACATGGCATCTCCAACGAAAAGATAGCCAATGAACCAACTTTCAGGCAGCTTTCCGGGGAGATTTATAAAATGATCAGGGATAGCGACCTGGCAGGTTTTAATTCAGACCGTTTTGATATCCCCCTGCTTGCAGAGGAAATGCTTAGGGCAGGGGTAGATTTTGATATGAAGAATATGGTTTCCGTTGATGTACAGACCATTTTTCACAAGATGGAGAAGCGAACTCTCGAAGCAGCCTATAAATTCTATTGCGGCAAGGAGCTTAAGGCAGCGCATAGCGCAGAGGCCGATACCCTTGCCACCTATGAGGTCCTGCTTTCGCAGCTTGAACGCTATCCTGAGCTGGAGAACAATGTAAAGAAACTGGCGGAGTTCTCTACGCACCGGCAGTTTGCAGATTTCGCGGGTTTTATCGCACTCGATCCGGACGGGGAGGAAATTTTTGCCTTCGGCAAGCACAAAGGCTATAAGGTTCGGGAGGTTTTGGAAAAAGAACCGGGCTATTTCGGGTGGATCCTGAATGCCGATTTTCCCTTATATACCAAGAAGATACTCACTCATATCAAACTAAGTAAACTCAACAATAAGCTTTCATAGTTCCCTAATTGCAAGAAATGAAACTCGTATGTGTTGGCCGTAACTATGCGGCCCATATTGCCGAACTGGCCAATGAACAGCCATCAGAACCGGTAATTTTCATCAAACCCGATTCGGCGGTACTGCCTAATGAACAACCCTTCTTTATTCCGGATTTTACCAACGACGTGCATTATGAACTGGAGATGCTGGTTAAGATCAGGAAGGTTGGTAAACATATTCAGCAAAAATTTGCCCATAATTACTATGACGAGATCAGTCTTGGCATAGATTTCACTGCGAGAGACATTCAGGCAGGGCTTAAGGCAAAAGGCCTGCCCTGGGAAAAAGCCAAGGGCTTCGACGGGTCGGCCGTGATTGGGAAATGGGTTTCCAAATCTCGCTATAAGGACCTGGGAAAGCTGAGCTTTTCCCTTTATAAGAACGGGGAGGAAGTTCAGCAGGGACATACGGAACTTATGCTTTGGAAGATCGACGAACTCATTGCCTATATCTCCCGATACTTTACGTTGAAGAAGGGCGATGTGCTTTTTACCGGAACTCCTGCGGGGGTTGGTAGAATAGCCGCAAATGATTACCTTTCCGGCATTCTTGAAGGAGAGGAATTGCTAACAGTCAGAATTAAATAAATGATATACAACCTGGATAAAATTAACGAGATGGCCGAAGGCGATGAGGACTTCGTAATGTCTGTGATTTCCGTTTTTTTAGATGAAGTGCCGCAGGACCTGCATGATCTTGAAAAGGCAATAGCCAATAAAGACTATGATAATGTTTATAAACTGGCACATAAAATCAAACCCAATGTAGATTTACTTGGGATGGAACAATCCAGGGCCACTGCCCTCGAGATTGAAACTTTGGGCAAGAACGAGGCAAACAGCAGGCAAATCGAGGAGAAATTCCCATTGCTCAAGAAAGACGTGCTTCAGGTTGTTGCCGAGCTTAAGAAAGATTTTAGCCTCTGATGCTTGCGGAGATCATCACCATTGGAGATGAGATCCTTATCGGCCAGATTGTGGATACCAATTCGGCCATAATAGCCAGGGAGCTTAACCGGATTGGGGTTTCAGTTTACCAGATCACTACCGTACAGGATGACAGGGCGCATATTTTACAAGCACTCGCGGAAGCAGGTTCAAGGGTGCAGCTTGTAATTGTTACCGGCGGCCTGGGCCCTACAAAGGACGATGTCACCAAGCTTACTTTCTGCGAATTTTTCGGCGATAACCTGGTGGAAGACAGGCAGGTTCTTCAACATATTGAAGAACTTTTTCGCAAATATATTTCCACTCCGATCTCGGATTTAAACAGGAAACAGGCCCTGCTGCCTTCTACGGCCACAGTGCTGCACAATGCATATGGCACCGCCCCCGGGATGTGGATGGAAAGGAAGGGAACGGTTTTTATCTCCCTTCCGGGAGTCCAGTTCGAAATGAAGCAATTACTAGTGGATACGGTAATCCCCAAAATCAGTGAAACCTTCGAGCGGCCTTTTATAGTGCATAAAACCATTGTTACATATGGCCTTGGTGAGAGTGCTATTGCAGAAATAATTTCCGAATGGGAAGATCAATTACCGACATTCGTTAAACTGGCCTATTTGCCCAACCTGGGAAAGGTTCGGCTGAGGCTCACAGCCAGGGGGAAATCAAGCGAACTGCTTACCAGTGCTATAGAGGCGGCCACCAGGCAGTTGTACGGCCTTATAGGCGAGATCATCCATGGGGAGGAGGAAGAAGACACAATCGAAGCCGTTGTGGGGAGATTGCTGAGCACGAAGAAGATGAGCCTGTCTGCAGCTGAAAGTTTTACCGGGGGGAGGATAGCAGGGCAACTTACGGCCATCCCGGGGGCCTCGGCTTACTTCATGGGCGGAATTGTGAGTTATGCCACGGAGGCAAAGGTGAATGTCTTACAATTGCCGCAGGAATTAATAAACAGGTATTCGGTGGTGAGCAGTGAAGTAGCCGTAGCTATGGCCGAAAACATAAGGAAGATTATGAAAACGGACTTTGCCGTGGCAACGACCGGAAATGCCGGTCCGGCCAAAGGCGACTCCGACTCCGATATCGGAATAGTCTATATTGCCATCGCCAGCCCTGAACGGGCATTTGCCGAGAAATTCCAAATGGGAAATCACAGGGAGCGGATTGTACAGAAATCTGTTCACAAAGCCCTTGAAATGCTCCATAAAGAAATTTTAAAATTCTGAAAAAGAATTTTGTGCGTCCCGTAAAAATGCCATAAATTTGCAGCCTGTTTTAAATCAAGAAAAATACAACGCGATGTCAAAAGTCTGTGAACTTACGGGAAAGAAGGCGATGGTTGGGAATAATGTATCTTTCTCTATCAACAAGACCAAAAGAAGGTTTAATGTAAACCTTTCTAAAAAGCGTTTTTATCTTCCTGAGGAAGATCGTTGGGTAACCCTTAAGGTTTCCGCCAAAGCCCTTAAGAGCATTAATAAAAAGGGTATTGCCGCGGTTTTAAAGGAAGCCAAACAAAAAGGATTACTATAATACGCCCATAAATTCAGAGTACGATGGCAAAGAAAGGTAACAGGGTACAGGTAATTTTGGAGTGCACGGAGCACAAGGCAACCGGTAAGCCAGGCACGTCGAGGTATATTACCACCAAAAACAAAAAGAACAGCCCGGACAGGCTGGAGCTTAAAAAGTTCAACGCCATTTTGAAAAAAATGACTGTTCATAAAGAAATAAAGTAATAAGCCATGGCAAAGAAGACAGTAGCAACCTTACAGACCAGCTCAAAACGACTTACCAAAGCTATCAAGATGGTTAAATCTCCGGAAAGCGGAGCCTATACTTTCGTGGAGTCCGTAATGCCTCCTGAGTTGGTAAACAATTGGTTATCAAAAAAATAAGCAGATATTCCTGCATATGATGTGGCCGCTATTCCTGGGAAAAGCGGCTTTTTTATGCCTTATATTTTTACCCTTCCAGATTTAGCCCGTTTCTGTAAGAATATGCAATCCCCATTTTCCTGTGTTTCCCCATTACTTTCATATCTTTGAGCAACCGATTAGCACAGTAGCATGAGCCTTTTTAAAAAGATTTTCTCAACCCAGAAAAAGGAAACTTTAGACAAGGGCCTGGAGAAATCCAAAACCAGTTTTTTCAGTAAGTTAAGCAAGGCCGTCGCCGGAAAATCAAAAGTAGACGACGATGTCCTCGATAACCTGGAAGAGGTTCTGGTTAGTTCGGATGTAGGAGTAGCCACTACTTTAAAGATCATTGAACGGATTGAAGGGAGGGTATCAAGAGATAAATTTATGGGGACCGATGAACTCGACCTCATCCTCAGAGAGGAAATTGCCGGACTGCTTTCAGAAACCAATGCTGGAGAAGATACGGATTTCGGCATTCCGGGTGGCCAAAAACCATATGTAATTATGGTGGTAGGGGTAAATGGAGTGGGCAAGACCACCACCATCGGAAAACTTGCATTCCAGTTCAAGAAACAGGGGATGAAAGTGGTGATCGGTGCGGCCGATACGTTCCGCGCCGCGGCTATAGACCAGCTGGAAATCTGGGCGCAGCGTACAGGCGTCCCCATGGTAAAGCAAAAAATGGGAAGTGATCCGGCCTCTGTGGCCTTCGATACCCTGAGTGCTGCCCTAAGCCAGGAAGCCGATGTGGTTCTGATCGATACCGCAGGCAGGCTGCATAACAAGGTAAACCTTATGAATGAACTCGGGAAGGTGAAACGTGTTATGACCAAGGTGGTGAACGGTGCCCCGCATGAAGTATTGCTGGTGCTGGACGGCTCCACCGGGCAGAATGCTTTTGAACAGGCCCGGGAATTTACTCGGGCAACCGAAGTAACTTCCCTTGCGGTTACCAAACTCGATGGGACTGCCAAAGGGGGCGTGGTAATCGGAATTTCCGATCAGTTCCGGATCCCGGTTAAATACATAGGCGTAGGAGAGGGACTTGAAGACCTTCAGGTTTTTAACAAGTACGAATTTGTCGATTCCTTTTTTAAATCAGGACGGTCGGGAAAATAATTGTACTCCCTGCTATTTTCTAATTAAGGGATCAGTGCGTTAAGGTGTTCCCAAAGTTCATTGTCGAATTCCGTTGGGCCGAAAAGGTTTCCACCGGCATCTTCCCCCATTCGAACGACTACCAGGCCTTCTGACGGTACCACAAATAATTTCTGATCATTTTTGCCCAGGCCCGCATAGGTATCGGAAGGCGCCTGTGGAATAAGCGGTCCGTTAAACCTGAGCTGCAATCCGGGTACCATATACTGGTCTTTCCCGTTTAACCACCAAAGATACCC
>CAYSVQ010000167.1:0-54633 GCA_964434565.1 uncultured Flavobacteriaceae bacterium | reverse complement strand
GGCACCGGGGGCAATGTAGGTGGCGGTGTATCTATAGGCCTCCCGATCGGACAGAACAAGCTGGAACGGGAGATCGTTTTTGACCTCATAGACAGTCAGAAGGACGCCCTTTTCTGGCAGGCGGTAAGCAACAGTAGTTACAATGAAAATGCCACTCCACTCAGCCGGGAAAAACAATTAAGGGAAGTGGCCGGCAAGGTTTTTTCCAAATTCCCTCCATCAAAATAAATAGCCATTAAAGTGTTTTAAGCAGTCCGCCATCCAGGGGGATGCTGGTTCCTGTGAGATAGGAAGCATATTCGGAGGCCAGGAATGCCACAAGGTAGCCGTATTCTTCGGGTTTGCCGATGCGCCCAACCGGAACCTTCGATTCCATTTCGGCCCTTACCTGTTCGCCGGTGATACCCTGTTGCTCGGCTTTTTTCTGATTCAGCTGGCTTATACGGTCTGTATCGAAATAACCGGTAAGGATGTTGTTTACGGTAATTCCGTAGGGCCCTACATCCGTGGCGAGCGTTTTTGCCCAGGTGACCACCGCGGCCCGGATGGTATTTGATAAGGCCAGATAGGGCAGGGGTTCTTTAACCGAAACAGAGGCCACGTTGATGATCCTACCCCATTTTTGATCCATCATATGATCAAGGGCGAGATTTGTACTGAGGTGAATGGTTTTAAATAACAGGCTGAAAGCATCCTGATAATCTGCCGTTTCCATCTCAAGGCTATTCCCTGCCGGGGGCCCCTGGGTGTTATTTACAAGGATATCTACCGGTTGTTTCTTAAAAAAACCGGTGATTATTTCGCTGTAAGCATCAAAGTCCGTAAAATCTACCTGCAGGTAACCGTGTTCCTGCCCATAGTCAGCCGGTAAACTTTTTACGAGACCCTCCAATAGCCCACGGCTGCGGGACATCAGGGTAACCTCTGCGCCACTCGCGGCCAATTGCAGGGCAATAGCCCGCCCTATTCCCTTGCTGCTTCCCCCTACGAGGGCCTTTCTTCCTTTCAGACTAATGTTCAAGGTTCAAAGTTTAAGTCGTGAGCGTCCTGAACAAGGTAGCCCTTTTTCTGGTTAAAAAATTCATTGTTACTTAGGTGCACACTAGTCTTTGTTACAAAATTAAAACTCGGGTAGTCAAGGGGAACACCAATCCCCTCCCCGGTTAAAGATAAACCGACTCCCTGCAATAAGCAAGCAGACGCTTGGATCCAAGCGCTTGGGTTCAAGGCTCAATGTTCAAAGTTCAAGGAGCAATTTTTGAACTTTTAACTGACCTTCCCTGATTAGCGTTGACCGTTTTTAAAACGATAGCTCTCAATGGGGAACACCAATCCCCTCCCCGGTTAAAGATAAACCGACTCCCTGCAATAAGCAAGCAGACGCTTGGATCCAAGGCGCTTGGGTTCAATGTTCAAAGTTCAAGGCACCCCTTTATAAACTTTTAACTACTTCGTACCTCATACTTCCTACCTATACGCCTCCCGAACAGGGCTGAATACGTCGAGAAGGCGGCAATCCGTAAGTGCAACCCCGCTGTGAGCAACATGGGGGGCGATAATTGCGATATCTCCGGGATTATAAGCATTGGTGACTCCCCCCACGGTTAATTCGAACCGGCCATCCAAAACGTGCATGATCTGCTCATTAATATGGGAATGCTCGGGTACGGAAGCTCCCTTTTCCACCTCCCAGAATGCCAGGGTCATGCTGGCGGCATGGACCATTTTACCATGGTATCCGGGCATATACTCCTTTGAGGGTATTGCAGACAATGTGGTATCCATTACTAAGCTTTCAGGCTAATATAAAAAGAAATGGAAGGTGGTCTTCAATTTGCCGGGGTCTTTTCAATCCCTATCTTTACCCCTGATATACCGAACATGCAAATACATTTTATAGCTATTGGAGGCAGCGCGATGCACAATTTGGCACTTGCCCTGCACGATAAGGGATATTTCATAACCGGAAGCGATGATGTTATCTACGAACCCGCAAAAGGCCGCCTGCAGGCCCAGGGATTGCTACCCCTAACCATGGGCTGGGATCCTTCCAGGCTCCATAAAGACCTGGATGCGGTTATCCTGGGGATGCATGCCAAAAAAGACAATGCAGAACTCCTACGCGCGAAGGAACTTGGCCTGCCTATTTATTCCTATCCCGAGTTCCTGTTCGAGCAGTCCAGGACCAAAACAAGGGTGGTTATTGGCGGCAGCCACGGGAAAACCACCATTACATCCATGATCCTGCATGTGATGAAATACCATGGCCGGAATGTAGACTTTATGGTGGGGGCGCAGCTGGAGGGATTCGACCGGATGGTGCAGTTAACCGAAGCCAATGATTTTATCCTTCTGGAAGGTGATGAATATTTATCATCTGCTTTGGATTCAAGACCTAAATTCCACCTTTATAAACCCAATATTGCCCTGCTAAGCGGGATTGCGTGGGACCACATTAATGTATTCCGGACGTTTGAGGATTATGTAGAGCAATTCCGCATCTTTCTCGATACCATAGTAGAAGGAGGCAGCATTACCTATAATGAAGAAGACCCGATCCTGAAAAAACTGGTTGAAGAGACCACGAGGGCCATCCGTAAATTACCCTATAGCACTCCGGAACACAAGGTTGAAGATGGCACCACCTATCTTCAGACCCCCGAAGGGCCTATGCCCATTGCGGTTTTCGGACGCCATAACCTTAGCAACCTCGCAGGTGCCAAATGGATCTGCCAGCACATGGGGATTGATGAGGATGAATTTTACGAAGCGATAGCATCTTTTACCGGCGCCTCCAAACGCCTGGAAAAAATAGCGGGTAGCGGCAATGGTGCGGTGTACAAAGACTTTGCGCATGCGCCAAGCAAAGTTGCAGCCGCCACAATGGCCGTAAAGGAGCAATATCCGGAACAGCCGCTTGTTGCCTGTTTGGAATTACATACATACAGCAGCCTTAACGAAACTTTTTTAAAGGAATACCGAGGTACCCTGGATGCTGCAGATATAGCCCTGGTCTTTTACAGCCCGGACGCGGTGGCCATAAAACAGCTTGCTCCCGTCAGCCCGGAACAGATCTCGGCGGCATTCGGGAAGCCGAACCTGCAGGTATTCACAAACCCAGGTGATTTCAGGGATTACCTTTATTCCCTGAACCTGAAGGAAAGCGTCC
Source organism: uncultured Flavobacteriaceae bacterium (assembly GCA_964434565.1). Classification (GTDB taxonomy): domain Bacteria; phylum Bacteroidota; class Bacteroidia; order Flavobacteriales; family Flavobacteriaceae; genus Zeaxanthinibacter. Next base: position 51,464 of record CAYSVQ010000167.1, on the reverse strand, counting down.
TGCTTCTGATGAGCTCAGGTAATTATGGCGGCCTGGATCTTATGGCGTTGAAGGATTTTGTAGAAGGCAATTAGGCTGTTCCCGGCCCGGAAAAAATACGCGTTTAAACCCCGAATTGCTTCAAATGGTGGTCCAGGTGCTTGTATTGCATTTGCCCCCACTGCTCCGGCGTGAAGCTGCCGAATAAAGGGTGTGGGTTCCATTCTTTCCTGCCCCTTACTTCATACAGCTGTGCGAGCATCCCCAACAGGATTTCCTTTTCCCACTCAAAATCCTTTTCTTCCCGGGCCTTAGCAATTGGTGCCGTGGGCAGGTTTTTCCTCCAGGGGGCATTATTGTACAACGATTTTTTTAAAAACAAACGGATCAGCATATTCCCTTTGCGACCGGTGTTTTTATTCTCAATGGCCAGGCGAATGGGTATCTGACAGTGCCATACCATCTGTGCGGCACTCATCTTTCCCCAAAGGCCATTTTTCTGCTCATTTAAATTGTTAATCCGGGTAACAATTTCCTTATAGGCTTCGGGGTCAAAAATGGATTTCACAGTAACAGTTCAGGATTTTACATATGGAATGTAAGTTAATTTTTTTAGTTGATTATCTTTAGGCTATGCAAGGAAAATCAACCTCCTTTTCTATTAAAAACTGGTCTGAGGACGACAAGCCCCGCGAAAAATTATTGAATAAAGGCCGTAATGCGCTTTCTGATGCAGAATTGATTGCCATCCTCATAGGAAGCGGGAGCAGGGATGAGAGTGCGGTTGCCCTTTCAAAGCGAATCCTTGCCTCGGTAAACCATCAATTGGGCGATCTCGGAAGGCTTTCCGTGCCTCAGCTGATGCAGTTCAGGGGTATAGGGAAGGCGAAAGCGGTTACCATTGCGGCGGCGCTGGAGCTTGGCCGCCGGAGGCGGGGGGAAGAGGCTGCTAAGGTCGCCAGGATCTCTGGCAGTCGCGATGTGTTTGAATTGATGCAACCGCTCATTGGAGAGCTGCCCCATGAAGAATTCTGGATTGTTTACCTTAACAATGCAAACAAAGTTCTCCACTCAGTTTTACTGAGTAAAGGAGGTATTACCGGAACCCTGGTGGATGTAAGACTGGTGATGAAGCAAGCCCTGGAACTGGGTGCCGTGGCCCTTATTTTAGCTCATAACCACCCTTCAGGCACCCTGAATCCCAGTGAAGCTGACAAACAGATAACACGCAAGCTGAAGACGGCAGCAGAAGCCCTTGATTTAAAAATACTCGACCACCTTATCATCACCGAAAGAGATTATTATAGTTTTGCAGACCATAACGCCCTGTAAATATGCTGCTGATCTATACCCATAAAATTACCCCGCGTTTCACATATACAATGAAGCAGTTATTTACAAGGATCCTTGGGATAGAAGTTAGCTTTACCATTACTGTTGAGGACTTTATTAAACATAAAGGCCCTAAGATTACCTATACCAAACAACCCTTGCAAAACGAGTTCTTTGTAAGAAGCAATGACCTGCTTTTTGAGCAGGGTATTAACGATTTCCCCGTAACCATGGGTGAATGGGAAGGGGTGCCTTGTTTTTTCAGCGCAGGGGAGCGCAGTAAAATTCCATTCGATATTTTTGCCGCGACCTTCTTCCTGCTGAGCCGGTATGAAGAATACCTGCCCCACGTAAAAGACATATATCAAAGATTTCCCCCCTCGGAGAGCCTTGCTTTCCGCAATAATTTCCTGCACCTGCCAATAATAGACATCTGGGCATTCAAACTTCTGGAACTCCTGAAAAGGCGCTTTCCTGATATGCCAATAAAGCAAAGGGACTTTAACCACATATCAATAATAGACGTTACCACTTCGCACTGTTATGCCAATCGCGGCCTTGTCCGCGGGACGGCAGGCTTGTTCCTGGATCTGTTCAATTTCCGTTTCCGCCGGGTACTTGAACGTATTTCCGTTTGGTTCAAAATAAGGAAAGACCCATTCGACAATTTTTCGGCCCTGGTAGCGCTTCATAAAGTGCATCAGGTTCCGAGCATGTTTTTTTTTCAGTTTGCCTCCTATTCCACTTATGACAAAAACGTTTCGCCCAATAACAATACTTTCAGGTACCTTGTAAAATCGGTGGCCGATTACAGTAAAGTGGCCCTTGCAGCTTCCTACAGCTCCTTTAGAGACATCAAACTGCTAAAGGATGAGAAAAAACACCTGAGCAACGTTATAAACAGGCCTGTAAACTATTCCCGGATGCGGTATAACCGTGTTGATATGCCCCACACATACCGCCACCTGGTAGAAGCGGAATTCACAGACGATTTCACCATGGGCTATACGCATGAAATAGGCTTCAGAGCAGGAACCTGTACACCTTTTTACTTCTATGATATCCCTCTGGAAGTTCAGCAGCCGCTGAAGGTGCATCCTTTTGCGGTGCACGACTACGCTTTTCAATATATGAAATCAGAAGACGAGATTCTGGAGACCATAGACGGTGTATATCGGCAGGTGAAGGCAGTAAATGGCGAATTCCTGACGGTTTTTTCAAACGAATTGCTGGGAGGCAGCCAGAAAGTAGACTGGATGCAGCTTTATGCCAGAGTTATTAAAAGATACCATGTTTAAAGGGGTTGTCAGCGATGTGTTTTTTGACCTGGATCATACGCTCTGGGATTTCGACAAGAATTCGGAGCTTACCTTCCGAAGGATACTTACAGACAATTCGGTTGATATCGTACACGAAGATTTTCTGAAGGCCTACCTTCCGATTAATCTGGAATTCTGGAAATACTACAGGGAGAACAGGATCAGCAAAGAAGAGTTAAGATTCCTCCGCCTTAAAAAAACATTTGATTCCCTTCGTTTCAAAGCTTCCGGAGATTTAATAAAATTACTTGCCGATCAGTACATAGAACAGCTTACTTCCCACAACCATTTGCTTCCCTATGCACGGGAGATCCTTGACTATCTTAAACCTGCCTACAGGTTGCATATTATTACGAATGGCTTTCATGAGGTGCAGGAAAGAAAATTAAGGAACGCCGGTATCCAGGACTATTTTATCCATGTCATTAATTCGGAAATGGCTGGAGTTAAGAAGCCCAATCCCTATATTTTTAAACTTGCATTGCAAAGGGCGGTAGTGGTGCCGGAGAGGGCGCTGATGATAGGCGACAGTATAGAAGCAGATATTCTGGGAGCCCGGGCGGTAGGGTTGCATACCCTTCACTTCAACATCAATTCGGAACCCTTTCACGATTACTGCAGCATGATAAACCACCTGGGTGAATTAAAATCATATTTATAAAGTTAGCGTAGGTAAAACATTTTTGGGATGAGCCTGCAGGCAAAGCCTGTAAATTTTTATCTTATGGCCGATAATCTGCTGTCTTACCGCAACTTCCACGACTCCCATTACGCTTCTTTACAGTTAGGATTAAATGTCATATCTTGGTGGAGAAACCGGGAATAAAATGTTTAATAGGATTATCATGGCTGCCTTTATTTTAACAGTGGCAACTGCTAACCGTGTGGAAGCACAGATCAACAAGTATCAGTTCGTAATAGTACCAGAGAAATTCCAGGAATTCCAGGTAGAAAACCAGCACCATACCAGCACGCTGCTCAAAGCCCTTTTCTCCCGGGAAGGTATTACCACGTATTATGAAAGGCAGGTACCTTATGAACTCATCGGTTCATGCAAAGGCCTGAAAGTTGATCTGCTGGATGAATCCAGTATGCTAAGAACCAGGGCTATTCTCGTGCTGAAGGATTGTAAGGGCAAAGAGATCTTCAGGACGACCCAGGGCGACAGCAGGGAAAAGGATTTGAGAGTAGGGTTCAGAGATGCCATTGAAGCGGCCTTTAAGTCTATAGAAGCCTTGAATTATAAATACGAGCAGGATACAACTGCACAGGAAACGGATGAGCCCGTTACACTAAATTTTCACAATGATGTAAAGTCCCTCGAAGAATCGGGAGATTCTGCTCAGTCCGCGCGAAACAGGGCCCCGGATCAGGCCATATTGCAGGAGGCCAGCCCGGAGGTGCAGCGTTATGAGGACCGCAGTCCCAAACCATCCGATTATAAAAGCGGAGCCCCCGAAGGATCAGGAAAAACCGAATCCGGGGAAGCAGACCCGGAAGTTTGGTATGCACAGAGTCTTCCTAACGGGTTTCAACTGGTAGACAGCAGCCCTGAAATCCGCCTGACCCTATTGGAAACTTCCATGCCGGAAATATATCTTGCGGAGAATGAAACCACCCATGGTTTGGTCTTTAAACATCAGGATCGCTGGTGTTTTGAATACTACCAGGATGGAGAAAAAATGGTGCAGGAACTTCACATCAAATTTTAGTCTCTCAATTCTAACAGGGCGAATCAAAATCAAATTCAAGTTCAAGTGCAAGTTCAGGATCAAGCCTGTGGGCTGAAGGCGGATTTAAGTTTAATTCCATGCCAAACTGCCTAAGGAGAAAGGCAAATCAAACCTGCCTGCCGCAGGTAGGTTCAAAGCAAATTCAAAAGGAAAACGGAATTTAAGTTCAAGTACAAGTGCAAGTTCACGCATATCGGCCGAAGGCGGATTCAAGAGTACAAATGTAAGCCTGTCGCTTATGATGCACTTTTTTGAACAGTCACTGTGAAGAGTCTCCTCACCAAATCAACAAATCAACGCAGCAACCCGCCCGTAGCCAGCAAGCTGGCATAGTCCCACCGGAGGCGGGCAGGCAAATACACAAATCCACCTACTTCGTCCTCTTTTCAAACTCTAATAACCATATTTATCCTTCCACCGCCGGCTAAGGAACTCCCTGATGGCCTGTTCCCGTTGGTTATCACCCGGATTGTAAAAAGAACTTCCCGAAAGGTTTTCGGGCAGGTATTCGGCAACAGTAAAATTCCGGTCATAATCATGGGCGTATTGATAGTCTTCCCCGTAACCGAGGTCTTTCATCAGTTTGGTCGGGGCGTTTCTGAGCGACAGGGGAACTGAAAGGTCGCCGGTATCCCTTACTGCCGCCTGGGCGTTCTTAATGGCGGTATAACTGGCATTGCTTTTTGGGGAGGTAGCCAGGTAGATGGCACATTGGCTTAAAATAATGCGGGCCTCGGGATATCCGATGGTGGTTACGGCCTGAAAGGTAGTATTGGCTACCACCAGCGCAGTGGGATTGGCCAGGCCAATGTCTTCGGAGGCCGATATCAGCATCCTTCTTGCAATGAATTTAACGTCTTCTCCTCCTTCAATCATCCTGGCGAGCCAGTACACAGCCGCATTCGGGTCACTTCCGCGTATACTCTTAATAAAGGCTGAGATAATATCGTAATGTTGCTCTCCCGTTTTGTCATACAACACGGTGTTTTTCTGCACTTTGCCAAGCACCAGCGCATCAGTAATGACAACCTCGTCCTTTGATTCCGAATTTACAACCAGTTCGAAGATGTTGAGCAGCTTACGCCCATCGCCCCCCGACAGCCTTAAGAGGGCCTCGGTTTCCTCAAGCCGGATCTTCCTGGACTTTAACAAGGGATCCTCCCGGATTGCACGGTGTAGCAGGGCTTCCAGGTCGTCTTTTCCGAAAGGGTGCAGGATATACACCTGGCAGCGCGACAGCAGGGCAGGGATCACCTCAAAACTTGGGTTTTCCGTTGTTGCGCCTATAAGCGTAACCCAGCCTTTCTCAACGGCCCCCAAAAGGGAATCCTGCTGTGATTTGCTGAAACGGTGGATTTCATCAATAAAAAGGATAGGATTCCTGGTGGTAAAGAGGCCTCCGCTTTGTTTGGCCTTCTCAATTATATCGCGCACATCCTTTACTCCGCTGCTGATGGTGCTAAGGGAGTAAAACGGCCGCCCGCTTTCAGCGGCTATAATATTGGCAAGGGTGGTCTTGCCGGTACCCGGAGGGCCCCAGAAGATCAGGGAGGGCAGGATTCCCTTTATGATATGCCGGCTCAGAGCCCCTTCTTTCCCCACCAGATGGTGCTGACTGATAAATTCATCCAGGGATTTCGGGCGGATACGTTCTGCAAGCGGTTCGTTCATAGCATAAAAATAATATAAAACACCGATCAACAGGGATCCGTTGTCCTGCCTTTTTCATTAAAAACCGTAAATTCACCCCATGTCAGAAGAGGATTATTTCCGTTATAGCAACAGTGTTTTAATGGTGCCCATGGTTGCCGTACTGCTTATCTGGACGGTTTTCCTTATCGAGGTCCGCCTCCATGTTAACCTGAATGACTATGGTATATATCCCCGTACCTTAACCGGCCTGGGTGGGGTGGTGTTAAGCCCATTTCTGCACAGCGGGATTGAACACCTCTACAACAATACCCTGCCGCTGGCAGTTTTGCTGGCCTCCCTGTTTTATTTTTACAGGAATGTTGCTTTCAGGGTACTCTTTTACGGCCTGTTGCTTTCGGGAATTATTACCTGGCTAATTGGTCGGCCATCTTACCATATAGGCGCCAGCGGCATCATTTACCTGCTCGCAAGTTTTATATTTTTTAAGGGGATCATTACCAGACATTATCGCCTGGTTGCCCTTTCGCTGATCGTTGTCTTTATTTACGGAGGTTTGTTGTGGTATATTTTCCCGGTGCTCGACGAGATTTCCTGGGAGGGGCACCTGGGAGGTTTTCTAGCGGGGATTTTCCTTGCTTTTACCGTTCGCGCGAAAATCCCGTCAGTTAAGAAATACGCCTGGGAAGCGGAAGACTACAGGGAGGAAGAGGATGAGTTTTTACAGCACTTCGACCAGGAGGGGAATTTTATTGAAAGCAGGGGGGAAGAAAGGGAAGATGGTTCCATAAAAATTACCTACCACTTCAAAAAAGACAAGGACGGGACCCCTGAAGTATAAGTAGATAAATACACGTATACACAGAAAATAATAGCAGTAGGCTGTGGCTATAGGCAGAAAAAAGTACGAATTACGAAGAAACAAATTTTCAAGCTCCGGATAAGCATTTATACGACTGCACAAATGCACCCATATACAAATAACCGCATACACATAAACAAGTAGCTGTTGGCAGCGTTCGGTTCATTCGGGGGATGTGTGTAGATGCCTGCCCGGGTCGAACCCTCCGGCGGGGCTGGGACAGCTTGCTTGCTACATGCGGGTTTATTTGGAGGCAGGAATGAATGTCGGATGGTTATCGGGGTGGAATACTCAAATTGTGAAGTGTCGCGAAATTGCATAAATCAGGGCATTTCAGGCTACACCTCCCTAAATCCCTCCTTTTTAGGAGGGAAGTTTGGGACCCCGTCCATATCTTACCGCAGTGTTTGAAAAAAAGGTATCCACTCTAAAAAGAGGGGACCAAAGGGGTGTGTAAATGGTTAACATGAGCATTGTAGAAAAAATGTGAATGCAAAACTTTAAATCATTTATTGCTCCGTAAAGCACCTTATGTAGATTTATATAAATCTGGCGCATAAATATTTCCATAGAACATACAATACAGTAGTCATAGAAAAGTGTGAATTCCAGGCAGAAAGTACCAAGTATGAATTACAAAAATAGAGCAAGGTGAAACTTGGGCCTTAAACCATGAACTTTTGTCGCTGCTTTCTTTATGCGGTGAAAAGACATAATTTTAATTGGGGCGGGATTAGCATCCCCCTCACCTGGTGTAGTTTTTATTTTGTAAAAGAGAGCAGTGGAGGCAGGCAAAAGTGCGAAGTACGAAGCGCTGGTTAAACAAAAACACGATTAACCGAATACACCCGGACGACCCCACCCTAACCCTCCCCGAAGGGGAACTGCGTTTCATCACAAATCGGTGCAACCCCTGGCACTCCTGGATGTACGGAGGCAGGAATTGTACAAGTGCAAAATTAAAAGTGGTGAAAGTAATTCCTTGAACGTTGAACCTTTGGGGCTGCTTACATTATGCAGTGAAAAGATTTAATTTTAAGTGGGGAGGGGTTAGCCAGCCCCATCAGTAGGCAGTGGCAGTAGGCAGGAATGGCTGATATGTTGATGCGTTGATTAGTTGATATGAAAGGCGCAGTAATGTTACGCATGTTGTAGTCCCACCTTATTAAGGAGGGATTCAGCCACCCCAAGCATCGGGACGGGATGGTCAGTTGGAAGCAGCCTGAACACGGATCACTAAACTTTGAAAGCAATAATGAGGTAGGCAGGGAGGTACGCGGTGCGAAGTGTGAAAACCGGTACCCGGAACGCTGAACCCGGAACCCATCTCCCTGCTTGTTTTTTGCAGCCTAAAAGGTTAATTTTAAATGGGGAGGGGTTAGGTGGCCACATCAGTAAACAGGAAGCTGAATTATGAAGAACGACGCAAGTACCCTTGACCCCGCAACCTGGAACCCCTAAACACAGATGAAATTACGAGGTATGAAGTACGAATAACATCTATCCGCATACACAAATAAACGTTTAAACGGCGTAGCCTCCTCCCAGGATTACTTTCCCTTCGCAGGGCCTTGGGGGGAGCTCCTTTGCCTCATCACTTCATAAAGAAACACCCCGCAGGCTACGGAGACGTTCAGGGAACCAATTTCACCCAGCAGGGGGAGGCTGGCCTGGGCATCGACAATCTTTAGCAGCGAGGGGTTGATGCCGCTTTCTTCGGAACCCATAATAATTGCCGTCGGCTCTGTAAAAGATTGCTCGTAGAGGGTATGCTCCGCTTTTTCCGTGGCGGCGATTACACGGATACCCGATGCCTGCAGGTAATAAACGGCGTCTTTCAGGTGGTCTGTCTTTGCGATGGGGATACGGAAGGCCGCCCCGGCTGAGGTTTTTACTGTATCGGCAGATACGGGGGCCGAGCCGCTTTTGGGGATGATAATCCCATCTACCCCGGTACATTCAGCGGTCCTGATAATGGCCCCGAAATTCCTGACGTCTGAAACGGCATCCAGAAGCAGAAAAAGCGGTGTTTTCCCGCTTTCCACTACGGTGGTTATCATTTCTTCCAGTTTGTGAAACGAAATGGGGGATATCTGGGCAACAACCCCCTGATGATTGGCCTGGCTAAGCTTGTTAAGCTTTTCCAGCGGGACATAGGAAACAGCAAGGCGGTTTTTACGGACCAGGGATTCCAGTTCGAAGAACAATTGGCCCTGCAACCCTTTCTGAATAAAGATCTTGTTGATCGCTTCATTGGCCTGTATTGCTTCAATAACAGCCCTTAGTCCGTATATCTGTGTAATTTCCTTCATAACTTATTTCTTTAATACCTGAAAGATCAATGCGATTGTCAGGGCAAAATGGCTTTTATACCATCCGCTGTCCATTCATAGGGGTAGGCCCGCCAGAAAAACTCTCCTTCCCCCTTGAATTTCCAGACCACTTCCTTGTCCGGAGTAACTTCCCAAATCCCGAAATCGCCTTCCGTAATCAGGGTGTTCCCGTTTGCCTGGCGGGCAGCGCCGGATATCCGGCCACCGTATAGGTCCGGGTCTGTGAAGGACCAGACCACGGGCGGTTCATTATTGGTCTGTGGTTTCAGGGTGAAATCACCCGATAGGTCAAGCTCATAAACTACGGATTGTTTTTTTCCGCCCATATTATTGGAGAACACCAGCAGGTAGGAATAAGGTTCTCCAACATCTTCCACGAAAAGCGGGGTATGCACATGATCAAACAGCGGGTCTCCTTCGTTATTGTTATACGCCCGGGGGTTCCCAAACCGATACACCAGGTCGCCACCTTTTTGGTACATCCCTCCCTCATGGCTTGCGGCCTCCACCGTGGTGGTACTATGGTCTATTACCCAAACTTCGCTGAACCAGTTAATAGTCAGGTAAATCAGTTTTCTTTCAGGGTCGTAGGTAAGGCCATTGGCATGCATGATATCGCCTTTGTAGGAGGTGGCGAAATTCAGGTTTATCAGTTCGGGGTGTTCGGCAACAGCACCATAATTTTCTTTGGAAGCATCGGCTTCCTGTACCAGGTGGTCCCAGGCATGCCATTCCCAAACGATCTCATTGGATGAGGGGTTGATTTCAATAACCGATTCCGGATAAACATCAATTCCCAGTTGTGAACCTGCCTTTAATGCTTCAGCCGCGGATTTTCTTTCCCAAACCAGGGTAAGGATATTACCATTTGGAAGCATTTCCGCGTCGTGGTGGGTGATATAGTTGTCTGATGCATGGGTGAATTCCCAATTTACTGTTCCGTCTTTGGCAATAAGTTGTATAATCCCGGCCTGCCCCCCGAAATTTATGTTGGTACTGTCTACAGTCATCATGGTGAGTAATTTCCCGTCGGGCATTAAGTAGGCATCCTTGCCAATATTCCGGTTTAGTGCCCATTCATGCTGAATTTCGGCATTCTTATCCATCAGGTAAACTCGGTTATTCTTACTGCCGTCATTTACCAGGATCAGGTTATTGGCTATCCGTTTCTTATTCAGATAAGCCACCTCCCCGGCCCGTTGTATTTTTGCAATTCCAAGGGTATCAAAGAAAGCAGTATCCTGTACCGTGAGCTGACTGTTTTCCTTGCCCTCTTCCTTATTTCCGTTCCGGCATGACAGACCGACTATTAGTAATGTAATTAGAATCCAGGAGTGAGCTAGAAACTTCCTGATGGTTCCGGTATTGAATTCCTGCGGCATTGGAAAATACAAAGATTTGCTATTCGGTTGAAATGTGAGCGGGCAAAGTTAGGGTTTATTATGCTGATTAACATGAAAGAATTCATTAATAAGCAAAGTGAGCCGGGGGGGTAAATAAAGAAAAAGGCTATCAGAAGTTGATAGCCTTTTCAGAATATTAATTATATACTAAACGTCAGAATGGTGCGCAGTAATCCAGTAGCTCCGTACCTACCAGAGGGCTTGGTCCCAGGTCGATCAGTACAATACCGGTCGCTGAAGTGATCTGGAATGTTACTTCAGAATCCCAGTCGCCGGAATTATAGATAATGGAAAGCGATTCTGCTCCGTCTGGTACCTCAAAGGTTTCAGAATTGTTAAAACCCTGTGCACCGCTTACCAGGTAATCCGTGGAGACTCCATCAAGCGTAACCGTGAGGGAAGCGCCATTCCAACCATCACCATAGGAATCCTGCATGTCTATGGTCCAGGTACCTGCCGGGCCTGCTTTAGGCGGACACACCACAGTAGCCCTGTAATTCATAGGCGAACTGAAGAAGGATCCCCCGGAAACTGTACCGGAAAGGTCGGCTGCGGTGATGGTTCTGCCGTCGGTCAGGTTAATGGCTGCCCGGATGTTGAATTGGTCACCACCAGTTACCACGTCCGGGTCAAAAGCCAGGCCCAAAGCCGCAAGGGCATCTCCGTAAGCGAGAGAATAAGTAGTCCTGGGCAGGCCGTTTGGTCCGTTGGAAAAGTCAGCTGCCGGGATGTTGGTCACCAAAGTTTCTGAAGCTGTACTTACCCCGTTATCCGGGGTATTGTCAATAAAATTGACGTACACATCCACACTGGCTAATAAACCGCCATCTTCTATGTCCTGCTCTTCCCAGACCACGGTCCAGGGTGATTCCGGATCATCTACCAGGAAAGCATTCGGGCTGTTTGAAATGGTTCTCAAAATAGCGCCGCGCACCGTGTCTGCCTCAACCTTGTCCACTAATTTATCGTCTGATTCACAGCCAATAAACAGGGCAGTCAGAACAAGTGGTATATAAAATTTAAACTGTTTCATGAATTTCTGTTTTGTGTTCATCGCTCTTTAATTAATTAGCTGGTGGTACCCCACTGTTATCCCAGAATACGGGTTGCGTCTGATCGGCCTTCTGGCTGATATTCGAGTTCGTGTTCACCGCGTCTGAAGGGTAATACATCGACATGATGAAGGTTCCCGGGTTTGGTTCGCGGTTAGGCTGCAGGGTGGTAGGATACAAGGTCCTTCTATAGAAATTATAAGGCTCAACCCCGTTACCCCAGTGGGTAATGAAATACTGCTCAGCGAAGATATCCCACTTGCCTTCGTTTGATGCCGCGTCGAAAGCAGCGCTGATCGTTGCCCTGTAGGCAGTGATATCAGCAGCACTAGGGGCAAGGGATGGATCCGAATCTCCTTCACGTCCTGCAAGGAAAGCCTGAACCTTGGCCATCTGCTTGTCAAAGGCATCCAACATAAAATCCCTTCCCACCGGAAAGTTTCCGGCAGCCATGGCAAATTCTGCCCGCATCAGGTCTACCCCAAAGGCAGAGAGAAGAACGGTAATTCCCCTACCTCCGCCGCCGTCGCCGGGAGCAATTGCGTCAAAAGAGCTGTCATCGAATTTCCCGCCTGCAGGGTAAACCCCGGCCACGGTCCTCGAAAGGCCATCCGGAGGAATACCTTCAGCATCTCCGTGGTCGCGGCCAAAGTAGCCATTTGGCAGGAAACAGAACGTGAATCCGCCATCAATGTAGTGCTGAGGAGCGGGCTGAAGCGAGCAATTGAGTAATACCTCATCCGGTGGGATTTCGGCGCCGGGTACAAACTCAGTTTGGCGGTAGAAATAGTAGCGCCTCCTGGGATCGTCCAATTCATTTATGAGGTTCATATACCAGTTAGACTGGTAGTGCTGCCCACCGGTAACCTGGTAATTCAAGCCGTAGTACGGATGCCTGGTGTCTGGCTGGGTATTGCTGGTACCTGGCCAGGCCCATTGTAAATCATCTGCGGTAGCCTGAATATAGTTCCCGCTGTTGATAATGGAATTAAAGCTGGCTGCAGCACTTGCATCTACCAACCTGGTCTGAAGATAGATCTTCAGTTTCAGGGTGTTGGCCGCGCGTATCCATCTGGCGTAATTATTATTGTAGAATAACTCTTCTGCAGGGTCGGCTATGGCACTGCCGCTAAAGTTGGCAATCGCATCATCGAGCAAATCCAGCGCCGCGGCATAGATATCAGCCCCCGAATCTACGGTTGGGTTAAAGATTCCTTCGTCTGCCTTTACAGCTTCGGTATAAGGGATATCCCCATAGAAATCAACCATAGTTACCATTAAATAGGCCTCAATGAATTGGGCAATCCCTATATGGTGTGTAAGCCCTTCGGCTTCGGCCAGGGGAGTCATGGCACGGATATCCGATAAAATTCCTCTGTATGCATTGGTCCATTCATCGTCCATGTCAGAAGGCTGGTAGACGGCAGGATAGCTCCTGCCGAACATGTTCATCATCCGGGTAAGTTCTAACCCGTGAATGTTGAAGCCATCCCCTGTGGTATTGCCGCCGGACTGCCAGTTGTCATTGGCGTCGTAATCGGCGTCCCCGTCAAATTGTCGTACGAAATCTTCCTGAATCCCAGAAAGGAAGAAGTCGATACTGGCCTGATCGGGTGTCAGGGCGTTTGGATCCTGGGTGATATCCAATTCTGTGGTCTCACAGGAATTGAAGGCCAGCATCCCGCCAAAAACCGCCAGTGCAATATATCTGTTTATGTTTTTCATTACTTTCATAGTTTTTTATTCTTAAAATGATGCTTTTACACTGAACCCGTACCTCCTTGCACTCGGACCGGCAAGGAAATCAAATCCAACCCCGTTACCAACCCCTGTTCCCGAAACGTTAGGATCAAAGCTGGAACCTTTTGGGAAGTTGAATGCCTCATACCAGAGGTTCTGGCCGGAAACAGTAAAAGTGAGGTTTCCGAAAGGGGTTCTGTCCAGGAATTTGCCAGGCAGACTATAGCTTAAAGAAGCTTCCTGCAAACGGAGTGTAGTTGCGTCCCATACTTGCAATTCACTGGGCCCTCCAAAAATATTGGTGAAGAAATAGGAGGAGTTGTTGATGGCCACTGTGTTGGTATTCCCGTTAGGATCAATCCCAGGCAGGATATACGTGTCTTCACGGTCTGCGGTTTCAACGATCATACCCCTACCCAGCAGTGTTGCTGCTGTAACGGAATACACATCACCTCCCTGGGTATAATTCCACTGGAAGCCCAGGGTAAAATTCTTGTAAGAAAGGGTATTGATAAGGTTTGCCACCCAGTCTGGGTTTGGGTCTCCTATAATCCCGTCATCTGCATCGGTAAGGTAATCCCCGTTGGCTCCAACCAGCAATTCGTCATTATCGTTACGTGCTACCCTGCTGCCGAATAATACCCCGAGTGGTTCGCCTTCGATGGCGGCGTTCCCCAGGTTGCCGAAACCGGAGTAAACAACTTGTTCGGTATCAAGGCCCAGGTCTTCAACCGTAGTCTCATAAGCGGTGAAGTTAAGGTTGGATCTCCAGGAGAAATCCCCCTCCTCATCGGCCCGGAACCAGTTTACACCAAGATCAGCTTCGACCCCGTCTGAGGAAATCTCACCTACGTTGGTTGCTGTGATGGTATACCCGGTGGCAGGATCCAGAGGCCTGTCAAGGATCAGGTCATTTGTTTTTCTGGTATAAACTGATGCATCAAGGGTGATTCTTCCATCCCACCACCTGGACTCTATCCCGATTTCAATCTCTTCAAGGGTCTCAGGTTTCAGGTTAGGATTCCCCAAACGAACACCGGTAGTGTTTGTTACAAGGTTGCGTCCGGATGCATCCTGCAAATCCTGGGTATCCAGGAAGAGGGTACTCGCTATAGGGTAGGCCGAAGATTCAAAGTTGGCCGAAACCCCGATACCCCCACGGATCTTCAGATAATCCAGTACATTCCCCTTCAGGCCTGCGAAGGCGGTCGTTGGAATAAAGGAAACACTTGCGGAAGGGTAGAACTGTGCCCTGTTATCCTTGGCGAAGTTGGATACCCAGTCGTTCCGGCCGGCCAGTGTCAGGTAGATCCAGTTGTCATAGTCAAAGTCAAACTGCCCGTACACCCCAACCAGGTTCCTTTCAGCAAAGGATTGGATTTCGTTATTATTAAGGAAGTTGAAGTGGCGCAGCACGCCGAAAACCTGCTGCCCGTCACTGGAAACTCCATTCTGGTCGAAGATCTCACGGCGTGAAGTGGCACCCAGGTTAAAGGTGGCCCCGATCAGGTCGGTAATATCATAATCTCCGTTTAACACCAGGTTGTGATCCCAGATAGTATTTGTATTGTTCCAGGTCTCGTAGATACCACTTTGGGTCCTGAGGTTCCCGTCTCCCCCGGTTCCACCGCGGTTTTGATAGTTAATGTTGTTTTCACTGTAGATATCAAGCCCTGCCCTGTAGATAATGTTCAGGTTATCATTAATATCATATTGTAAGGAAGCCTGACCGAATACACGGTTGGTTTCCTGTTCGGAAGCCGCGTTATTGGCGGTCCAGAGCGGATGCTGTATATCATCTGTCTGCCGGTAGTAAACACTGCCACCGGTTATGGGGTTCTCAAAGGGCAAACCAACCAGATCCACACTGATGGGGGTGTAGAAGACATCCCCGAAGATGGAAGACCCGGCGCCTGCTACCCCGCTGCCGCTCGAATAAGCCACCGGAGGAGAGGAAAATGAAGTCCTTGCGAAGTTCAGCGTGCCGGAAGCTGTAAATCTGTTACTCAGCTGGGCACGGCCCCCGACCGAAAGCGTGTTCCGCAAGACCTTGTTGTTTAGGGTAAAGCCCTGGTCGCTCAGGTTACCGTAGTTAACATTGTACCCGATCTTTCCGTCATCTGAAGTCCCGGCCACATTCACCGAGGTATTGGTTACCGTTCCGGTACGAAAGAAATTCTCGACGCTGTTGTATGGTTTCCAGGCATAGCGCGCATTGGCGAACTCCGGGAAGGCTTCCAGTACAGACGCTACCAGCTTATAGGTAGGTGAATATGGGTGCGCCAGGGTCCCCTGGTCGTCAATAGCGGGCTGGTTGCCCCAGCCGGCTGCGCCACCTCTCCGGAAACTGGGTCCCCAGTTAGAGAAGAACCAGCCGAAGTTCTGGTCGAATCCGTTTCCGTATTCCTGCTGATAATCGGGCAGGGAAGCGATTTCATTAAAGAAGATGGATGTGTTTACGGTAATCTCCGTCTTTTTGGGACCTGTAGCTCCGCCAGCTGCTCCGGCCTTGGTAGTGATAAGCACCACCCCGTTTCGTCCCTGGGAACCGTAGAGCGTGGCGGCGGCCAATCCTTTAAGGACGTTTACGCTTTCGATGCTGTTAGGGTCCAGGTCGAGGAACCTTGAGGATCCGTTGTTCCCATTAAAGAAGTCGTTCCGGTCTCCCTGGCGTCCCTGGGAGTTGGTATCCGAGCTGAAGGGAACCCCATCCACTATAAACAGTGCCTGGTTGCTCGAGCTGAAGGTACTCAGACCCCGGATAATCACGTTGGTCCCGGAACCGGACAAGCCGCTCTGGTTGGTAATCTGTACCCCTGAGGCCTTTCCGGTAAGTACCCGGCCTATATCGCCTTCAGGCCTTGATTCCAGTTGATCCGAATCAACTTCAGACACCGCATAACCAAGTGCTTGTTTTTCTCTCTTGATCCCGAGGGCGGTTACCACCACCTCTTCAAGAGCTTGCGCGTCCTCCTGCATCTGCACATTGATCGTATTATCTGCCCCTACCGTCCTTCGCTCAGCGCGCTGGCCTATGTAGGTGAAGAGCAGGGTCTGGCCGGTACTGGCTGAGATGGAGTAATTCCCGTCAAAGTCAGTCTGGGTACCAGTAGTGGTACCTTCAACCAAAATATTAACCCCAGGCAATGCCAGACCATCCTGGTCCGTAACCGTACCTGAAATCACCTTTTCCTGCGCAAACGATAAATGCACAATAAACGCCAAGAGTAGCGTCAAGATTCCATTTAAACTTGTTCTCATTTTATGATTATTTGAATTAGCTGAGCGCTAAAATCCTAATTCTATGTTAATAATCCAAACTAATTGTATTAAAATTTTAAGAAATGGTTATGTATAAAACATTGGATAATGTAATTGTTAGAGGGAAAACAGCTGCCATTTGTTAAAAATATTTCAATATGCGCTGTATCCCCGGTGATAATTGATGATCGTGCGATTCGGGAGGTACTATTTTATGTATATCCGAATTAACATTAACAGATTCTGAAGGCCCGGGCATATTTTGTGAAGAAAGCGCAAACCAATCCGGTTTTACATAGATGGGTGGGGTATATATATTAAGGTATAAAACTGCTGCCAAGAGTGGTTGATGATTTTAGAGTGGTGGTGTGATAAAAAATCCGGGAAAATTAATTGCAACCCATTTGAATTATAATGAATAATCACTACATTTGCCAGCCCTTAAAAGAGGGTATTATTTTATTACAATAACACAGTATGCCAACAATTTCACAATTAGTACGAAAAGGAAGGGCCACAATTACCAAGAAGAGTAAATCGGCTGCTTTGGATTCGTGTCCCCAGCGAAGGGGGGTTTGTACGCGAGTATATACCACCACGCCGAAGAAACCAAACTCAGCCATGCGTAAAGTGGCCAGGGTGAGGTTGACCAATGGCAAGGAGGTAAATGCCTACATCCCCGGCGAAGGACACAACCTCCAGGAGCACTCGATAGTATTGGTTAGAGGCGGAAGGGTGAAGGATTTGCCAGGTGTTAGATATCACATTGTTCGAGGAGCCCTGGATACTGCCGGGGTGGCCGGGAGAACACAGCGACGGTCTAAGTACGGTGCAAAACGCCCTAAGAAGTAATTATTAAGAAGTAGTCATGAGAAAAAGACAGGCAAAAAAAAGACCGCTGTTACCGGATCCCAGGTTTAACGACCAGTTGGTTACCAGGTTCGTAAATATGATGATGTGGGACGGCAAGAAATCCGTAGCCTTCAAGGTGTTTTACGACGCCATAGATATAGTGGATACAAAGAGGAACGACGAGGAGAAAACCGCGCTTGAACTCTGGAAGGAAGCCCTTTCGAATATTATGCCCCATGTGGAAGTACGAAGCCGCAGGGTGGGCGGGGCCACTTTTCAGATCCCCATGCAAATACGGCCCGACCGCAAGATTTCTACCGCGATGAAGTGGCTTATTAATTATTCGCGCAAGAGGAACGAGAAGTCTATGTCCCAGAAGCTTGCTGCCGAAATCCTGGCCGCGGCCAAGGAAGAAGGAGCAGCAGTGAAAAAGCGGGTTGATACGCACAGGATGGCGGAAGCGAATAAAGCATTTTCACACTTTAGATTCTAAGGATCAAAATGGCAAGAGATTTAAAATATACAAGAAACATTGGGATAGCCGCGCATATCGATGCCGGGAAGACCACCACGACGGAGCGGATCCTTTTCTATACGGGCGTGAGCCATAAAATAGGAGAGGTACACGACGGGGCGGCTACCATGGACTGGATGGAACAGGAGCAGGAGCGCGGTATTACCATTACCTCCGCAGCCACAACATGTACCTGGAAATTTCCGCTTAAGAACGGGGAGCCGGTTGAGGAGACCATGCCCTACCATTTTAATATTATAGACACCCCCGGACACGTAGATTTTACTGTAGAAGTAAACCGTTCGCTACGGGTATTAGACGGCCTTGTATTCCTTTTCAGCGCCGTAGACGGCGTGGAACCGCAGTCCGAAACCAACTGGAGGCTGGCCGACAATTATAAGGTGCCCCGTATAGCCTTTGTGAATAAAATGGACCGGCAGGGCGCAAACTTCATGGAGGTTTGCAAGCAGGTTCGCGAAATGCTGAAATCCAACGCGGTGCCTATTGTGCTGCCAATTGGGGACGAAGCAGATTTTAAGGGCATTGTAGACCTCGTAAAGAACAGGGCCATCGTGTGGCATGAGGATAATTTCGGTTCCACCTTTGATGTAATCGACATCCCGGCCGATATGGAAGCTGAAGTTAAAGAGCACAGGGCTGCGCTGATTGAAGCCGTTGCCGAATATGACGAAACCCTGATGGAGAAGTTCTTCGAAGACGAAGATTCCATCACTGAAGATGAAGTGCACGCCGCCCTTCGGGCTGCCGTTATGGATATGAGTATTATCCCTATGGTATGTGGCTCTTCATTTAAAAATAAAGGCGTACAGTTCCTGCTGGATGCTGTATGCCGCTACCTTCCTTCTCCCCTCGACAAGGAAGCCATTACCGGGATCGATCCCAAAACAGGGAACGAAATTTCACGCAAACCCGATCCTACCGCACCTTTTGCCGCGCTGGCCTTTAAAATCGCCACCGATCCCTTTGTAGGGAGGCTGGCATTTTTCAGGGCTTATTCCGGCAAACTCGATGCAGGGTCTTATGTATTGAATAACCGTTCCGGGAATAAAGAACGTATTTCCAGGATCTACCAGATGCACTCCAACAAGCAGAATGCGATTGAGTCCCTTTCTGCCGGAGATATAGGTGCGGCCGTAGGGTTTAAGGATATTAAGACGGGTGATACCCTTTCTGATGAGAAACATCCCATTATCCTCGAGAGCATGAACTTCCCCGATCCCGTAATAGGTATCGCTGTGGAGCCGAAAACCAAAGCCGATGTAGACAAACTCGGGATGGCGCTGTCTAAACTGGCGGAAGAAGATCCAACCTTCCAGGTAAAAACAGACGAGGCTTCCGGACAGACAATAATCTCCGGAATGGGCGAACTTCACCTTGATATTATAGTCGACCGCCTCCGCAGGGAGTTCAAGGTCGATGTGAACCAGGGCCAACCACAGGTGGAATATAAGGAATCCCTTACCCGCAAGGCAGACCACAGGGAAGTTTACAAGAAACAAACCGGGGGACGTGGTAAATTTGCCGATATCGTATTCTCTATCGAACCGGCCTCACCCGAGGTAACAGGTCTTGAGTTTGTCAATGAGATCAAAGGCGGAAATATTCCGAGGGAATACATTCCCGCAGTGGAAAAGGGCTTCAGGGAAGCTATGAAGAACGGGCCTCTGGCCGGTTTTGAGATAGACAGCATGAAAGTAACCCTCAAAGATGGTTCCTTCCATGCGGTGGATTCGGATTCCCTGTCTTTTGAACTGGCTGCCAAAATAGGGTATAAGGAAGCCGCAAGGTTGGCCAAACCTGTACTGATGGAACCCATCATGAAACTGGAGGCTCTAACCCCGGAAGAAAACATGGGCGATATCGTAGGCGACCTTAACCGCCGCAGGGGCCATGTGAACAGCATGGGCGACCGCGGAGGTTCCAAGGTGATCAAGGCCGAAGTGCCACTTTCCGAAATGTTTGGTTATGTGACTGCGCTGAGGACCCTGTCTTCAGGAAGGGCGACTTCCACCATGGAGTTCTCCCATTATGCCGAGACGCCTTCAGGCATTGCGGATGAAGTGATAAAGGCAACAAAAGGAGTAACCGCTTAATTATTTTAGTAAGATGAGTCAGAAAATCAGAATAAAGCTAAAATCCTACGATCACAACTTGGTAGACAAGTCTGCAGAGAAGATTGTAAAGACGGTAAAGTCAACCGGAGCGGTAGTAACGGGCCCAATACCATTGCCTACGCATAAGAAGATCTTTACAGTTTTGCGTTCCCCTCACGTGAACAAGAAATCCAGGGAGCAATTCCAGCTGAGTTCCTATAAAAGGCTGCTGGATATTTACAGCTCCTCCTCCAAAACCATCGATGCCCTGATGAAGCTTGAGCTTCCCAGTGGTGTTGAGGTGGAGATCAAGGTGTGATAACATAACGGCAGGCGGGGCGAAAGTCTGGCAGGCCAGCTTACAGATGCTGCCGCAGCTGGCAGCACGACATGTCCGGAGCGTTTTGCGATGGAAAAACGGTAACAAAAATATATTCGGGGTCGGATTATTTTTGACCCCGTTTTTAATAAGGTGAATTTTAATTATTAATAACTAAATAGTATGTCTGGGTTAATTGGAAAGAAAATTGGCATGACCAGCATCTTTGACGAGAATGGAAAGAATATTCCATGTACCGTTATCGAGGCAGGACCATGCGTGGTTACCCAAGTCAGAACCGAAGAGGTAGACGGGTACAAGGCCCTTCAGCTTGGTTTCGATGACAAGGCAGAAAAGCGTGCGAAAAAGGCCGAATCAGGGCATTTTAAGAAAGCAGGCACTTCTCCCAAGAAAAAGGTCGTTGAATTCAAATATTTTGAAGGGGAACACAAATTAGGTGATACCATCGGGGTTGACCTGTTTGCGGAAGGCGAATATGTAGATGTTTCGGCAACCTCCAAGGGGAAAGGCTTCCAGGGAGTGGTAAAGCGCCACGGCTTTGCCGGGGTTGGACAAGCTACCCACGGGCAGCATAACAGATTAAGGGCACCCGGGTCTATCGGATCTTCCTCTACCCCTTCCAGGGTTTTCAAGGGGATGAAGATGGCCGGAAGGATGGGTGGTGAACGCGTAACCGTTCAGAACCTTGTGGTGATGAAAGTAGTTCCGGAGAAGAACTTGCTGGTCTTAAAAGGCTGTGTTCCCGGTCATAAGAATGCTTACGTAACTATCGAGAAATAATGAAGGTAGCAGTTTTAGATATCAAAGGAAAAGAAACAGGGCGAAAGGTAGACCTTTCAGATGATGTTTTTAAGATAGAACCCAACGAACACGCCATCTACCTCGACGTGAAGCAGTACATGGCACACCAGCGCCAGGGTACCCACCAGAGCAGGGAGCGCGGTGAGATTGCAGGTAGTACGCGTAAGATAAAGAAACAAAAGGGAACAGGTACCGCACGTGCGGGTAGTATCAAGTCGCCTATTTTCCGAGGCGGAGGCAGGATATTCGGGCCCCGTTCAAAGGATTATACCCAGAAACTCAATAAGAACCTGAAACGCCTGGCACGCAGGTCGGCTCTGAGCATCAAAGCGCAGGAGAATGCCCTTGTGGTGGTGGAGGATTTCAATTTTGATGCACCTAAAACCAAAGATTTTATCCAGGTACTAAAGTCGCTGGGACTGGAGGACAAAAAGTCACTCTTTGTATTGGGCGATTCAAATAATAACGTATATTTGTCGTCGCGTAATTTAATCCGATCTGAGGTTGTAACTAATTCAGAATTAAGTACTTACAAAATACTTAATGCTCAGAATATTGTGCTCCTCGAGGGTTGTCTGGAAGGAATCGAATCGAATCTAAGCAAATAGGAAAAAGATGAGTGTGTTGATAAAGCCGATCATTACGGAGAAAATGACTTCCGATAGCGAGTTGTACAACCGCTATGGTTTTGTTGTGGACCCAAAGGCAAATAAAATACAGATCAAGGATGCTGTTGAAGCCACCTACGGAGTATCCGTGGTAAAGGTTCGTACTATGAATTATGGTCCTTCACGCAAAACGCGTTTCACAAAAACCGGCGTTCAGCATGGTAAGAGCAATGCCTTTAAAAAGGCTATAGTACATGTTGAAGACGGGGATATAATTGATTTTTACAGTAATCTATAAAGACGCCAGATGTCAGTTAGAAAATTAAAACCGATCACTCCGGGACAGCGTTTCAAAGTAGTAAACGGCTTTGATGCCATTACTGCCGATACCCCTGAGAAGAGCCTGTTGGTTCCGATTAAGAAATCAGGTGGCCGGAACAGCCGCGGGAAAATGACGATGCGGAACAGAGGCGGCGGTCATAAGCGCCGTTACAGACTTATCGATTTTAAACGCGATAAGAAGTCTGTGGAAGCAGAGGTGAAATCCATACAGTACGATCCGAACCGTTCTGCTTTTATAGCCCTGGTGGAATACACAGATGGGGAGAAGCGATATATTGTAGCCCAGAATGGCCTGCAGGTAGGACAAACCGTTACTTCCGGTACCCAGTCGGCTCCGGAGATCGGTAATGCCCTTCCCCTTAGCGAGATCCCATTGGGAACAATCATTTCGTGCATCGAATTACGTCCTGGTCAGGGTGCTATCCTGGCGCGAAGCGCAGGAACCTTTGCCCAGTTGATGGCCAGGGACGGGAAATTTGCGACCGTAAAACTTCCTTCAGGGGAAACCAGGCTTATCCTGGTTAATTGCATGGCGACCATTGGTGCCGTATCCAATTCAGACCATCAGCTGATCATTTCCGGGAAGGCCGGAAGGAGCAGGTGGCTGGGCAGGAGGCCGAGAACCAGGCCGGTAGCCATGAACCCTGTTGATCACCCGATGGGTGGAGGGGAAGGACGAGCCTCAGGAGGTCATCCAAGATCAAGGAAGGGTATTCCGGCCAAAGGCTACAGGACCCGTTCCAGGACCAAGGATACCAACAGATACATTGTAGAACGTAGAAAGAAATAAAAGAATAGATAATGGCACGTTCACTTAAAAAAGGACCTTACGTTCAGCTGAGCCTGGAGAAAAAAATCCAGCAAAATGTTGATTCGGGCAAAAAGTCAGTGATCAAGACCTGGTCAAGGGCGTCAATGATCACCCCGGATTTTGTAGGGCAGACGATCGCAGTGCATAATGGCAAACAGTTTGTTCCCGTATATGTTACAGAGAACATGGTAGGGCATAAGTTAGGGGAATTCTCACCTACACGTTCCTTCAGGGGTCATGCCGGAGCCAAAAACAAAGGTAAAAAGTAAGCTATGGGAGTTCGTAAAAAACAGATGGCAGAAAGGATAAAGGCAGAGAAAGAGCAGCTGGCATTCGCCAAACTTAACAATTGCCCCACATCTCCCCGGAAAATGCGTCTGGTTGCAGACCAGGTGAGGGGTTCTGGCGTAGAGAAAGCGCTTGCCATATTGCGGTTTAGCCCGAAGGAAGCTTCCCGCAGGCTTGAAAAGTTGTTGCTTTCGGCCATCGCAAACTGGCAGGCAAAGAATGAAGATGCGAGCATAGAAGAGGCTGAGCTCTTTGTAAAGGAGATCACGGTCGACAGTGGGCGGATGCTAAAAAGGTTGCGTACCGCTCCCCAGGGAAGGGCACACCGAATCAGAAAACGTTCCAACCACGTTACCGTGGTACTTGGAGCTATCAATAACACACAAAGCGAGGGCAAGTAGTATGGGACAAAAAACAAATCCGATCGGAAATCGTCTGGGAATCATCAGGGGCTGGGAGTCTAACTGGTATGGAGGAAAAGATTACGGCGACAAGCTTGCGGAGGACGACAAGATACGAAAGTACGTTAATGCCCGTCTGGCAAAGGCCAGCGTTTCGAGGGTAATCATAGAACGCACCCTGAAACTGATCACCGTGACCATTACCACGGCAAGGCCTGGAATTATTATCGGGAAGGGCGGTCAGGAAGTAGACAAACTGAAAGAAGAGCTTAAAAAGATCACTGATAAGGAAGTACAGATCAATATTTTCGAGATCAAGAGGCCCGAGCTGGATGCCAATCTGGTAGCTGCCAGCGTAGCCCGCCAGATCGAAAACAGGATATCGTACAGAAGGGCCATCAAGATGGCCATAGCAGCAGCCATGAGGATGAATGCCGAAGGGATAAAGATCATGATTTCCGGACGCCTTAACGGTGCAGAAATGGCACGCTCGGAGTCATATAAAGATGGCAGGATCCCCTTGTCGACCTTCAGGGCCGATATAGATTACGCCATCCATGAAGCGCATACCACCTATGGCCGTTTGGGCATCAAGGTATGGATCATGAAAGGGGAAGTTTACGGAAAAAGAGATCTTTCTCCGCTCATAGGCATGACAAAGAGCCAGAGCAAAGGAGGAAGCGGAAAACAGGAGAGCGGCCCTAACAAGAAGCGTCGCAGAAAGTAATTTTAAAGCAGCAGTAAGCCATGTTACAGCCAAAAAGGACAAAGTTTCGCAAAGCACAGAAAGGCCGCATGAAAGGGATTTCCGGAAGGGGCCATCAGTTGTCTAACGGAATGTTCGGTATAAAATCAATGGACTCTGAGTTTATAACCTCACGCCAGATAGAGGCTGCGAGGATCGCGGCCACCCGCTATATGAAGAGGCAGGGGCAGTTGTGGATCAAGATCTTCCCGGACAAGCCGATCACCAAAAAACCTCTTGAAGTGCGTATGGGTAAGGGGAAAGGGGCCCCGGAATATTTTGTTGCCATCGTGAAACCCGGACGGATTATGTTCGAAGTCGGCGGGGTACCCATGGATATTGCCAAGGAGGCTCTGCGCCTGGCGGCACAGAAATTACCTGTAAAAACAAAGTTTATAGTGGCCAGGGATTACGAGGCCGCTTAATCTGAAGAAGCGAAAGATCATGAAACAGTCTGAGATAAAAGAATTATCGGTAGCGGAATTAAACGAAAAAATCGCCGAATTCAGGAAGAAAGAGGCCGATCTGAAGATGGCTCATTCCGTGACCCCGCTTGAAAATCCGCTTCAGTTAAGAAAAGCGCGAAGAACTGTAGCCCGATTGGCAACTGAATTAACAAAAAGGGAAAACCAATAATTGGTTCTGCTTTATGGAAAAAAGAAATTTAAGAAAAGAACGAGTAGGAGTTGTAACCAGCAACAAAATGGAGAAATCCATAGTGGTTTCCGAAGTTAAACGGGTTAAACACCCTATGTACGGAAAGTTCGTACTGCGAACAAAAAAGTATGTTGCACACGATGAAACCAACGATTGCAATATTGGAGATACGGTGAAGATCATGGAAACACGTCCACTGAGTAAAACCAAATGTTGGAGATTGGTAGAAATCCTAGAAAGAGCCAAATAATATGTTACAGCAAGAATCCAAATTAAAGGTAGCAGACAACACAGGAGCCAAGGAAGTGTTGACCATCAGGGTACTCGGAGGTACCAAGAGGCGCTATGCCTCTGTAGGAGACAAGATCGTGGTAACCGTAAAGGAGGCCACCCCTAACGGAGCCATCAAGAAAGGCGCCGTCTCAACGGCGGTAGTGGTCCGTACCAAAAAAGAAGTACGCAGGCCCGACGGATCTTACATCCGTTTTGACGACAATGCCTGTGTGTTGCTGAACCCTACCGGCGAAATGCGTGGTACCCGTGTATTCGGGCCTGTAGCCAGAGAGCTCAGAGACAAACAGTTTATGAAAATCGTATCCCTGGCTCCGGAGGTACTCTAAAAGATACAGAGATGAAATCAAAGATTAAAACAGGAGATAAGGTTCGGGTTATAGCCGGGGATCACAAGGAAAGCGAAGGCAAGGTTATAAGTGTAGACCGCGAGAAGAACAAGGCCATTGTTGAAGGTGTTAACCTGGTATCCAAACACGAAAAGCCCAGTGCTAAGAACCCACAGGGGGGGATTGTGAAAAAGGAGGCTGCCATCCATATCTCCAACCTGGCCCTGATAGATCCCAAAAGCAGCGAAACCACCAGGGTGGGTTACGAAATGCGGGATGGGAAAAAAGTAAGGTATTCCAAGAAATCCAACGAAGTAATTTAGTTATGGCTTACGTTCCAAGATTAAAACAAGAATATAGGACACGCGTAATCAAAGCGCTGACCGAAGAATTTGGCTACCAGAATGTCATGCAAGTCCCCAAGCTTCAGAAGATTGTTGTTAGCAGGGGAGTAGGTGCAGCTGTGGCCGACAAGAAGCTTATAGACCATGCCGTAGATGAATTAGGCAGGATCACCGGACAGAAAGCGGTATCCACTATTTCCAAGAAGGATGTGGCCGCGTTTAAACTGCGGAAGGGAATGCCCATCGGTGCAAAAGTTACCCTGAGGGGAGAGCGGATGTATGAATTCCTGGACCGTCTGGTAACCACGGCCCTGCCAAGGGTAAGGGATTTCCAGGGTATCCGGGCAACAGGATTCGATGGCAGGGGAAACTATAGCCTCGGCGTAACCGAACAGATCATTTTCCCTGAGATCAATATAGACAAGATCAACAGGATCAACGGGATGGATATCACTTTTGTAACCTCTGCCCAGACAGATAAGGAAGCAAAATCATTGTTGAAAGAATTGGGATTACCCTTTAAAAAGAACTAGAATGGCTAAAGAATCAATGAAAGCCCGGGAGCGCAAAAGGGCAAAGACAGTGGCTAAATACGCAGAGAAGCGCAAGGCTCTTAAAGAAGCCGGCGATTATGAGGCTTTGCAAAAGCTTCCCAGGAACGCTTCTCCGGTACGCATGCACAACAGGTGCAAACTTACCGGCAGGCCCAGGGGCTATATCAGAACTTTCGGGCTCTCAAGGGTGATGTTCCGTGAAATGGCCAACCAGGGTTTGATTCCCGGGGTTAAAAAGGCAAGTTGGTAATTATATAAAGGCAAGAAGATGTTTACAGATCCTATATCAGATTATTTGACAAGAATCAGGAACGCCAGCAGGGCGGGCCACAGGGTTGTGGAGATCCCGTCTTCCAACCTGAAAAAGGAAATCACCAAGATCCTTTTTGACCAGGGGTACATCCTTAGTTACAAGTTTGAAGACAGTGAAGTACAGGGAAGTATTAAAATTGCCCTGAAATACGATAAAATCACCAAGGAGCCGGTGATAAAGAAAATACAGCGCATCAGCAAGCCCGGACTTCGCAAATATGCGGGATCCGGTGAACTCCCAAGGGTTCTTAACGGCCTTGGGATTGCTATTGTCTCTACCTCTCACGGGGTAATGACCAGCAAGCAGGCCAGAAAGGATAACGTAGGGGGCGAGGTTCTCTGTTATGTGTATTAATGAGAATTAAAGAGAAAGTAAAATGTCTAGAATAGGGAACAATCCGGTCAAGATAGTTGAGGGAACAACGGTTGAAGTAAAGGATAACCTGATTACCGTAAAAGGAAAGCTGGGCGAATTAACCCAGGAATATTCCGAAGTTACCATCACCGTGGAAAACGGTGAGGTTTTCGTGGAAAGACCTTCGGATACGAAGCAACACAAAGCCAAACACGGCCTCTACAGGTCGCTGATCAATAATATGATCAAAGGGGTCTCTAAAGGATGGACTAAGGAACTCGAATTGGTGGGTGTTGGTTACAGGGCCAGCAACCAGGGTCAGAAACTTGACCTGGCACTTGGATTCTCCCATAATATAGTTTTCGAGCTTGCGCCGGAAGTAAAGGTGGAGACAACTTCCGAAAAAGGAAAGAACCCCACCATTAAGCTCACCTCGCACGACAAGCAGCTGGTGGGCCATATAGCAGCCAAAATCAGATCATTCCGCAAGCCGGAGCCTTATAAAGGCAAGGGAATCAAATTTGTGGGTGAACAACTTAGAAGAAAAGCAGGTAAATCAGCTTAATTAAGGTAGTATGGGATTATCAAAGACCGAAAGAAGAGAGCGCATCCATAAAAGGATCAGGAAGGTATCCACTGGTACCTCCGAAAGGCCAAGGATGTCTGTTTTCAGGAGCAACAAGGAAATTTACGCCCAGTTGATAGACGACGCCAAGGGCATCACTCTGGTAGCCGCATCTTCCAGGGATAAGGAACTGAGCAAGGCCAAAGGTACCAAAAGCGAAATAGCCACCCAGGTTGGGAAGGCCATCGCCGAAAAGGCTCTGAAAGCCGGGATAGAAAAAGTGGCATTCGACCGTGGGGGCAACCTTTATCACGGGAGGGTGAAAGCATTGGCGGAAGGCGCCAGGGAAGCAGGATTAAAATTTTAATATAACGTATGTACGGGAATTACAAAAATGTTGAAACGGTTAAGCCCGGAGGTCTGGAGCTAAAAGACCGCCTGGTTGGGGTTCAAAGGGTAACCAAGGTTACCAAAGGAGGCAGGGCCTTCGGGTTTTCGGCCATTGTGGTGGTAGGTGATGAGAACGGAGTGGTGGGCCACGGCCTGGGTAAATCAAAGGAAGTTGCAAGTGCCATAGCCAAGGCCATCGAAGACGCCAAGAAAAACCTGGTGCGTATCCCGCTCAACAAAGGAACACTGCCCCACGAACAAAAAGGCAAATACGGCGGTGCCCGGGTATATATCCAGCCTGCATCGCACGGAACCGGGGTTATTGCCGGAGGTGCAGTGAGGGCTGTAT
Organism: uncultured Flavobacteriaceae bacterium; assembly: GCA_964434565.1. GTDB lineage: Bacteria > Bacteroidota > Bacteroidia > Flavobacteriales > Flavobacteriaceae > Zeaxanthinibacter. The sequence goes on along the minus strand of CAYSVQ010000167.1, from coordinate 22,838 downwards.
TGGAAGCCGTTGGGGTACACGACGTACTGTCTAAGTCCCAGGGCTCCTCCAACCCGCACAATGTAGTGAAGGCCACCTTCGATGCGCTGCTGCAATTAAGGGATGCCACCACCGTGGCAAGCCAGAGGGGTATTTCCCTTGAGAAAGTTTTTAAAGGATAATCAGGATTACAATGGCAAAGATTAAGGTAACACAGGTAAAAAGCGGTATCAAAAGGCCGAAGAGACAAAAGCGCACATTGGAAGCGCTTGGTTTACGAAGAATAGGTCAGGTGGTTGAACACGAAGACACGCCCAATATTCTTGGTATGATCGATAAAGTAAAACACCTGGTTTCCACTCAGGAAGCCTAAAAATATACGAGTAATGGATTTAAGTAACTTGAAACCCGCAAAGGGATCTGTACATAAGAGCGGCAAGACAATCGGCCGGGGAGAAGGCTCCGGAAAAGGAGGTACCGCTACCCGCGGACACAAAGGGGCCAAGTCGCGTTCCGGTTATGCCAAGAAGATAGGATTCGAAGGCGGACAAATGCCCCTGCAGCGCCGGGTACCCAAGTTTGGCTTTAATAATATCAACAGAATAGAATACAGGGAAATCAACCTGAAAGACCTTCAGGCCCTTGTTGAAAAGAATGCCGTAAAGAAGACTGTTGGACTGGATGAGTTGGTAGGCAACAATCTGGCCCGCAGAAACGATTTGGTTAAAATATTGGGTGGGGGAGAGCTGAAGGCATCGCTTAAGGTATCTGCCCATAAATTTACTGCCAGTGCGAAGGCGGCTATTGAGGCAGCCGGCGGGGAGGCAATAAGTTTATAAGGAACTAGCTAGACTATGAAGAAATTTTTTGAGATCATATCAAATATCTGGAAGATAGATGAACTGAGGGGCAGGATAATTGTTACCCTCGGCCTTTTACTGGTTTACCGATTCGGTTGCCAGGTGGTACTTCCCGGTATTGATACTTCCCAATTGGCAGAATTATCCTCTAATACCGAACAGGGTATTTTGGGGATTTTAAATGCGTTTACAGGTGGTGCGTTTGCCAATGCTTCCGTATTTGCCCTTGGGATTATGCCTTACATTTCCGCTTCTATCGTAGTGCAGCTGATGGGGATTGCCGTACCCTACCTCCAGAAACTCGATAAGGAAGGGGAAAGCGGACGGAAGACAAAAAATCAGATAACCAGGTGGCTCACCATAGGGATCTGTATCGTACAGGCTCCGGCCTATCTGTACAGCCTTGGCGCCCTGGGCGTACCAGACAGTGCTTTTCTTTTGGGTAAAGGGCTGAATTTCATTATCCCTTCGGTAATCATCCTCGTTACCGGTTGCGTCTTTGCGATGTGGCTGGGCGAAAAGATTACAGACAAGGGGATAGGCAACGGGATCTCCCTGCTTATAATGATAGGCATCATCGCAACCCTGCCACAGTCGTTTGTTCAGGAATTTATTTCCAGGACGACCAACAATACCGGTGGCCTGATGTTTATGCTCATAGAGGTTATCCTCTGGTTCCTTGTGATCCTTGCCAGCGTATTGTTGGTAATGGCCATGCGGAGGATCCCGGTACAGTACGCAAGGCGAACTGCTTCAGGGGGCTATGAAAAGAACATTATGGGTTCACGCCAGTATATTCCCCTAAAGCTGAATGCTTCCGGGGTTATGCCCATCATCTTTGCCCAGGCGATCATGTTTGCCCCCGGGCTTCTTGGCAGGACCTTTAACAACACCGCGGTGGGGCAATGGATGGAAGTGCAGTTCCAGGATATTTTTGGCCTGGCGTATAACATATTATTTGCCGTGCTGATCATCATATTTACGTATTTCTATACGGCTATTACCGTACCCACCAATAAGATGGCCGACGACCTGAAACGAAGTGGCGGATTTATCCCTGGCATCAGACCGGGCAAGGAAACCGCGGATTATCTCGATAAGATCATGTCCCTGATTACCCTTCCGGGATCTGTATTCCTGGCGATACTGGCGGTACTGCCGGCAGTTGTGGTGAAACTGATGGACCTGCAGCCCGGATGGGCCCTCTTTTACGGAGGTACTTCCCTGCTTATCATGGTAGGGGTGGCTATAGATACGGTACAGCAGGTGAATTCCTATTTGCTCAACAGGCATTATGACGGCCTGATGAAAACCGGGAAAAACAGAAAAGTAGCATAGTATATGGCCAAACAAGCATCCATAGGACAGGACGGAACCATCATAGAGGCATTATCAAATGCCATGTTCCGGGTAGAACTGGAAAATGGCCATGTGGTAACGGCGCACATATCGGGCAAGATGCGGATGCATTACATTAAGTTGTTGCCTGGTGATAAGGTAAAGCTCGAAATGAGTCCGTACGATTTAAGCAAGGCGAGAATTACATACAGATATTAAGAAATCAGATCGATGAAAGTAAGAGCATCCATTAAGAAAAGAAGTGCCGATTGCAAGATAGTCCGCAGGAAGGGCAGGCTATATGTAATTAACAAGAAGAATCCTAGATTTAAACAAAGACAAGGGTAATTATGGCAAGAATTGCAGGTGTAGATATACCAAAACAAAAACGTGGCGCTGTTGCCCTTACCTATATTTTCGGTATTGGCCAGAGCAGGGCGCAGGAAATCCTGGTAAAGGCCGAAGTAAATGAAGATACCAAGGTGTCAGACTGGTCTGATGATGAGATCGGAAGGATCAGGGATGTAGTATCATCTTATAAGATTGAAGGGGAATTGCGCTCCGAAACCCAGTTGAATATCAAACGGCTGATGGATATCGGGTGTTACCGTGGTATCCGGCACCGGTCGGGCCTTCCTCTGCGCGGGCAGCGTACCAAGAACAACTCAAGGACGAGGAAAGGAAAAAGGAAAACGGTAGCCAACAAGAAGAAGGCGACCAAATAACAATTGTAGTTCGGAGTCCGTTCGATCCGGCGTTGACCGCCAGGTTTTTTTTGGGACTACGCATTCGAAAAACTGAATAAACAGGCATGGCAAAGACAGGTACCAAGACGGGAAAATCAACCAAGACCGCCAAGAAGCGTAAAGTTATTGTTGAGTCTTCAGGGGAGGCGCACATTGCCGCATCCTTCAATAATATCATTATTTCCCTTACAAACAAGAAGGGCGATGTGATATCCTGGGCATCGGCAGGTAAAATGGGTTTCAGGGGTTCCAAGAAAAACACCCCCTATGCAGCTCAGGTGGCCGCTGAAGAATGTGCGAAAACCGCCCATGAGGCTGGACTGCGCAAGGTAAAAGTATATGTTAAGGGGCCGGGGAACGGCCGGGAATCGGCTATCCGCTCCCTTCACAATTCAGGCATTGAGGTAACAGAGATTATAGACGTTACCCCCCTGCCGCATAATGGTTGCAGGCCTCCAAAAAGGCGTCGCGTTTAATTGAATTAATTAATCATTTACAACTACCTGATACAGGTATTTTCACAGGAAATGAATTGCGGTTATCGAAGGACAGGCCTTAATTCATAATCTCATTTCCAAATTTAAAGAAGATGGCAAGATACACAGGACCAAAAACCAAGATCGCACGAAAATTCGGCGAACCGATCTTCGGAGACGACAAGTCTTTCGAGAAAAAGAATTACCCTCCGGGGCAACACGGCAACAACCGTCGTCGCGGGAAAAAATCAGAATATGCAATCCAGCTGATGGAGAAGCAGAAAGCCAAATACACTTATGGTATCCTGGAACGGCAGTTCAGGAATATTTTCAACAGGGCCAACAGGAGCAAAGGAGTTACCGGCGAGGTATTGCTGCAACTCTGCGAATCCAGGCTAGACAATGCGGTTTACCGTTTTGGTATAGCCAACTCCAGGCGTGGTGCCAGGCAGCTGGTATCTCACCGGCATATTACTGTTAACGGCGAAGTCGTGAACGTGCCATCCTATACGCTGGGAGCCGGTGATGTTGTAGGGGTTCGGGAAAAATCGAAATCCCTGCAGGCCATACAGGATTCCCTTGCGGCCAATAGCAGTGTTTACGAGTGGCTTAACTGGAATTCGGATAAAATGCACGGAACCTATATTGCCGCGCCAGAGCGTATCCAGATTCCGGAGAACATTAAAGAACAATTAATTGTCGAGTTATACTCTAAATAAACAACACAGATCCGAATATGGCATTATTTAATTTTCAGAAGCCCGATAAAGTTATAATGATTGATTCCTCAGATTTCGAAGGGAAATTTGAATTTCGCCCTTTGGAACCTGGTTATGGTCTTACTGTCGGGAACGCCCTGAGAAGGGTATTGCTTTCATCCCTGGAGGGGTTTGCAATCACTTCGGTGCGTATCGATAAGGTAGAGCACGAATTTTCGGTGATAGAAGGTGTTGTTGAAGATGTAACGGAAATAATACTGAACCTCAAGCAGGTTCGCTTTAAGCGCCAGATCGACGACGTTAACGAGGAAACCGTTTCCGTTACAGTAAGTGGAAAGGAACAGATGACAGCCGGTGATTTCCAGAAGTTTATTTCCGGATATCAGGTCCTGAACCCGGATCTGGTGATCTGCAATATGGATCCCAAGGTAAGCATCAATATGGAGCTTATCATCGAAAAGGGACGTGGCTATGTACCTGCTGAGGATAACAAAAAGTCCAATGCCCCCCTTGGGAGCATATCGGTAGACTCTATTTTCACCCCGGTTAAAAATGTGAAATACAGCATCGAGAACTTCAGGGTTGAGCAGAAGACCGACTATGAAAAGCTGGTTTTCGAGTTGGTAACAGACGGTTCGATTCATCCGAAGGATGCACTGACGGAGGCTGCCAAGGTACTTATCCACCATTTCATGCTGTTTTCCGATGAACGTATTACCCTGGAGGCCGATGAGATAGCGCAGACCGAGACCTATGATGAGGAATCACTTCATATGAGGCAATTATTGAAGACCAAGCTTGTAGACATGGATCTTTCCGTAAGGGCGTTGAATTGCCTGAAGGCCGCTGAAGTGGATACCCTGGGAGACCTGGTTTCCTTCAATAAGAACGATCTGATGAAATTCAGGAATTTCGGTAAAAAATCCCTGACCGAACTGGAAGAACTGGTCATCAATAAGGGCCTGAACTTCGGTATGGATCTGTCAAAATATAAATTGGATAAGGATTAATTTAAGCCGCCTGCTGCCTTCGGGCAGCAAGGGGGGCATATAAGATAGTACGATGAGACACGGAAAGAAAGTCAACCATTTAGGGAGAAAATCCGCCCATAGAAGGGCAATGCTGGCCAACATGGCCTGTTCCCTGATTGAACATAAGAGAATAAACACCACTGTGGCAAAGGCTAAAGCCCTGAAGCAGTTTATTGAGCCCCTGGTAACCAAATCAAAAGCAGAAAACAATGTCACCGCAGAAAAAGGCACCCACAACAGGCGTATCGTCTTCAGGAACCTGCGCGACAAAACCGCGGTTGGTGAACTGTTCAGCACCGTAGCAGAGAAAGTAGGCGACCGTCCGGGAGGCTATACCAGGATAATTAAACTTGGCAGCAGGATGGGGGATAATGCCGATATGGCCATGATAGAGTTTGTTGATTTCAATGAATTGTACAGCGCCGGCAAACCCAGGAAGAAAAAAGCTACCCGAAGGGGTGGAAGCAAGAAAGCCGAAGAGGCTCCAGCTCCCGCTGCTGAAGAAAAGGCAACGCCAAAAGCCGAAAAGAAGGAAACCGGAACTGATGTTTCTGAAGAATAAGAGGTTCATACATATTCATAACAGGAAAAGGGTAAGCCTCACAGCTTATCCTTTTTTTTATGTTTCTTTGTAAAAAAAAATAAAGTAAGGAGAAAAATGAAGTATCAATCCAGGAAAAAAGCGTTATTGCTTCTTGCCGACGGCACCATTTTTTACGGGAAATCCGTTGGCGACAAGGATGGGACCGCCTTTGGCGAGGTATGTTTTAATACAGGGATGACCGGTTACCAGGAAATTTTTACTGACCCTTCCTATTACGGGCAACTGATGGTTACCACCAATGCCCACATAGGCAATTATGGCACCAATGATGAAGAAATTGAATCTGACGGGATCAAGATCTCCGGCCTGATCTGCAAGAATTTCAGCTACCATTATTCCCGACCCAACGCGGACCGCAGCCTGAAGGAATTTCTCGACAAGCATAGCCTGTTTGCCATCTCGGATGTGGATACCAGAGCGCTCGTAGCCTATATTAGGGATAACGGAGCGATGAATGCCGTTATTTCCACCAGGATAGATAAAATAAATGAACTGAAACAGGAGCTGCTGGAAGTGCCGGACATGGAAGGCCTGGAGCTGGCCTCTAAGGTTTCTGCCACTGAACCGTACTTTGCAGGGGAACCAACTGCCACCTATAAGATTGCCGCGCTAGATATCGGAATCAAGAAAAACATCCTGAGGAATCTGGCCCAAAGGGATGCCTATATCAAGGTTTTCCCTTATAATACAACCTATGCGGAAATGAAGGCCTGGGAGCCCGACGGATATTTTATTTCCAACGGCCCGGGAGATCCTAAGCCCCTGCATGGGGCAGTTAGTATGGCAGAGCAAGCCATAGCCGATGACAAGCCGCTTTTCGGGATCTGCCTTGGCCACCAGGTGATAGCCCTGGCCAACGGGGTTTCTACCTATAAGATGCACCATGGCCACAGGGGAATCAACCATCCCGTAAAAAACCTGCTTACCGGAAAAGGCGAGATAACGTCCCAGAACCACGGCTTCGCTGTAAACAGGGAAGAAACGGAGGCACACCCCGACCTGCAGATTACCCACTTGCACCTGAACGACAATACAGTAGCCGGTATGCGTATGAAGAACAAACCGGTTTTTTCAGTCCAATACCACCCCGAAGCCAGTCCGGGACCACACGACGCCAATTACCTTTTCGACCAGTTCTTTGAACTGATTCGTGCCCATACGGGTACAAAGGTGTCGGTGTAATCGGGTATTTGGGGATATGAGTGTATTTGTGTATTTGCCTGCCCGCCGTAGCCTTGGCGTAGGACGGTTTATTTGTTTGATCAGGAACTTATCCAAGCGAAGCTTTAACAAATACCTGCTTCGTTATTAATCTACCAAATCAACGAATCAACAAATCAACCATTCTTTAATCCACAATCCAGCCTTCGAATAAACAGATACACGCATCCACAAATTCACCAAATTCTGCTCCTGCGGACTTTTCCAGAGGGAATACCTTTTATTCTTGCTTACTTTGTACTGACCTCTTACTTCTACCTCGTACTTTTGCCAACTTCCACTGCTATCCGTTAAAAATTAAAAACTCCGATAGGTAATGGGCATACCAATCCCCTCCCCAATTAAATTTATGTCTTTTCACTGCAAAAAGACAGCAGGCGTAGGTTTAAAGTTCAAAGTTCAAGGCGGAGGTTCAAGGTTCAATGTTCCGGGTTCCGGGATCTGCTAAGAGCCAACTGCCACTGCCTACTATCCTCGTACTTCCTCACCCGGTTTTAACTAATTGTTATTTTCTCCCCGATTCCTCTATGTTTGATTGGAAGCTAAAGCCATGCTTTTGTATATTTGCCGAGTTATAACAATCATTTAATAATTTGAATCAATGAGTATCATCATAGACGTACATGCACGACAAATTTTCGATTCCCGCGGTAACCCTACCGTAGAGGTAGACGTAATTACTGAAAGCGGTGTTTTGGGCAGGGCCGCGGTTCCTTCCGGGGCTTCTACCGGGGAACATGAAGCTATGGAATTGCGCGACGGCGGCAAGGCTTTAATGGGAAAAGGTGTACGTGAAGCAGTTAAAAATGTTAACGGCGCCCTGGCTGATGAGATCAGGGGGATGCTTGTTTTTGACCAAAATGAGATCGACCGGAAGATGATCGCTCTTGATGGTACTCCGAATAAGTCTAAACTGGGTGCCAATGCGATCCTTGGGATTTCCCTGGCGGTAGCCAAGGCCGCTGCCAATGAATTGGGCATGTCGCTCTATCGTTATGTGGGCGGGGTGAGTGCCAATACCCTTCCGGTACCCATGATGAACATTATCAACGGAGGTTCGCATTCTGATGCTCCAATAGCATTTCAGGAGTTTATGGTGATGCCGGTAAAGGCCGATAACTTTTCCCATGCGATGCAAATGGGGACGGAAATCTTCCACAACCTTAAAAAAGTACTGCACGACCGCGGCCTGAGTACGGCAGTTGGGGATGAAGGCGGCTTCGCGCCCACCCTCGACGGTACGGAAGATGCCCTTGATACCATTGCTAAAGCTGTTGACAATGCGGGTTACAAACTCGGGGATAACGTAATGATCGCCCTGGATTGTGCAGCAGCTGAGTTCTATGTTGACGGAAAATACGACTACACCAAGTTTGAAGGCGATAAAGGGGCGGTACGCAGCTCCAGGGAACAGGCACAGTACCTGGCCGAACTTTGCGAAAAATACCCGATCATATCCATAGAAGACGGAATGGATGAGAACGATTGGGAAGGCTGGAAGACACTTACCGACCTTATTGGAAAGAAGGTTCAACTGGTTGGCGACGATCTTTTTGTCACGAATGTCGAACGCCTGTCAAGAGGGATAAAAAACGGGATAGCCAATTCAATCCTGATTAAGGTTAACCAGATAGGGACCCTTACCGAAACCATCGCAGCTGTGAATATGGCCAAGAATGCAGGTTATACCTCCGTGATGTCTCACCGTTCCGGAGAAACCGAAGACAATACCATAGCCGACCTTGCCGTAGCCCTGAACACCGGTCAGATAAAAACCGGCTCTGCTTCAAGAAGCGATCGTATGGCTAAATACAATCAATTACTAAGGATAGAGGAAGAATTGGGCAGTACAGCCTACTATCCGCAGGAGCAGGCGTTTAAAGTTAAAGGCTGATCCGTACACCAGAAACCTTCGGTATTTTCCGGGGGTTTCTTTTTTATGGAGTACAACTTCCGGTGGGCTACGGTCCTGTAATTAGCAATGACCACAATCAGCATCTCTTCCTGCCGGCCCCCTGCTTTTTTTTGTATCTTTTTCATTTCCCTGCATTAAACACAAATAGCATCTTTTCATGAATACATTTCTCTTTGTCGCCGCTGAGAACGATGCCATCCCGGAATGCAAGGCCGGTGGGATGGGTGATGTTGTAAGGGATGTGCCCCGCCAGATTTCGGTAAGGGGCGATAAGGTTCATGTGGTAGTGCCGTCTTATTCCAGGCTCCACAAAAAGGGTACGCTGATCTCCCATTTGAATTTCCAGCTCAGGGGTATTCCATACCTGGCCGAATTATATGAGGTTTCCCCGAAGAAGAATTTCCCGTATGTTACGCATTATACCATCCACCACCCGGAGATCATGGCGGGCGATATTGCACATATTTACCACAACGATCCCACAGAGCCATTCTACACTGACGCGATTAAGTTTTTTATTTTTTGTACCGCTGTGGCGGAAGCAATTAAAAAAGGGGCTTTTGGAAAATTGGACGTGGTTCACCTGCACGACTGGCATACGAGCCTGTTGTTGTTTCTCCGGAAATACGATCCGGCCTATAAATTGCTTCAGAAAATCCGGTTCGTATACACAATCCATAACCTTGCCATTCAGGGGATACGGCCTTTTGAGGACAATTATTCATCCCTGAGGAACTGGTTCCCCAATCTTTCCTACAGCGCGAAGGCCCTCAGGGATCACCGCTATGAAGACTGTATTAACCTGATGGCCGTAGGGATTAGGTTTGCAGATGCCGTACATACTGTATCTCCTTCCTATAAAGAGGATGTGCTTAAACCCAGTTCGCCGCCCGAATTTATCGGCGGGGAATCGCTGGAAGCAGACCTTAATAAGGCCGACAGGGAGGGGCGGTTGTTTGGCATCCTTAATGGCGCCAATTACGAGAATATCCGTGCGGCTGAACCTCTGGCCTTGTACAGGAATACCATTAGCGCAATATTTAAATGGCTGCAGGAGGAATCAAAAAAGTACAAGGCAGATTTCCTTGCCCATACGGGGGAGAAAGTTATTAACCTGATTTCCAGGCCACCTTCTTTTGTGTGTTCCAGTGTTGCCCGCCTTACCGAACAGAAATTCTATTTTTTTAAGCGCAGCCCCGAGGTATTCATAGAGATCCTGAACAGGCTTGAAAAAGTTAATGGTATTTTTATCCTTCTCGGCACCGGTGCGCCAGAATACGAACAGGTATTCCGCGAAATAAGCTATAAACACCCCAATTTTATCTTTACCAATGGCCAGTCTGAAGATGTCATAGATTCCCTGTACATGGAAACGGATCTGTATTTTATGCCCAGTCAGTTCGAACCCTGCGGGATCAGCCAGATGCTGGCCATGCGCAATGGTACGCCATGCCTGGTGCATCATACCGGAGGGCTCAAAGATACCGTGCAGCATAAAATTACCGGTTTTGCCTTTGACGGGGCCAGTTATGAGGAAAAAATTACCAATATGCTCCTTGTTTTTCAGGAAGCGACAGATATGTTTTTTAACGACAGGAAGGCCTGGGAGGCCATTCAGGACAACGCCAGGAAAATGCGCTTTACCTGGGAGAAATCAGTATCTGAATATTATACAAGCCTGTACGACATTCACAGCTCGTAAATTCCAATGTTAATAAAGCCATAAATACAATTTTAGAGCTGTCAAGGTGCATCGTTTTTTCTTAAATTTATGAATTCTTAATAATCACCTAAAAAACCTATATGTCTGATACAGCCACACTGGAATACCAGGGAAAGAAATATGAATTCCCGGTCGTAAAAGGAACGGAAGATGAACTTGGCATCGATATCAAAAAACTAAGGTCGGTTACTGGTATGATCACCCTTGATCCCGGATATAAAAACACCGGTTCCTGTGAAAGTGCCATTACTTTCCTTGACGGGGAGAAAGGCATTTTAAGATACCGGGGGTATTCCATAGAAGAGCTGGCGGCTAAGGCAGACTTCCTCGAAGTTGCGTACCTCCTTATTTTCGGGGAACTCCCCAACCCGGAACAGCTAAAAAGGTTCCATATGGATATCAAAGCGGAATCCCAGGTAGATGAAGAAATGAAGAAGATCCTGGACGGATTCCCCAAATCCGCACACCCTATGGGAGTACTCTCATCCCTTACCAGTGCCCTGATAGCGTTTAACCCGTCTTCGGTAAATGTAACTTCAGAAAAAGACATGTATCATGCCATAGTAAGGATGCTGGCAAAATTCCCTGTACTCGTGGCCTGGACCCTCCGCAAGAAAAAAGGCCTCCCGCTTGATTATGGCGACAATAATTTGGGTTACGTGGAAAACATCCTCAAGATGATGTTTAAAAAGCCCAATGAGGAATATAAAAAGAACCCTGTACGGATTGAAGCCCTTGATAAGTTACTTATCCTCCATGCAGATCATGAACAGAATTGCTCCACTTCCACTGTGAGGATCGTAGGTTCTTCGCACGCGGGCTTGTTCGCTTCCCTATCGGCCGGGATTTCAGCACTTTGGGGGCCTTTGCACGGGGGAGCCAACCAGGCTGTCCTGGAAATGCTCGAAGCCATAGACAACGATGGAGGCGATACCAATAAATTTATGTCAAAGGCCAAGGATAAAGATGACCCTTTCCGTCTTATGGGATTTGGCCACAGGGTTTACAAGAACTTCGACCCCCGGGCCAAAATCATAAAAAAGGCCGCGGATGAAGTACTGGCAGACCTCGGGCTTGAGGACCCCATCCTGGAGATTGCCAAAGCACTTGAAAAAGAAGCCCTGGAAGACAAATATTTTGTAGACAGGAAACTGTACCCCAATGTTGACTTTTACTCCGGGATAATATACCGGGCCCTTGGCATTCCTACCGATATGTTTACGGTGATGTTCGCCCTCGGACGCCTTCCGGGCTGGATTGCACAGTGGAGGGAAATGCGCTTGAGAGGGGAGCCCATAGGCCGCCCTAGGCAGATATACATAGGTGAAAACCTCAGATCCTTTGTCCCGCTCGATAAACGCAAGTAACCGCTGACACACGCCTCATGCTCCGCCTGAATGTTAAAGACGAGACTGCCCGATTAAAGGCGGTACTGCTCGGTACTGCCGAAAGCTGTGGCCCGGTACCGGGACCCGAAGAGGCATACGACCCCAAATCACTTGAACATATCCTGGCAGGCACCTATCCAAAGGAAGCCGATATGGTAAAGGAAATGGATGCCTTCGAGCAGGTGCTGAAAAAGTACAATGTTCAGGTTTTCAGGCCTGAAGTCCTGCAGGATTGCAACCAGATCTTTTCACGGGACATCGCCTTTGTCATCGAAGACAAGCTAATAAAGGCCAATATCCTGCCCGAACGTGAAAGGGAGTTCGATGCCATCCTTCACGTATTGGATGATATTGCCCCGGCGAATTTAATTATTCCCCCGGCTGAGGTGCATGTGGAAGGCGGAGATGTAATGCCATGGAGAGAATATATCTTCGTAGGTACTTATACAGCAGAAGATTACAGCAGATTCATTACTGCCCGTACTAATGGAGAAGCTGTAAATTATCTTCGCGCTCAATTCCCACACAAAAAGGTAAAGGCCTTTGAGTTGCGTAAATCCAATACCAATGCCCGCGAGAATGCCCTGCACCTCGATTGTTGTTTTCAACCGGTTGGCACCAACAAGGCCATCCTTCACAAAAATGGATTTTTAGTGGAGGAAGAATACGATTGGCTGGTGCAGTATTTTGGGCGGGAGAATATATTTGAAATAGATGCGGAGGAAATGTACCGGATGTACAGCAATATATTTTCCATATCACCTGAGGTTGTGGTTTCCGAAAAGAATTTTACAAGGCTCAATAACTGGCTGCGTGATCAGGGAATTACTGTGGAAGAAATCCCTTATGCCGAAATATCCAAACAGGAAGGGCTGCTCCGTTGCAGCACCCTCCCGTTGGTACGCGAATAAGTGTTATTCCGCAAAGAGGGCGGATAACACCTCCAGCTGCAGATTTTCCGCCTTTTTCCTTATGGGCGATTCCAGCATGGTATTGAAATTTGTTGCGAGAAATACCGTAGTCTGCATTTCAGGTAAATACAGCAATACACAACCGGCGCCTATGCCCCCGCCGGAATGCCCCACTCCATAAGTTACATCCAGGTCGTAATAAATAAGTCCCAGGCCATACCGGGGCTCGCCTGCATCGTTTTTTACCCAGTCCTGCATCATGGTGAGTGTTTCCTTCTTTAACAGGTCGCCCCTCATCAAGCCATTCAGGAACTTAACAGCGTCTTCCGTTGTACACACCAGCCCATCATCGCCCTTCATAGAAGCCACATTGGCTTTCTGAAATTTAGAGATATTCACCGGCCGCTCTTCCATCAGTACATCCCAGTAGGAATCCACAAAAGGGATATTATTTTGGTAGTTGTCTTTGGTTAAGTACCAGGTTTGCCTGAGTCCCAGCTTCTCCAGGATCTCCTTGTTGATATAGGTCACGTGATCGCCGGTGATGGCGTCGCCAATCAGCGAGAGTACCGCAAAGTTGGTGTTCCTGTATCGATATTGCGAACCCGGGGCGAATTCAAGGCTGCCATCCTGCAGGCATGCCAGCAAATCAGTCACCTGGAGCACTGTCAGGGGGTCCTGCATGATCCTGGATACTATCTCAGGGTGGGTATTGTACTCGGGCAGCCCTGAAGTATGGTTTAGTAGCATGCGTACAGTAATCTGGTCAGTTCCTTCTATCGACTGTAGCACAGGATCTTTCAGGTAGTTCGTAAAAGGAGCGTCCAGATCGATGCGCCCGGCTTCAAAGAGCTGGAGGATGGCCACGGCCATATAGGTTTTACTAACGCTTTGCAGGTAATGAACATGCCCTGACGTTAAAGGCGTTCCCTTTTCCACATTGGCAAAGCCTTCGGTATGCGACCATGTTCCCGTATCCGGGGAAGATACAGTAATGGCCAGCCCCGGAATTCCGAGAGCGGTGTATTTTTTTAAAACTTCGGCAACAGCATCCTGCCGTGCCTTTGGTGGCTGCCCATTATCCTGGGTGTGTCCGCAAAGCATGAGGAAGCAAAAGGCTATCACGCTGAGATTTAGTTTTTTCATTTGTAAAAGATTAAATTAATTTCCCGGCAAATGTCTGTGGTCTACCAATAATAATGCCGTGTAAGCCGGGCATATTTAGTGAAGTGTAGCGGTTTTGATGCTGAACGGTAGGTCCTGCATTTCAGGAAGGCTGAACTGTAGCCCGGAACCATTCCTTAAAATCAGGGGCAGTGATCCTGCTAACAGTAATGGTATCCTGAATTCCGGGTAGCGCCCTTGTGTGAACCAGCAATTTTCCGTTTACCCCTTTCTTGTATCCGCTGATAGCCTTCCTGTGGGCAATATACTTCCGGTTAAGCCTGAAAAATAACTCTTCCGGCAATGCGGGCATAATTTTATTCAGGGATCGGTCCAGAATATACGTATTGCCTTGCACGGTTTTGATTGAGGTTGTTCCCCCTTCCACGAAAATAAAAGCAATGTCCTCAAAGCTTATATTCTTCACGCTATTTCCCAATTGCACTTCAAAGCCCTGGGTCCGCAACTGTTTATCCTGCTCCCGGAGGTCCAGAGAGGTGCGCCACTGGTCATGAAAGTACATGGCGATATAGATACCGTTGATGACCAGAATCCAGATAAAGAATATAAAAAGGTTGTAGGTATAGAAGCTTATAGGCAGGGGTTCCTCGGTATATACCGCATTCACCGCTTCAGTGGCCAGGATGATAAATCCCTGGGCAACAAGATTGGTTAAGAATAATTGCAGGGCAATGCGCCTGGCAAGTCCTTGGGCATAGGGTATTTTCCGGTCAAGCCAGAGGATGGTCTTCCGGATCAGCAACCAGGCGATGTAACCCTGCATGGTATCGATAAGGTAGGTTGCCACGGTGTACCAATCCCACCTGATCCGGGCATAAGTGAGATGATAGTTGATCGTATTTATAAGCGGGATCAGTATCAGGAACAAAAGTACATCCGAGTATTTGCCAAGATACCTGCGGGTCATAATTATTGGTTTGAACTAAAGATACCTTAAGATTCTTTTTGTTGCAATATCATATTGGAATTGGCTAATTTTGGCCCATTATACAGCCCCCCATGAAGCAGATTACAAATACGATATTAATGGTCAGGCCGGTGCGTTTCCGAATGAACGAACAGACCGTGGTAAACAATTTTTTCCAGGAAGACCTGGAAATCAAGAATCAAACCATAAATGCCAGGGCACAGGTAGAGTTCGATTCCTTTGTACAGGCCTTGAGGGATAAGGGCGTAAAAGTAGTTGTGGTAGATGACACCTTCGAAAAGGACACCCCGGATTCCATTTTTCCCAATAACTGGAATTCTTTCCATGAAGACGGCACAGTTGCGCTTTATCCCATGTTTGCAGAGAACCGGAGGAAGGAAAGGCGGGAAGATATCCTGGATTTGCTGGAAACCGAGGGATTTATGATAACTTCGGTAATGGACTATACGGCTGCTGAAGCCGATGGCCTGTTTTTGGAAGGAACCGGCAGTATTGTCATGGACCGTGAAAACAAGATCGCCTATTGTTCCATTTCTGACCGGGCAGACGAAGGCCTTTTTATAGAGTTTTGTGAAGACTTTGAGTTTACGCCGGTGATCTTCACAGCATATCAGACGGTAGATGGAAAGAGAAAACCCATATACCACACCAACGTGGTGATGTGTCTCGGGGAACGGCTGGCTGTGATCTGCCTTGATGCCATAGACGACCGCAAGGAGCGAAAGAACGTTCAGCAACATCTTCACCAGAGCGGGAAAGAAATAGTTGCTATAAGCGAAGACCAGTTGCATTACTTTGCCGGAAACATGCTACAGGTCCTGGGCCTGGATAACCGTCGCCTGATGGTTATGAGCAGCGCTGCATATAATAGCCTTCATCCTTCCCAAATTGCCGCTATAGAAAAGCACGGTGAGATTGTGCATAGTGACCTGGAAACTATTGAAACCTGCGGGGGTGGCAGCGCCCGTTGCATGATGGCTGAAATATTCCTGCCGCAAAACGCTTAATGTCCAGCCTCTTAAGCAGCTGCTTACTTTTCCCGGATCCGTTTTTTAATGATCTCTTTTAGAAATACCAGGGTCATAAAGACCATAAAGAAAGAAAAGGGCAGGGAGGTAATGATCAGCAATTTCTGCACAGCCACGAGCACATCGATCTCCGGCT
This sequence comes from uncultured Flavobacteriaceae bacterium, assembly GCA_964434565.1. Taxonomy (GTDB): domain Bacteria; phylum Bacteroidota; class Bacteroidia; order Flavobacteriales; family Flavobacteriaceae; genus Zeaxanthinibacter. The sequence goes on along the minus strand of CAYSVQ010000167.1, from coordinate 6,650 downwards.
TCACATTTCCAAGAATTATAAGGGCGAGGGTTGCCAGTAAAATAATCAGCGACCATAGCAGACGGTGCCGTTTGCCAGGGTTCTTACGGCCCCTGTCTGTAAACATGCTCAATACGAAAACAGCGGAGTCTACCGAAGTTACAAGAAAACCTACAAGCAGCAACAGGGTAATACCATTAAGCATCCCGGCAAGGGGATAATTCTCCAGGAATACAAAAAGGGAGGAGAATACATCTGCAAATTCACCGCTATACTCCCCCTGTTTTGCTATGATCTCGAAGGCCGCACTGCCAAATACCGAAAACCAGAAAAAAGTACCCAGAGAGGGAATAAACATAACCCCGAGCAATAGTTGCCTGAGGGTCCTGCCCCGGGAAATCCGTGCGATAAAAATCCCGGTAAAGGGGGCCCAGGCCAACCAGAAAGCCCAGTAGTAAAAAGTCCAGTCCGTAAGAAAACCTATCCCGGGGTCAAAGGGGGGTAAGGCAAGGCTCAATGGGATAAAATCCACGACATAGTTCCCCAGGGCAAGGCCAAAATTCCTGATGATAACTATTGGATCGCTAAACGCGAATATAAAGGCAAGAAGCAGGAGGGTAATAACAATATTGTATCTGGAAAGCACTTTGATCCCGCGGTTTACCCCTTTCCAGGCCGATATAAACGCCATGCCCGAAATACAGCATACCAGCACCAGGGGAAGCCATATCCCATAAACCGAAGCTGTAAGATGGTTGATCCCCCCATGGATCTGCGCAGCCCCCAGGCCAATAGCTGCGATCAGCCCGAAAACGGTGGTTAATATGGTCATGATATCAATGCCGTTCCCGGCAATGCCGTTCCCGATAACGTTTTCCACCGCCGCGCTTATTTTTACCCGTCTTTTGGCAACAAAGAGGGCATATGCTATAATCATGGCAAAGAGGCCATAAAATGCCCAGGCGGTGAACCCCCATTGATAGAATGTAAATTCCAGGGCAAGGATATCTGGCGGCAGCTGGCTTTGGTAGGGAGGATACTGTTGCATAAAAACAGGTTCCTGCACCGCCCGTAAAAGTATCCCGGCGCCCATCCCTGCACTGTAGAGCATTGTGGTCCATGCCCATAATGAATGTTCCGGTTTTCTATCCTTCCCAAGCCTGATCTTCCCAATCGGGGAGCATGCTATAACGAGCAGCAGCAGCACGCATCCAAGCCCCAGATAAAGGTAATAATAGCCAAAATGGTTCCGTACCCAGAGCGAAGTCTCCTCTATAACCCTGTAGCTTGCACCGGTGGCAAAGAACACCAGCAACGACAGGATAAGCAGTATCCCCGTTGATAGGAAAAGCAGGCGGTTTGTTCTAAGGTAACTGATAATGGTAAATTATTTAAAATGCCCTTTCCAGCCTGAATGTATTGTTTTTTACGGAGAACTATTACTAAATGAAGTAGATTACGGATTGTCGCGAATCTGAAAACCGTCAGGCCGGCCAACGCCAAATTCCCACCATTAACTTTGATTGAGGGGTCAGGGCTCCAGCGGGGTATTCAGGCTGGTGATCCTGCTACTTACCATATCATGGACAAAATAGCTAACCATTAATTCGTAGAACTCATGCCCTGCTGGGATTTTTATGGTTTTAGACAACCCTTTTCCTAATTCTTTTAGGCCGAGTTTATTACCATATTCATCCGTTTTAACAAGATACCATTCAAAACGGTCCTCATAGAGATTCTTTTGAGGATCGACCCACTTATCATTGTCGCGCAGTACCAGGTGATAAGTATTTGTGTCTCCGGGGTATAGGAGTCTTGAAGGTTTGAGGATTCTAAAATCTAAATCCGGCCTTGTAAAAACGCGATCAGACCAGACACCTTCCAATTCGTAAAAAGCTTCCTTTTTCCTTCCCTCAAAGTCGAGTAAGCCATCAAAACTTACTAAATCACTTTCCCACTGGTCCTGCCAATTCCCGATTACAATAGCCTGCCCCTGAAGTTGTAGCTGCAGTGACTTGTAGATGCCAACACTAATATCGCTGATTGTAAAAGGAATATTGTCGTTTTCGGCCTGTTTAATGAAGGAGGTGAAAGGAGCACTTTCGCCTGTAATCATACCATACGCATCAATCTGTGGGGCCACAATTCTCATTTCGCGGATCCTTTTAATGGACTGTTCATCCAGATGCATCGACAGGAGCAGAGGCCTGCTGCGGTCTGTTTCTTTTATGGCTGCCGTAAGTTCACTGAGCCAGCTCATATACGCCTTACGTTGATATGAAAGCACAGGTTGGTTAAAGGTATTTTCAAGTTCCCTCCAGGTATCATTTCCAATATCCCAGGCAATAATATTGTCATATTCTTTGTAATGCTTTATAGCGGTAAGGATACGTTGCCTTAATTCCTGCTTTCCTATGGAATCTGTAACGAAATTCATGTTATGTGGGATCCAGAAACTGTAAACCAGTGATAATCCGACTTTTTTGGAATAAGTAAGCACATTTTGATCATAAATCCCCGGGCCGCTGTATTGCACCGTATTAAAGCCAAGATCTTTCATTTGGTTGAAATCCTGCAGGATAACCTCCCTTCGTGGCACAAAGTTGTTCGCTAACCAGTTTTGGCCCTTTTTATATTTCACAGCCCGGAATGGCTTTATTGCTAAAATTTTGGTTTTCAGGCTTGTTGCCTTTCTTTCCACTATGTGGTTCCGACTGTCGAATAGGAATTCAGGGAGGGGTTGCCTGTAATTATCGGGAACAAACTGCAGGGAATCAATAGACCAGTCAAGTTTGTCGAACGGTACCTGTGCATCCGGAGGAAGATTTTTGTCAAACCCGCTGTTAAAAATCACTACTCCCTTAATCTTATCGAACCGTGTGCCGATATCCTTAAAGGCATTCTCCATCCATTGGCGCTTATCGCCACCCAGGCTAAGCGATCCGAATTCGGCCAGCATAACGGGCTTTCCGGTCAAATTATTAATAGCACTATGATAAGGAAGGTATAAGTCCCGGAATTCATGCCATTGGGCATCCGAATTGAATGTGCCGTAATTAAGGCCAGTTACCCCTATCCAATCTACATAGTCGTCTCCGGGATAATATTGAGTTATGCTTTCCGCTTTCCATGGATTCCAGACCCAAACCACGTTCTCTGCCTGTTCTTCATGAAAGATATGGTGAACCCGTTTCCAGGCCTGAATAAAATCCTCAGGGCTGTTGTTACCCACAGGCGACCAGGGATATTGCGGGTTATCGAATTCGTGAGCAAAGCGAAGGAATACAGGCGTTTCCAGTGATTTGAGGTATTTAGCCATACTTCGGACGTAGTCATCAAAATGTCCTGTATTAATATACCGGAGGATATTATTTTCATTTTTTAGCACCTCAATACTGTCGGCCATTATAAAGGTACTTGCCCAGGGTTCCCAGGTTATCAAGGGAATCCGCTTTTTATTTAATATCACTCGGATCTCTTCCTTTGGTAATTCATAGCCTTTTCTGTCGCCCCAAGGGAGATATAGAGAAACCAGGTCGAACTTTAGCTTCTGTGTCCTTTCCATGTCAGTAAGGGCATCGAAGTCTGGCAAACCGTTGTTCACCGGGCCAGGGATGAAAATGCCGAGGTAGGATTTTGTGAGGTCCTCTTGCCCGGTCAGGGCGATATCTTCCCATTTACTCCGCAGGTAATTATTCTGAAGGACAAATGATAAAATAAATACCACAATCTGAGCCGGGAGCGCTACGGGGCGGATTAAACGAAACAGAAAGTCGGAAAATTTCCGGTATGCCCCCTTAACACGAACAAGTTGGACAACCGTATCCTTAGGGAGGGTGGTTCTCAGGATATTGTTTTTATTTGTTTTTTGTGTGACCAGGAATATACTGAAGAACATAAAAAAAGCATTCAGCAGGGCAAAAGCCGACATGGCAACTGAGAAAGGTGTAAAGTCTATATACAATCCGTAGATTACTGCCAGCACCGAAGCATTCCCAACTATAATGTTGGGAAGGATAATTTTATAGTTGGACTCTGCATCACCATTTTTGGGAGTAGGGAGATAGGGGATCTTTTTTTTGAAAATGGTGTAAATGAAACCAAGGAAATAGATCCACCAGGTGGTAATCTGTAGCAAGCCTCCCATAAGATGAAAGCCTCTTTCATTCTTTTCCATGACCCATTTTTGAATATATGCACGGATTAGAAAACCACTCATCCCCAGTGGCAGGTAAAACAGGCCGAAAAAAAGAATGTTCCCGGTCCAGGGGACCTTTGCGAGTATCAAAGAAAGAATGGGGATCAGAAAGCTGAACAGGTACACAGTCCCTACAAGGAAATGCAGGGGAAGCAGGCCGTAGTGAAGTTTTTGGCGCCAGCTAAAATTTCTGAATAACCTGGGATAAACATAGAACAATAGATCAAAAGTACCTCTGGACCATTTTAATTGTTGTTTGTAATAAGACGTGAGGTCTGAGGGGACGAGCCCCCTTGCAAGAATCTTCGGTACATATACGGATTTCCAACCCTTGGCGTGTAGCAACATTGCCGTGTGCATGTCTTCTGAAAGGCCGGGGGCATGTCCGCCGATACTGTCAAGAGCCTCCCTTCTGAAAGTACAGTTAGCGCCGATGGCATTTACAGTCCCATAGGAATTCATCGTCATCATCATGGGGCCGTAAAATTGATAAGTTTGCTCGGCTGCCCCCCGTGCAACAAGGGTTTCCCGGTGGTTGTAATAGGCTTGCACAATCTGTACAAAACCTACTTCCGGATTGTTGAAATGGGGGATTACAGGATCCAGGAAATTTGGATAGGGCACATGATCCGGATCCAGGATTACGCAGATTTCACCTTTCGCCTGCTTCAGGGCGTTATTTATATTACCGGCTTTCGCATTTATACGATTATGTCTGATAACATGGATAACACCTAATTTTTTACAGAGCCTGATCAGGTGAGGGTCGTTGGCTTCATCACATAGATAGGCTGTATGCGGATAAGTAATCTTCTGGATAGCCCGAAGGGTCTCTTCAATCATCTCATAAGGTTCGCCGGGGAAGTAGGTAGTAAGTATATCCACCGTAAAACTTCGGGATGATGGGGGCGTGTCAGGTACGGACAAATGTAAATAATGATACCACATGTACACGTTGCGAAGAATGCCGTACAGAAGGGTAAAGCTTAATAGAAAGTATAGCCAGGCATAGGATCTGAATTCTTCCTGTGTGAACCAATAAACAAAATTAATGATGCTCAGACAACCAAGCAGGATCATAATACGAATTACCCACGCTTCTTTTTTTGTAGGGGGTTGAATGGCTGGGTTACTTGACACGCTGATTATTTATAACGTAAAATGGAATGTTTGATGTGGCATAGTTACCTTCCCTATCACTAACGTAAACGAACAACCGATATGGGCCTTCCTGCTCGGGAACCGTTAGTATGGCGGTATCCGGGGATTTTTCTACTACTTTGTTCGGGATATTGGGAGGCCTTTGGCCGATTCCCCATTCTCTCATATCCCAGGCTTCGGGCATAAGCTCCCAACGAACATTCAAACTGTCTTTATGTTCAGGGCTAAAAATAATCCTGGCTTGTTTTTCCTCTCCGGGCGAGAAAAGAAGGTTGCTCCGGGCATCCTGTTCATCCAGCAAGATATAATCAAGGCCTATGGTTGATTCTGTTCTTTGACTATTAGTCCAGAGTTGTTTAACAGCAAAGGTGACCTCCGATGTCAGCGAATCTCCCAGGTGTGAACTGAACCAGGTATGTGTTCCTTCCAATTTCTCGCCCCAGTAAAAATATAGGGATCCCAGGCTGGCCCCGGCTTCATAAGACTTTAACAATTTGTAATGATCTCGTATTTGCTCAACCTTTTTCGAATTGGATTGTTCGGTGGGGGCACTCCATTGTGTAAACCCTGATTCCCAGGGGCCGTGATGCCCCCATTCACTTATATAATAAGGAAATGGCCTGGAAAACGCATCCATTTTGGAGAGTTCCTTTTGGAAATTATTTATCCCCCCAAACACATTAAAACCTATGAGATCCAGTTTGTTACTATGAATCATAATGTTTAACACCGACTTTTTGGAAGGGAAGGTAAATGTTGTGCCTACCAAATGTTCGGGATCTTCTTTGTGAATTATGTCAATGAGGTCATTAAATGTCTGAATAAACTGCCCATGGTGGGGAAGCAAGGGTGGATAGTATACTTCATTACCAAGGTTCCAGAACAATAAAGCGGGATGATTTTTATGACGCCGGATAAGCAGGGTTATCATTTCCTTAGTACTCCTGTTCTTTTCAGGGTTACTATAGAAGTCAAACTGGCTACTTAGAAAGCCGGATTGCAGGTGATAGGGAAGAATTGGGATATCTACAATTACCGAGAGTCCGTTGGTTTCAGCTTCATCGAGGATTTGAGAAAGGTTAACGGTATCATAAACCCGGATTGTATTGGCTCCCATTTCAGCCAGTTCCTGCATATTATCTCCCCCACATGCGCCCTGGATAATAAAAGGTTGCCCATTTTTAACCAACTGAAACGAAGCGCCTTCCTTTTTAATATAAACCTTTCCCTCGTTATTTTCTATGTTTAATTGCAGTGGAAAGATCATAATCGCACCGGCAAACAGAAAAATAAAGAGCATATCAAAAAGGAC
>CAYSVQ010000166.1:0-53892 GCA_964434565.1 uncultured Flavobacteriaceae bacterium | reverse complement strand
AATTCCATTGATATTAAAAATGTAAGTGTCTCCGGTGATACGCGGTTCGACAGGGTTTCGGAGATCCTCGGCCGCGATAATTCCCTGCCATTTATGGAAGCCTTTGGCGGGCACCGGCTTTGCCTGGTATGTGGTAGCACCTGGCCTGAGGACGAAACATTGATTACCGACTATATCAATAATTCGGACCATCGCCTTAAGTATGTCCTCGCACCCCATGATATCAAAGGCGGTCATGTTCAAAAATTGAAGGCATCCATCAACAAAAGTGTATTGTTGTATTCGGAGATTGAAGGAAAGGATTTAATGGAAGCCTCGGTATTGCTGATCGACACCATTGGCCTGCTTACAAAAATCTACAGTTATGCGGACCTGGCTTATGTTGGAGGCGGATTTTTAACCGGTTTGCACAATACCCTTGAGCCGGCAGTTTTTGGAATCCCTGTTATTATCGGACCCAACTACGGGAAATTCAGGGAGGCTAGTGATCTGGTCAATCAGGGTGGTTTGCTAGTGGTTACAGACGGGAAGAGTTTTACCACCGCAATAGACCAGTGTGTAACCGATCCGGAGTTCCGGGAGCAGACAGGCAGGATCAATGCTGCCTATGTTCAGGAACATCAGGGGGCAAGCATCCAAATTATGACTTATATTCGTAGTTTATTGTAAGCCCGAAGAAATCAAAACATGTTCACAGCCCGGAACAAAGCCCTGACCATTGCAATTACCACCGTATTATTGATGCAGTGCAGGGAGCCTGTCAACCTTCAGATACGGGCAGAGCCCGCTGAACACAGGCGTTCTCTTCCTGAAAACAAAGATAGAGATGGGGTAAAGGATACAAACGGCCCTGTACTTGAGGAAGGTAAGCCTGATGAACGAGAGCTGGATAAACCTGCCATCCAGGCAAGCGATACACTACTGCCCAAAATGGCCTAAGCTTACTTTTCCGCTTTCCCATATGGTTTTTTTGTTAGTTTTACGATCTTCACCAAACTAACTAAGCGAATCCTCATGGACACCAAAATTCTTAGAATATCCCTAATCGCTGCCCTCGCGGGTTTTTTATTTGGTTTTGACACGGTGGTGATCTCAGGAGCAGATCAGCAACTCCAGGCCCTATGGCAATCATCCGATGTATTCCACGGGGTTGTAGTGATAGGGATGGCACTTTGGGGTACCGTCGTGGGAGCTTTGCTGGGAGGTATCCCTACAAACCGTATTGGCCGCAAGAAGACATTGCTCTGGATAGGGGTCTTCTACACGGTTTCCGCCCTGGGGTCAGCCATGGTTAACGACCCAATCAGCTTTGCTATCTTTCGTTTTATCGGAGGTCTGGGGGTTGGAGCATCCACGGTGGCCGCACCAGCTTATATTTCAGAAATTGCCCCGGCCAAGGACCGGGGTAAACTGGTTGGCATGTACCAGTTTAATATTGTTTTTGGGATCCTTATCGCCTTTTTTTCAAACTTTCTGCTGAGTGGGATAGGCGAAAGTGCCTGGAGGTGGATGGTGGGTATAGAAGCCATCCCGGCGATTATCTACACCCTGATGGCTATAAGCATCCCCATGAGCCCCAGGTGGCTGCTTAGCAGGGGAAGGGTGGCAGAAGCTAAAATGGTATTGCAACAACTTAATCCAAAAGCGGATATTGAAGCAATACTCAGGGAAATAAATGCAGAAGGCGATGCGGCCTTAAAGCATGAGAATATTTTTATGAAGAAGTATCGTTTCCCGCTTATCCTCGCCTTCCTGATTGCCTTTTTCAACCAGTTGTCGGGGATCAACGCCTTCCTGTACTACGCTCCGAGGATACTGGAAGAAGCCGGACTGGGGGCTAGTACGGCACTTTTGAGCAGCATTGGGATCGGAATTACCAATATGTTGTTCACCTTGTTGGGGATTTTCCTTATAGACAGGCTGGGAAGGAAGCAATTGATGTATATAGGATCGGTGGGATATATTATTTCGCTGTCCCTGGTGGCTGCCGCCTTCTTCTTTAATTGGGAAGGCCTTTCCGTAGCCCTTTTCCTGTTTCTCTTCATCGCCTCGCACGCAGTAGGTCAGGGTACGGTGATCTGGGTTTTTATCTCGGAGATTTTTCCCAACCATCTCAGAGGTTACGGACAAAGTTTCGGCAGTTCTGTACACTGGGTGCTTGCGGCAGTAGTGCCTTCACTTGTGCCCATTCTCTTTACAACTGTCGGGCCGGGGGTGGTCTTCTGCTTTTTCGCCTTTATGATGGTCTTGCAACTGCTGTTTGTGTGGTTTATCATGCCGGAAACAAGAGGTATATCCCTTGAAGAACTCAGCAGGACCCTGAGTCCGCAGCGCACAAAATAACAGTCCGGGCGGGGCTCAGGGCATAAAACCCCAATACTTAAGGGCATTTACCATTCCTCGATTATAAAGGAATTACGACCAGACACAAGGGTATTTGTTCCAATAATTCTTACATTGTATAAAATAACGAGCACTATGGAAGAAGAATTGGATTTCGGCACCAGGTTACTCAACGGCTTTCTTAAGGTAATGGTGGTGGTATTGGTTCTAATACTGATCGCGGTGGTTGTAAGCCTGATCCTCGCCCTCTTTGGAATTCTCTAGCATTCTGTATGGTTTCATGCCCCTGATTTCCCTGATTATTTATTGCGAACCAGAATCTGGAAATCTATCCCCCGGAAGTACCTGCCGGAAGGGAATCATTGCCTTATAACAGCCCGGCATAACCTTTTCCTGAATTTAATTCATATTACTTTATAGCCCGGACTTTAATTTGCTGCACGGGTTGCATTTTTCGATCTATAGTGTTCCGTAGGGGCTTGCCGAAACCAGCCATTGTTATAGATATACTATCACCCTGTTCAAGTCTGATCCCTTCGCTGAAACTTAATCCGAAGGCGCCAAAAAAATGAATATGAACCTGCCCGGGAATACGGTGCTGGGCATACTTAAAATGATGGTGTTCCAGGTTGGCAAGGCTGTGGGTAATGTTATTTTCCCCGGTTCGGATTGTTTTTGTCCATAAGGCGGCCCCGCCCCTATCTATGGTCACAGATCCCGAAATGTCTGTAAAATCAGCCCCTAATACTAACTCCGGGCCGATCGCACATTGCCTTAGTTTGGAGGGTGCCAGGTAGAGGTAGTTCTGCTGTTCCATAATGTGATCTGAAAATTCGTTACCGATAGTCAACCCTATCCTAACCGGATTCCCGTCCGGGTCTATAACGTAAATGCCGGCGATTTCAGGTTCTTCCCCCCCATCGAGGGCGTAGGACGGTATTTCCAGCGGATCCAGGTGGCCCCGGAGAATGCTGCCATTGCCTTTGTAGAACCATTCGGGTTGTACCCCGATCTCCCCTGTTGCCGGTTTACCTCCCTCCTCTCCCCAAAGATATATTTTCATGCTGTCTGAGATGGGCTCATCCTCCCTCAACTTCCTGTGCATTGAAGCCCGGTTCTCCGCGCTGGTTTTGTGGGTTAGGCCGGTCCCTGAAATCATACATTGCATAGGGTCCTCAGGATGGTCGAATGATGGAAGGAGTTTCCAGCTATCGCTGCCAGAATAAACTTTCTGGTAGGCTATGCTCTCCGAACCGGTGCTATTCCTCACCGCTTCTTTGATCCCGGTATTATTCAGCAGGCAGCTCCATGCCAGGTCGTACAGTGTGGGATGATTCGCATGAAGTAAGAAGAGAGATTCCTTTTCTATAAGGGCCACCCTCCTTCCATTTTCGGGATGATGTAATTGAACAAGTCTCATAGGCAGGTGCATTTTACGATAAAAATCTGCCCTCCAAGATAACCATAATTTCTGCTTCCGTAAGCAGATTGTGTAAGCTGTACTGGCAGGCATTTGTCCGCATCCCCTCCGGCAGATTCAAATTTAATCCGGGGTTCCGGAGAATAAATACTTTATGTCAGCTGCACGGGAATGTCGTTTTTTTACAATTACCAGCCCTCAGCCCGAGTTAATTTTGTACTGTAATTTAAATCGAAATGAAATGGATCTACCAATTGCAACGGAAATGGAGTTACTTTTTAAGGAAGAAGTAAAACTCCTGGATGTAGTAGAATACGGTTTTAGCCTGAAGGATTTAGTGGAAGGAATAAAGCCTATCCCTGCGGAAGGCGCACCCTTAGATATCTCCATTGAAGGTCGGCTTCAAGGCCAACAGATCAACGGTAAAATCATGGGAACAGATTACCTGGAAGTGAGGCCGGACGGGCGTTTCTTTCTGAACCTGAAGGCCCGTATCCAAACAGACAACGGGGCGGGCATACAGGTTTCAGAAACCGGAAACAACGTTCAGGGGGACCTATCGCTGCAAATGAAGTTTCATACCAGCCATTCCGCATACTCATGGCTAAACTACAGGGAAGTGCTGGGGCTGCGATACGCCGATCTGCATTCCGGGACAGTAAAGGTAAATGCGTACTTAATATAAAACTATCCATTATGACATCAGTAAATTTAAACGAACTTGAATTAAACGAATTTGTGGGCCAAAACAACCCACGGCAGCATTGCAAAGCCACCTTCCCGCTTCTCGCGGCACATGGCACCAAAAAACTGGCTACCGTATACTTTGAACTGCAGCCAGGGGACCACCTGGGCAGGCATACAGATAGCGCGGAGGAGTTGTTGCTGGTGCTGGAAGGGGAGGTCAGAGCATTTGTTGGGAAGGAATCGGGCGAAGTAACCGCAGGATCCCTGGTCCTTATCCCGGAAATGGTACCGCACGATCTGCATAATACGGGAACCGGCCTGGCAAAAGTACTCGGGATCTTTGGCGGTGCAAGTAACATTGTCGCCACTTTTGACCAGGCCATGAAGCCAACGGAATCCAGGATAGTGGACACTGAAAAGCTGTTTGGTTAATAATTGCCCCGACTGGTTCATTTTAGTAACTTAGCCGACTGAATTTTAACTATATACATCTTCGTTGCAAAGAGCAGAAGCGCCATGAATATTGATTTTAAGGAATACAGACCATCCCCCTCACTGGACACCCTCGTCCAGACCTACTGGACGGGTGATTTTAACCTGTATGCTGAAAAGGGTTTTTCCCAATCAGTATTGCCAAACGGATGTGTTGAACTTATTATCCATCTTAGCCACGACCATTGTGAACTTGCAAAGGACGAAAGCTGGGGTAAATCCCCGGAATTTACATTGATCGGACTGCAAACCGCCCCTTACGAAGTTCGCTTTAATAAGTTGGTAAGAGTATTTGGCATCCGCTTTTACCCGGAAGGTATTTTCACCCTGTTTGGGGTGCCCCCTGCCCTTTTTACCGCTTCTTTCGAAAACAGCAGGGAGGTGCTTGGGAGGGATTTCAGCGATTACTGCTCCCGCCTCAGGGAAGTGAAAACCGTATACGACAGTATTCAACTCACGGAAGCCTTCCTTATATCACGTAACCCAGGGGAATCCGCTGCCAGGGATTATACACGAAGGGCATTGGGAATCATCCGGAAACACCAGGGTGTTCTTGGACTTAATGAGTTGGTCAGGCAATTGCCGGTAAGCCCCCGGCAACTGCAAAGGGCCTTCAGGGAAACCTACGGGATTACCGCCAAGGTGTATATGCGGTTATGTCGCCTGAATGCCATTCAGAAGTACCTGCAGGGTAAAGACATAGTAAACCTCACTGCACTGTCTTATGAAATGGGTTTCGCAGACCAGTCGCATTTTATCAGGGAGTTCAGATTGCTTACAGGGACCAATCCGGGTAGCTTTCTAAGGCGGCAGGAGAATTCATAGTCTGGCCGGCCGGCAAAACCTCGGTTTATAAGGCTGCCTTAGAGCAGCAGTAGAATTCCCTGAAATAGCCACATTTCTGGAAAATGATTTAACAAGCTTTTTTGAATTAGTTTAATCCCTGAAAGCTTAGTCCTTCAGGGTCGCCCTACCATCAAGGACTTCTCAGTATACATAAAAACCTCCGGGATCGGAGGTTTTCTCAAACTGTACAGGTGGGGAGACTCGAACTCCCAAGCCTCGCGGCACTAGTTCCTGATACTAGCGTGTCTACCAATTCCACCACACCTGCTTAATAATCAAATAGCCTTAAAACAATTACCTATCCAGCGTGCCCGCCCGTACCAACGATACGTTGGGGCGGGTCTACCAATTCCACCACACCTGCTTCAAATTAGCATGCAAATTTAAAGGAAATTTGGATTCTGCAAATATTTATTAAAACTATATGGCTCCTATTTGCTTATGAAGGGCCATATAGCTGCTCGTCAATGAAATTGCCCCCCCTTATACTTGGAAAATATATTTCGGATAAGACCTGGTTTGTGAAATTATCAGTGTAAGTTAAAAACCTGTAATTTCTTACTTATATTTAACATTCACCAATAACGTAACACCAACCTTATAGAAAACCCGGGCATCATGAAATCAGGTAATATTTCCAGAAGAAAAGCCATTGAGACAAGCTTTATAGCAACCCTGGCAGCCCTGGGTGGCTTTGGATTTACCACAACAGCCAAAACCCGGCAGGGTAGAGATACTATTGCCCCAAAGGCGGAATTACCCTTCCGGATTAGTCTGAACACTTCCACCCTGATGGCCTACCAACTTCCGGTGGATGAGCAAATTAAAAAAGTTGCAGCCGCAGGTTTCGACGGGATTGAATTGTGGATGCGAGATATCCGGGCTTTTCTAGACAAAGGTGGCAGCCAGAGCCAACTGAAGGAACTGCTGGAAGGCGGAAATCTGAGGTTGGAGAATATCATAGGCTTTTCGGCATGGTGCAGTGACGATGCGGAAGAACGCAAAAATGCCATAGAACAGCTCCTTAAGGAAATGGAAATTACAGCCGGCCTTGGCGGAAGCCATATTGCCGCCCCGGTTATGGGCCTTCAATCACTTGATCCTACCAGGTTTGGGGAATACACAGAGCGCTACCAGGCAATCCTGGCCCTGGAGTCCGAAACAGGGGTGATCCCGGTGATTGAAATCTGGGGCGCCGGGGCCCTTCATAAAATTTCTGACTGCGCCAGGATCGTGATAGACACGGGGCATCCGAAGGCGACCATGCTCCTGGATTTCTACCATATTTACCGGGGTGGGAACCATTGGGATACACTGGATATCCTGAATGGTAGTAAATTGCCGGTGATCCATATGAACGACTATCCTTCGGAACCCGCCAGGGAAGCCTTAAACGACGGGCACCGGCTTCTTCCCGGCGAAGGCATATGCCCTTATAATACCATCTTGCCCAAATTATACGAGGCAGGATTCAGGGGTGGCCTCTCCGTAGAACTTTTCAACAAGGGGTACTGGGAAACCATGGATGCCGAAACAATGCTGCGGAACAGTTTCGAAAAATCCGTAGCGGTCGTTCAAAATGCAATGTCAACCGTTAAATGAGATGCAGAAGAGACGGTTACCACTTCAGTCAATGGGATTTCATATATCCCGGCCTATTGGTGACATACCAACCTTTCACCTGTTAACTCCGGACAAATGAATTACATTGTTTGCGAAAAGCCCGGATTATTAAGGATCAGGGATAAACCGCCTCCTGTTCGATCTCCAGGGGAGGCCCTCCTACGGATTAAAAAAGTTGGTATTTGTGGAACTGACCTGCATGCTTATGGGGGCCGACAGGCTTTTTTTAGCTATCCCCGCATCCTTGGCCACGAACTGGCAGCCGAAATTTTGCAGATTGAACCGAACGATAAAAATCTAAGAGAAGGTGATAAAGTGGTTGTAATGCCATATGTTAGCTGCCATTTGTGCTTTGCCTGCCGTAGTGGAAAGCCAAACTGCTGCACCGGCATCCAGGTTTTGGGGGTACATACAGACGGAGGCATGCAGGCACAGATCAGCGTCCCTGTCAGCTTACTGATCCCGGCCCCCGGCCTAAGTACCAATGCCATGGCAATTGTGGAACCCCTGGCCATAGGGGCTCACGCTTTAAGGCGTGCGCAGTTACAAAAAGGAGAGTCCATAGTGGTGGCGGGTTGCGGCCCTATAGGCGCTGGCATAATCATTCAGGCTCAGAATCTTGGCGCCAGGGTGATCGCGGTTGATACCAGTAACGCCCGCCTCGAATATGCCCGAAACCACTTCGGCGCCGAACATATCGTCCTCGGTGGTGAAGGAGCCACTGAAAAAATCAGGGAACTTACAGCCGGCGATATGGCAGCCGTGGTTTGCGATGCTACAGGAAACAAGGCAGCGCTTGAATCTGGCCCTGCATTTATGGCTCATGGCGGGCGATACGTCCTGGTAGGACTTTCCATTGGGGAACTGGTGTTTAAGCACCCCGAGCTCCATGCCAAAGAAACTACCCTGCTTTGTAGCAGGAATGCCACGCAGCTAGATTTCGAAAATGTAATCTCACTTTTACAATCAGGCCAATTTCCCCTTAATTCATATATAACCCATGAAGTGAACTACGGGGAAGTGCCTGCCTGTTTTGAAAGTTGGCTGGACCCGGAAAACGGGGTAATCAAGGCCATTGTAAATTTTTAAATACAACCTTATGAAAACATCCTTATTGGCTCTGCCGGCAGTCATTCTGATTTCTCTGATCCTCGGATGTTCAGGAAAAGAATCGTCCGGAGAAGCAGCACAACCACTTCCGGAAAAGGCAGTAGTTTATACTGAAGACTGGGCTTCCCTGAGAGCCCATAATGAAGCGCCTGCCTGGTTTAAAAACGCAAAATTCGGTATTTATTTTCACTGGGGACTGTATTCGGTGCCCGCATTTGAGAATGAATGGTACCCCAGGTGGATGCACTTCAGGGACCATAAGGTGTATGCCCATCATAAAGCCACCTACGGGGATCCCTCAGAATTCGGGTACCATGACTTTGCCCCTATGTTCAAGGCAGAGAAATTCGATGCAGAAGTCTGGGCGGATCTCTTTCAAAATGCCGGCGCTCAATTTGCCGGACCGGTTGCAGAGCATCATGACGGATATGCCATGTGGGATAGCAATATTACTCCCTGGAATACCATGGATACGGGACCAAACCGTGATATTGCCGGGGAATTGGAAGCATCGATCAAAGGCCGTGGCATGAAGTTCATTACCGCTTTCCATCATGCTAAAAACCTTCAGAGAAGTACAGAAATCGGTAAAGAAAACCCCCTGAGCCATTATCCCTATTTGGAAGGCATGCCGCCCAGTTCCAGCGATCCCGATCTTCAACTTATGTACGGCAATATGGAACACGAAAAATGGTACAGGGAAGTATGGTTGGGAAAATTAAAGGAAGTGATTAACAAGTACCATCCGGATATTATGTGGTTTGATTATGTGCTTGGTGATATCCCTGAAAAATACAGGAAGGAGTTTGCGTCCTTTTACCTGAACGAAGCATCAAAAAACAATCAGGAAGTAGTGGTGGTCAGGAAACAGAATGATATGCCGCTTTCCATGAGCGTGGAAGACCTGGAGCAATCCCGCAAAAATGTCATTGGCACCAAAACCTGGATGACCGATGCCACCATCAGCGACGGCAGCTGGTGCTATACTGAAAACCTGGCGGTTAAACCCCCGGACGACGTGCTGCACATCCTGATCGATGTGGTTAGCAAAAATGGGGTTCTGCTGTTAAATATTTCCCCGAAGGCAGACGGTACAATCCCTGAGAATCAGGAAAAAGGCCTGCTAACTATTGGAGAATGGCTTCGCAGTTACGGAGAGGCCATTTATGGCACCGAAGCTTGGTATACCTTCGGGGAAGGCCCCACCAAAGAACCGGAAGGCCATTTCGATAACCATGCGGCTTTCATGAAATTAAAATATTCGAAAAAGGACATTCGCTATACCACCCTCGACTATACCATCTATGCTATCCTGTTGGGCGCCACTGACCCCGGAGAGCAATTGGTACTGACGGCCTTCGCCAAAGAGCACATACACGATATTCCCACCATTGAAAGTGTCAGCTTTTTAGGGAACAGTGAGAAAACAGCCTGGGAATATGATGAAGAAAAAGGCCTTCTGATTACTGCACCTTCCGAGACTACCGATGAGATGGCGACGGTGATAAAGATAACGGTATCCCAGTAATTGGGAGTGATTTACCAAGGCGAATTCAGATGGACATTATTGGAAAAAAGCGCCTGGCAGGCCAGGGTAGCATAACAATTAAGGCCTGCTAAAACTGAAAGGGAAACCTGCATCACAACATTAACGTTTCCTTTGTTATCCGATTGGCTGATAAGCTTACCTTTAGTCAGTTACGCATTAGCCAGATAAAATAGCGACATGGCCGGGAAAAAGGATTTGGATTTTACCTATACCACTATCGACAAGATATTCCGCCTGAGTATAGGGGAAACCGCGGATTACAGCGGAGCCAAATACGATGGCGATTTTTCTCTCAGCCTGGAGCAGGCTCAAAGGGCAAAACATCAGTTCATAGCAGACAGCCTGGGAATTGCAAAAGGCAGCAAGGTACTGGATATGGCTTGTGGCTGGGGTCCCTTCTGCCAATACGTTACTACGGAAAGAGGCGCGACATCCATTGGACTGACGCTCTCCGAAGGACAGGCAGAAGCCTGCCAGAAAAACGGCCTAAATGTGTTGGTAAAGGATTGCCGTTATGTGAGCCCGGAAGATTTTGGAACATTCGATGCCATCAGCTGTATTGGGGGATTGGAGCATTTCTGTTCAGTTGAGGAATGGCAGCAAGGAAAACAGGAAAAAGTATACCGTGATTTTTTTCAGACCGTCAGTAATCTTTTGCCCGTGGGAGGAAGGTTTTATATGCAGACCATGACCTTTAGCGAGAATATGATCAACTATGAGGATTTGGATGTCAATGCCGAAAAAGGATCCGCGCCACATGTGATGGCCCTTATGGTAAAAGAATTTCCCGGATCCTGGCTTCCTTACGGACCTGAAATGGTGATCAGGAACGCGGCGCCCGACTTTAAATTAATCTCTCAGGAGAGCGGCAGGCTTGATTATATTGAAACCATCAAGCAATGGAGAAAGAAATTCAGGAAATTCAACCTGCAAAAGTATTGGCTTTATCTGTCTTTGATACCCAGGTATATTACAGACACGGAATTCAGACACCAGGTGGCTGTTTTCAGGATAAGCCCCAACAAGGTCTGTTTTGAAAAGGAGATCATGGACCACTTCAGGCTGGTTTTTGAAAAAATATAACTGCCAGATACCATCTTAGTAAGACATAGTGCCTATGCTTTTTAAACTAACTTATTTCACAAATTTTATACGCTCCTCAGGCAGTTCAAACATCTTTAGATCTTACAGCATATCGATTTCTCTTGCTACACGATTTGCAGAACGGGTGGCTGCTTCTGTACCCCAGTTAAGATTGTCGGCATAGGCTCCCGCAAAATGAATCCTGCCATGGGCCTGCATAATACCCGGCCAAAATTTCTTTAGTTCCCCGAGTGGAAATGGTATGCGCTCGCATGTAGGCGAGTATTTCTGTTTAGTCCAGTCACAACCGATTGCCTGCTCTATGGTGTCCTCAGACCCGGGATAAACCTCCCGAAATGCCGCCAGCGCCCTTTGCGGGGAAATTCCTCCGGGCCCGGTGCCCAAAACAATTACCCTATGGGTATTCACCTCCTCCGCGGATTGCCAAACATCCCATAAATCAGGATGATCGAGAAACATGTTTATACTTAGCCCATCCTTCAGCCAGAATTTTGAGCTGGCCTGAAAGACGAACCTTTGGTACGAATCATAGGCTATATTATCTATTATATACCGTTTTTCCGGAGGTAATGCAGGTTGAACCGGAATATCCCCAAAGGCAGGCAAAGGAATGCAATTCACATAATGATCAGCCTGAATTTCTTTAACCTCCTGCTTATCCCTGTACGTTATTTTCACCCAATCTTCGCTGTGGTTCAAGGAAATAATAGGTTTGTCAAGCCAAACCCGGGGGCCCAGTCTTTGTGCAAAAGCATCGGGCAGCATCTGATTCCCCCCCTTTAACCTGTAAATATCCGTAGGAAAATTGGGGACCCTCCTGAATTTCAGGATGGCCGACATCCACAATTCATATAATGCGGAGGTGGTGTTACCCCCTAAAAAGTTTAAAGCTGTCTTTGATGCTCCTTCCCTGCGATAAATATCCGAAATGGGGATGTTATCCAGATCGTCATATCCAATGCCAAAGGGCTCATATTCATCTGTAAACTTGCTCAAATAGGAATCGATATATAATTTTTTAAGTTCACCCCAGGGGTTGGAGGATAAAAATTCAATTTCCCTGCTGTTAAACCCGAATGCTTGCAGGATGCCCGGGTCCTGAAGTTGCCCTTCCGTATAAAAAGTTCCGTCTATTCTGCGCAGAACATTCTTTCTTCTGGGATATGGAAGAGCGGTAAGGCCGAATTCACTGATATACTCCCAATATTTCTCATAACCGGGCCGTGTGATATGCTCCTGCCCATAGTCTCCGTACAATCCGTCCGACAACTCATCCCGGGCCGTATAGACATGACCACCATGCCTGCCTGAAGCTTCGAGTACAATAACATCATGCCCTGATTTCATCAATTCGTAGGCACAGCATAATCCTGCTATTCCCCCGCCGCCAACTACAACCTTCTTTGGATTATCATTGAGTTTAAAAGGAATTATTGCCTCCGATTCCCGGGTCCCGGCATTAATATTTTCCACGTTAAACAAGGTGGCACCCACACCTGCTTTGATTGTATTTGTTATAAAATTCCTCCTTTTAATTTTAGTCATGATATTAATTCTTTTAAGGTTTACGGCTCAGTTGTCAGTGGTTGCCCGGAATTCTAAAAGCCTTTTTTAAATTTTAAAGTAGATTCTTTTTTTATCAAGGAACCAGGTAAGATACCAAAAGATAAACAACACGAAAAGGGCATTGATAACCATGATAACGGTATCAGCCACCCCCAACGGTTGAAGGAGGCCTGCAGTAAATATTTTACCAAAATCCCTGAACCATTGCGCCCCCACCGTTTCAGCAAACAGGTAAATAAAAATAGAATTGGTGCCGACCACTGAAAAAATACGCAACCATTTTTTATTATTCTTCCTGACATCTATCCACCAATAAAACAATGTCAATGCCAGGATAGTCCATCCACCTGAAGCCAGTGTAAATGAAGAAGTAGCTATGCGTTTTATAATAGGGGTCACTTGCATCCAGTCCATAGCATATCCCAAAATAAGAATTGCAGTTCCCCAAATCAGAAAAGGTCTGATCTTCTCATTAGGCTTTCTATCCGAAAGCAATATCTGACCACAAACAACTCCCCAGATGGTATGCGCGGCAGTGGGGATGAAATTAATAGCTACCCAGCCGCCGTCATTTATTTTCCCCATTAGTACCATGTCCATAAAAGATCCGAAATTCTGACCATTGTTAAAGGGATCCTGTGGATTGTATACCCGGTATAGCACCTCTGTCAGCACCAGTAGTCCAAGGGAAATAATGATTTGTGTTCTATGTGGAAGGCCCATTATCGCATAGGCTATAAGAATTGTAAAAGCCAGCTGAACAAGGACATTCCACAATTCCCATACCAGGGCATGCCTGTAAACGCAATGTAAAAGCACCCCGAAGGCAAATAATAGGAAACAACGCTTTAGTATATGCCTGGTAGTTGCCCTTCTGCTGCCCGTGGCCAGCCTTTTACCGATTGAAAAAGGCATGGCGACCCCTACAATAAACATAAAGAACGGCTGTATTAAATCCCAGAACCGCAGGCCGTTCCATGGATGGTGGTGCAATTGGTCTCCTAAAACGGAAAAGACGCTGTTCTCTTTAGCCAGTTCGGCAAAATTATGATGAAAGCCTGCGGCTTCCGCAATGAGGAGAAACATGGTCAACCCCCGGAAAACATCCAGTGAGAAGAGGCGGGTCGTAACTTTAGCTGCTAATTGAGACATGGTTAAAATGGCTGATTATTTTATCAGGTCTTATATGATCCCTGAATCCCATACTGCTTATAGAGCTGAGGGGCTATCACAAACGAATTTTCTCAAGAATGAAATTGCCTATAGCCCTCCCCTGCCTGGTCCCTAAATCTATAGCAGGCCTGTAATGTATCCCCCCATACAATCTGCTGATAGCTGCCTCCTCGGCAGCCTGCATGAAGGAAGAAAAATTTCTTCTGGGCAACCCATAGTTTACTTCCGTTGAATCAATAAAGGCATAATTGTCGCCTATCCGCTTGGTTAGCACCGTGGCCGCGGCATTCGAGGCCACACTATGACCTGATGTGTGTTCGGGGAAAGCGGGGGTTTGCAATATGGGTGTCCACTCCGGATCTATATAGTTATTTATAAAGGTTTCCGGCCGGGTAAGGCCGCTTTTATATTTCTGGTCCCAACAACTTATAAAGGCATCAGCCAAAGCGATACTTACCTCGGCAAAAATCCCTGTTTTAATGTCGAGGCCCGCATCAAGGTCTTCCAGGGCCTGGGCGGTTATATGCAGCCAATGCCCCCCGGGCGATATCTTTTGCTGAAAATACATCACATGTCCTTGTGTATAGGAAATATTGGGGTTGCAATCCCAAAACTTTGCTATCTCAAGTTGTTCGGGATTTAGATTCATCACGGCATCATAGACTTCCATAGCCTCCGAATAAAACCTGGAATCTTCTTCTGTCGCGAAAGGAGTAGGAGGGCCCGGATCGAATTGCCCGGCGGAATCCAGTACAAAAGGCCGTATGGTATTCCAATGCGGCTCAATTGCCTCCATATAATCGGGAGGCGTCGGACGCCATCGCCCCGGATCATCATTTACACTATATCTTGGGAGGGCGGTACGCCTGTTATAACCGTCGTTCCGGGCCCATACAAGAATTTCAGCCGCCAGAGCCTCCCCATAAGCCACCGAATTTTCAAAGATTTCATTATTAATTCCGATTTCCTTTACATCGTCGAGCATTTCCTTCTGAAACTTCTGCACCCCTTCCAGATCAAATACAAGCGCCTGAGCAACATCCGTAAAGGCCACCAGGGAGACCAGGGGAAAGTAGTAAGCCTTATCAGGGTCGGGCTGAGGTAGCGAATCCAATCCATTTACCTGCCCTGCCAGAGAGGCGCGGGTCGAGTCTAGAAGACGCATCCCTTCGTATGCAGCAATGTTGGAATAGGCGTATATACGGCTCGATACGGGAGGCGTAAATATATCCGCGACAATAACATCTGTAAGCTTTCGGTTAAAGTCCATTGGCTTATTCATGAAATAAGCATCCAAATTTTCCTGGTTATGTTTTTGATCACATCCGGAACTGAAAAATAATGCTATAGCTAACAGACATAAATACTTTCTAATCATGGTAAACTGTTTTTATTCTACCTTCAACATCCTGTAACCGGATCTCTTTTATTGCATCATTCAACAAAATACTTCTGCTGCCCTGGGATAAGTAACCTGACCCATAATAAAACTCCATTTTTCTTTGCCTGCCATCCTTGTACAGAATTTCGGCATTTACGGTTTGTGGCCCTACCATTAGAGTCTTATTTAATGGGTCCTCTTTTTTCAACTCAAACATTTTCAAGGGTCCGTTATTGTTGGCAATAACTACATAGGAATTGCCCTTTGCACCTCGGGTAAGTACCATCGCGCTGGCATCGAGATCATTAAGGAAGCCACTTTCTTCCAGAGGGAGTTCAGAAAAGCTGCCATTTCCATCTCCTAGTAACATGATCCCTTTTATGGCATCATATCTACCCGTTGCTACTTCGGTCGTATAAGAATTTCCTGTTAGAAGCGCATCCAGGTTGCCATCCCCATCAAAATCTTCCACTATGATGCCTTCAATGGGGCCCATTTGACAGCTCTGTGGCAAGGATCGCAACACAAATCTGCCGTTGCCCAGGTTCTCCATGTAGGAGCTGGACAGGGTTTGGCATGTTACGACATAAGCGTCCTCGAGTTCCTCCGGCAAAAACGATTCTTCAAAAGTCACGTCCGCATAGGATTGATATGTTTTAAACCGGGCCCTCATGGCATTTATCTGCCCTATAATCTCATCCCTGGAATGGGCCAGGTAATTTTTATCCCCAATAAAATAGCACATAATCGGGTCTATTCGCCCGTCCTTGTCATAATCCTTTGCATAAATACACAGGGGGGCTTCAACGGAGGCGGAGTATTTGCTGTTGAGGCCCAGGTTCCCAAGAATGTAATCGATATCCCCGTCGTTGTCGAAATCCCCCCCGGACAGACTGTTCCACATACCTCCTGTGTTGTTAAGTCCCGAAGTTTCTAAGTCCAGAGGCACTAACTTTCCCTTATCATTCCTGAACACGGTAACCGGCATAAACTCTCCGGTGACTATAAGATCGATCCAGCCATCATTATCGTAATCCGACCAAAGCGCCGTAGTTACCATTCCCAGATTTTCCCATCCGGAGATGGTATGGCTGATGTCATTAAATTTTATCTTTGCCGGTTGCCCTTCTGAAACATTCTCCAACAAGTAGCTTTTTGCAGGCATTGGATAGGCTCCGGGGGAGACCCTTCCGCCTATAAATAAATCGAGATCCCCGTCCTTGTCAAAATCGATTGCCGTCACCACAGAACCACTTGATGTAATCGCAGGCAATGCCTGTACCTGGCTAAAGCCTCCCTTGCCGTCGTTCAGATATAACCGGTCCTGATAACCGGGTGGCTGTCCTGGTGCAAAAACCCCTCCGCTCACCACATAAAGATCCTGGTCCCCGTCACCATCAACATCGAAAAAAATGGAGCCCATATCTTCATAGTCCGCATCAAGGGACCATCCTCCCTCTTCATACGTACCATCAGCATTTTGAAGGAATAAGGCTCCCGGCTGCCCGGAAGCGCCTCCAACAAAGAAATCCTCGAGTTTGTCGTTATTAACGTCTGCCACGGCTATCCCGGGTCCGTTCCTTGAGTGCATATGAGGCAGGATTGGCTGTAGTTTAAAATCTACCATGGGATCTTCCCTGTGGCGGAAGGCTGCCCCCGATGAATCTGTTATTTCCGAAAACCAGGGTTGCCCGTTACCGGCTGGTGCGGGCCATGCTTTTGGTTGGGCGTTCACCTGCTGCAATTCCAGTAAGCTATTGGTTTTCACGTTGGTGATCAATTGGTATTGGTTATCAGGCCACCATATTTCTACTTTATCAATGAGATTGTGACCTCCCAAGCCAAAATGTATTACTTGGTCTACACTGGACTCATAGCCCCGGCTTAAGTAGTGTTCGTAATACTGTGTCAAAGTATCGGCGGTAATCTTTACAAGACTTCCTATGCCCCCGAGATTCCCACGGTTACCCCGGAGTTTGATCCGCAGATAACGATTGGTAGATTTTTTATTACTTACGTTCTCGTAAACAAATGAGGGCTGGTTTACGTTGTTCACAAGCAAATCCAAATCCCCATCATTATCCAAATCGGCATAAGCCGCCCCATTGGAGCAACTGGGAACGTCTATCCCCCATTCGTCGTTGACCTTTTCAAAAGTTAGATCTCCCCGATTCCGATACACATAGTTTATAATACTGGCTTTGGGCAACTCATGTATAGAATTGAGCTTTTGGGCAATTTTTGTTTCCCGGTCACCCAGGGGATTGTCATATATGCTTTGGTAATGAATATAATCCAGGTTGCCAAGATCACGCAGAAAACCATTGGTTACGTACAAATCCCTGTAACCGTCGTTGTCATAATCTGCCAAAAGGGCGCTCCAGCTCCAATCCGTGCTGCTTACCCCGGCCATAAATCCAATTTCACTAAATTCCCCCGCGCCCTGGTTCAATTGCAGCGTATTCCTGCTGTATTGAGGATCATAGCCCGCCTCCAGCATTGCCTGAAAACGGTCGTACCCGGTAGAGGATATTATTAGCTTTTGCCGTTCATTATCCTCGGGCCGCATATCCAGAACCATGATATCCGGTTTCCCATTATTATCAATATCCGCAATATCATTACCCATCCCCGCATAGGAAGTATGGTTGATGAACCGGCTGATTTCGTCCTTAAAGGTTCCGTCACCCTGATTCAAATAGAGGATGTCATTCCCTATAAAGTCATTGGAAACGTAAATATCCGGCCAGCCATCATTATTGATATCCGAAATACCCACCCCCAGACCATAACCTTCCACAAGGATGCCGGAATCCATACTTACATCTGTAAATTTTCCGTTACCCTCATTACGATAGAGCCGATCATTGCTTAAAGATTCCCCATTCAATTTTCTTGGCTGACTTATATTAACCCTGTATTCATAGGCCGCAGGATTCACCAGAAGATACATGTCCAGATCCTGGTCTTTATCGTAATCGAAAAAAGCAGCCTGCATGGACTGACGGGTATCTGCCAAACCATATTCGTCGGCGCTTTCTGTAAAAGTTAGATCGCCATTGTTGATATACAGCAAATTGGCCATTTCCGATTGCTTGCTACTACCTGATACGCAGACATAAATATCCAGCCAGCCGTCCTGATTAATATCCACCATAGTTACCCCGGTGCCCCAGCGGTTATTAAGTATTCCTGAGGTTTCACTTATATCTTCGAATTTCAGGCCGCCCTTATTAAGATATAGCCTGCCAGATACCATATTCCCGCTGAAATATACATCGGTTAAGCCATCATTGTTAATGTCGCCTACGGCCACCCCGGCTCCCGTATAAATGTTCATGAATTCAAGGACATTCATGCTATCACTTTCCTTTATGGTATTCGTAAAATGTATTCCGGTATCGGAAGGATCCAGCAGCTGAAAACCGCCCGACGCTTTCTTTGAACATGAAACCAACAGTATGAGGGAAATCAGTAAAACAATATATAAATATGGCTGCTTCATGGAATTGAAAGGATTTCGGTCTCTCTGCCTGCGCTATCAAAAATAATGACTGAAGTTGCCCCGGGAGGGATTAGCAGGGTCCGGCTGGTTTGTGACAAATACCCGCTTCCGTAATAAAATTCAAATCTTTGAACCGACTGATCCGGATAGCGAATAAGTGCCGCCACATCGCCGGGCTTAGCCGTGTACCTCTTTTCATTATTGCGGGAAAAGGTATGGCCCACCAGCGGTCCGTTATTAATACTGGCAAGGATCAATAGCTGATCGCCTGTCCAAAGGCTCACTAACCCTTTAGCATCCCCAGGCACGAAAAAACCGCTTTCGCGAACATCTGTCGGAACAAAGCCGCCACTGCCATCACCTGCCAGCAACCAGCCAATGGAAGCGTCGTACTGCCCGGAAAATACCTCGCCACTATAAAAATTACCTACTGAGAGCAGGTCTAAATGTCCATCATTGTTGTAATCTCCCACCAGCATTCCATACATAGGCGCAATCTGTGCCTTCATGGGTAAATCCGATAACTCAAATTTACCGTTCCCCAGGTTTTTCAGATAGCTATTTGCAAAGTTCTCGCTTTTCACTACATAGGCATCTTTTAGCTCCTCTTTCATAAAAGACTCTTCAAAAGTGGCTTTGGCATAATCAGAATAGGTTCTGAACCTCCCTCTCATGGCATTGATTTGCTCGATCAGGTCATTGCGGGAATGGGCCACATAGTTTTCACCGTCGATATAGAAGCACATGACTGGATCTATCTGTCCGTTCTTGTCATAATCCTTGGCATAAATACACAACGGCTCCTCAGGGGAGGCCTTATACCGGCTGTTCAATCCCAGATTGCCTAGAATATAATCCATATTTCCGTCCCCGTCAAAATCGCCTGCTGTAATACTATTCCACCAACCGCTGGTATGCTTTAATCCCGAAGTTTCACTTATTTCCGTCAGAACTCCCTTGTTGTTCTGGAAAATCCTGATTGGGGTAAATTCTCCCGCCACAATCAGGTCGGGCCAGGTATCATTATTAAAATCGGTCCACAATGCTGCCGTGACCATCCCCAGGTCAGACAAAAAACCATGTTGTTCATCTTTCTCAAACTGCAATTCTCCCATGTGGCTTTTGTTCTTCAAGAGGGTACTCTCCGGAGCAAGAGGATATTCCCCAGGCCTGACCCGGCCACCCACGAACAAGTCCAGAAAACCGTCTTTGTCATAGTCCGCGGCTGCCACTACTGAGCCGCTGGCATTCAAATCAGGTAAACCATCCGATTTTATGAATTTCCCGGAACCATCATTCTTAAATAGCCTGTCCTGATATAGGGTATCGCCCTGCTGAAAACTTCCGCCTCCGCTCACGACGTACAGGTCCTGATCGCCATCATTATCCGCATCAAAAAACAGGGTTCCCATGTCTTCATAAGCCGATTCGGACATTTCAGATCTTAAAAAACTTCCGTCTTCCTGCTGAATCAGTAATACGCCTTCCTGACCCGTTGCCCCACCTATATAACAATCTTCCAGACCGTCGCCATTGATGTCGGCTACCGCCAATCCGGGTCCGTTTCGAGTATGCATGTGTGGCAGTAGTGGTTGTATTTTAAAATCAACAAATTCGTCCTCCCGATGTGTAAAGAGTTGCGCGGTGCTCTCTGCCCGGTTAAAGAAAGTTGTAGTCTCCTCTTTCTTAAGGACTTTCACCTGACTGGCTTCCGAATATTCAAGTTGTACCAGCTGATCTGTCTTTATCCCTTTTAACAATTGTTGCTTCCCATCGGGCCAGGTAACCAGAACGCTATCTATGCTGCTAATGGCGCCCAATCCAAAATGCAGGCCATATTGAACACTGGATAAATAACCGCGGTAAGGCGTAAAATACTGTTTCTGCTTCTGTCCTCCGTAAAGGAGTTCGACCTGGCTACCGATTCCTGAAATATTCGGTTCTTCGCCTTTAAAAATAAATTTGATATAGTGGCTATTTTGATCAGACGGCCTTTGATTCTCAAAAAGACCAGCCGGGTCATCAATATTATTAATTACCAAATCCAGGTCGCCATCGTTATCAAAATCGGCATAAGCCATTCCATTTGAATATGTAGGTTTGGTGAACCCGGCATTCTCCGAAATATCTTCAAACTGAAGATTACCGGTATTTCTGAAAAGATAATTGGGAATTTTTATGCCGGGGAGTTTGTTTAATTCTTCCAAACGTTGTTTCCGGTTGGCTTCTTCTGTGCCCATGGTGAGAATTCGATTCCCATATACCATAAAATCCAGATTGGTAATATCCTGTCTGTAGCCATTGGTTACGCAAAGATCTTTTAACCCGTCATGATCAAAATCGGCAAAAAGGGCGCTCCAACTCCACTCCGTGGCCGAAATTCCCGCTAGCTGGCCTATTTCGCTGAACGAGCCATTGCCATTATTTAACTGGAGGGTGTTGCGGATATATTGAGGTGTATACCCATAGGAAAGGCCGGTTTTAAACTCATCATAGTTATTGCCCATCATGGTTAACTTCCAGCGTTCGTTATCCTGAGGCAGCATATCGAGTACTACAACGTCCATGAGGCCATCATTATTGATATCGGCGATATCATTGCCCATACCATTAAAGGAGAGGTGTTGAAAATATTTTGCTATTTCGTTCGTGAAAGTGCCATCCTGTGCATTGATATAAAGCAGATCATCAGTAAGAAAGTCATTGGAAACATAAATATCGGGCCACCCATCATTATTCATATCACAGATTTCCACACCCAGACCGAATCCTTCAATTAAAATTCCGGCTTCAGAGGAGACATCAGTAAAGCTGTTGTTACCATTGTTCCTAAAAAGTTTATCCACAGATGGCGCCTTTCCTGTACGGTCTATTGGCCTTGATGTGTTCCTGTTAAAATCCACAAGGGCATTGCTCAGCAGGTACATATCCAGATCCTTGTCGCCATCATAGTCAAAAAAAGCAGCCTGTACAGAATAACTATCATCGTCCAGGCCCCATTCGGCAGCTTCTTCTTCGAAGTATACCTTCCCTTCACGGAGTCCCTTGTTAATAAACAAAAGATTAGCCCTGTCTTTGGCTTCGGAGCCACGCGGCCCCCCCCGACTTACATAGATGTCGGGATACCCGTCCTGGTTTATATCAACTATTGCGACCCCATTAGACCAATGGGTTGAACCGACTCCGGCTGTTTCCGTAATGTCTTCAAATTTCCAGTTACCCAGGTTGCGATATAAGCGGTTGCTAACCATATTCCCGGTGAAGTAGATATCCTGTAGTCCGTCGAGGTCAAAATCGGCCACAGCTACCCCGGCGCCATTATACATATATTCAAACTCCAGGACGGTCAGGGAATCGTTAAGGGTTAGTAAGTTGTTGAATTCAATACCTGTTTCACGGGGAGTCAATTCATTAAAAAGGGTATTCTTTTCCCTGCATGATAAAATGATCAGTGCGCCTAAAACAATAAATAATAGCTGTCCGGATCTTTTCAAAACCATAATATGGGGGTTATATGAATGTATAAAAAGAATCCAATCCATAAAAGTGTTTTACAGATTGGATTTCCGTGAAATAAACTAACATAAACTAACTCAACTTTCCAAACACTTAAAAACGCGGAGTTTTTAGATTTGCTAATAGCCTTGATTCTGGATCAGCAAACCATCCGAGCGCTCAATTTCAGACAGCGGAAACGGAAAGACATTATAGCGGTCGTTCCAGGCTGCGCCAAAAATTTGTGCGCCAATACCCCACCGTGTGATATCGAACCAACGATGGGGTTCCAGAGCTAACTCAACTCGTTTTTCCTGTCTCATGGCCTGAGTCAAATCCGCGCTTACATCAAGGGGCAGCAGGCCAGCCCGTACCCGGATGTCATCAATTTGCTGTTTGGCTATGGCAGGATCGCCTCCTCCCTCGATAAGGGCTTCGGCATATAAGAGTTTTAATTCGGCGAATCGGAACCAACGTTCATTGTTAAAATCGGCCTGTCCATTGGGGGCGTGGTTTCCATCTACGGCGTTAACTGAACCCCGGTACTTCTTCAAAGTAAAATTGCTTGAAGACCATTCAGG
Organism: uncultured Flavobacteriaceae bacterium; assembly: GCA_964434565.1. Lineage (GTDB taxonomy): Bacteria > Bacteroidota > Bacteroidia > Flavobacteriales > Flavobacteriaceae > Zeaxanthinibacter. The sequence continues at coordinate 31,017 of CAYSVQ010000166.1, read as the reverse complement.
GTCATAAGGCACTTCATATCGTGTGCCATCGAAAGAAAAATAGGTATCTCCTGCCTGGTAAAAAATGGTCTGAATCCTGGCGTCGCCGGGTTCAAAGGCGTCCACTAAATCCTGTGTGGGAACCCAATATCCGAGTTTTCCACCCGGGGCCCCGTTAGAAGCATCCCAAAACCAGCCCCTTCCGGTTCCCTGAGAGGCTTTAAAATCTTCAGAGTGTGTATCATCAAAGACCCAAAGGTTATCATCTGAGAAAGGCCCCCCGTATTGAATTTCAAATACAGATTCTGCATTGTTTTCATTGTTGTAAGCGAAAACACTTCCATAGTCGGGGAGTAATTCATATGGCCCATTGTTTACTACATCCCCTAACGCGGTTATTGCAGCTGGCCAGTCTTCTTTCCAGACATTAACCTTACCAATATAGGATTTGGCTGCCCATGCCGTTGCTCTCCCGGTATTACCGCTATCCCAGACATCAGGCAATCCTGCGGCCGCTTCCGTAAAATCCGCAATTATTGAAGCGAACAGTTCTTCCTGGGTTGCATTGGGTAATGCCTGATCATAAATATCCGTCTTGATTTCCAAGGCCAAAGGAGGTGTTCCGAATAATTTCATGGCCTGAAAATGGAACCAGGCACGAAGAAACTTCGCCTCCGCTGATAAGAGTGTTTTATCCGCGGCAGTGAGCTCATTTTCACCATCGAGATTTTGAAGTACCAGATTGGCACGATAGATTCCCTCGTAAATCTGAGTATAAACCGCAGCATAGGGGACATCGCTGGATCGAATCAGCAATGCATCTATATCCCGGGAAATCTGGTCGGAAGTAACGGCATCTGCAGCGACATCATCAGTAATCGCTAAGGTGATTTTCCAGAATTCGCCGAATTCACCAAGCGTTTCCGTACTGGTTCCCCAAAAATCCTGGATCGACGAATAGGATGCGAAAACGGCTCCATCAAAGTCACTCCGTGTCTTGTAGAAGGTATCTGTAGTCAATCTGTCTAAGGGTTGCAGATCGAGTTCATCACTGCACGAAAAAATTCCCAGGAAGCAAAGACTTGCGATAAAGAGAAATATTTTTTTCATAATAGTTTTATTATAAAGATATAAGATATCAAGATTAATTAAAAGACACAGACAAGCCCAACTGAATTATCCTTGGCAATGGAGATGCTCCACCGTCCTGGCCGGTAGCCAGGGTGAAATCTCCCTTCTGAAAGCTCTGGGTGCGCCCTACTTCCGGGTCATAGCCCGAATATTTGGTAAAGGTGGCTAAATTCTGGGCACCAATATATATCCGCAGGTTCGATACAAAATCGTCAGTCCAGGACCTGAGTGTTTCCGGTGGCAGGCTGTAGCCAACTGAAATATTCTGTATCCTCAGATAACCGGCATCTTCTACCCATCGGTCTGAAAAACGGGTGTTTCCATTTGGATCTCCCGGTGCCAGTCTGGGTTGTGAACTTGAGTTGGTAGACCCCTGTCCATTCCACCTGTCTAAAACCTGGGTACTGAAATTATTTTGTCCGGTCATTCCTTCCAGGGCAACCCTGGCGGAATTGTATACCTGTTTATTACCTACCCCCCTTAAGTTAACAGAAAAATCCAAACCTTTAAACTCGGCATTGAAATTTACTCCATAGAAAAATTTAGGAAAGGGACTACCGATTATGGTCCGGTCCTCGGCATTTATCTGCCCGTCGCCGTTAACATCCACAAAGCGGATATCTCCGGCGGAAGGCGTACCCCCGGCATCCGGAAGCGCCGCAGCGGCTTCTGCATCGGTTTGGTACAGCCCATCGGTTTTATAGCCAAAAAAGTGACCAAGGCTTTCACCCACTATGGTCCTGTGCGTAGAAGAACCTCCGATACCTGTAATTATCTGCGGTATCTGACCCAGATCGGTTACTTCATTCTTAACAGTGGTGATGTTCCCTCCTAATCCATACTTAAAATCTTCACCCACTGTATTGTTCCAGTTGAAGGAAAATTCAATCCCCGAGTTTTTGATCTCACCTATATTGGCATCGGCAGGCAGGAAAAACCCTGAAACAAATGGCAAAGGCAGTCCCAAAAGTACATCCTCTGTAGTTTTGTCGTAATAGTCTGCTGTCATACTGAGTTTGCCATTTAAAAAGCTGGCATCTACCCCAATATCATACTGGGTGCTGGTCTCCCATTTCAGGTCTTCGTTTGCAAAGGTTGTAGGAGCAGGGGCGACAATAGTTTGCTGATCGTCGCCAATAACATAGCGAATGTTGTTATCAATGGCACTTAAGAAGGCAAAGTTAAGCCCGGTAAACTGGTTCCCTGACTGGCCCCAGCCGGCGCGGATTTTTATATCATCAACAAAGTCACCATCCTGCTTATTAAAAAATTCTTCGTCTGTAATTCTCCACCCCACAGATAACGATGGGAAGACCTGATCCCTGTTTTCCTCGGCGAATCTGGAAGTTGCATCGCGGCGAACGTTAAAGGTGGCGAGGTATTTTCCTTTGTAGTTATAAGTAAGACGGCCAAGCCACCCCTGTAATGTCCAAAGGTCTGCTTCGTTTGCCCCGGCGACGGTGGTACCACTGGCGGCAAAATTGATGTTAAAAAGATCCCTTCCCTGCAGTCGCACCTTGTCAAAACGAAATTTAGTCTGCTCAAACCCAAAAAGAGCACCTATGTTGTGATCTCCACCAAAGGTTTTGTCGTATTGCAGCGTTGCAGCTGTAGTGAGGGTTAATTCGATAGGTCGTGAGGAAACGAGAAGGGAAGCGCCTGTTGAATTGTCGAGGACCGCATCCGTAGTTAAATATTCTCCGACTCCCACATTATAATCCAATCCCAGGGAGGTCCTCGCCCTTAATCCTTCCATGAGTTCCAACTCCCCGTAAAAATTACCTAATACTTTTCTGGTTTGAATTGTAGTTTTGGTAAATCGATCATCGGTATTGAAAAGATAGTTGGTGGCCGACCCATCACCAACGGTTTCGGGAAGGACAGGGTTGTATCCGAAAGCCCCATCGCCGAATGGCTGATAATAAGGAGCATTAAGAGACGAATTAAAACCCGCATAAATACCGGGTTCGCTTTGCACCTGGCGATCAGTTTGACTGATTAATAAAGATTGACCGAATTTTAAACGACTGCCAACATTTATATCCGAATTGGCTTTCAGGGAATAACGTGAAAACGCCTGGGCCCTTTCAATTCCCTCCTGATCCATATAGCCTCCGGAAATAAAATAGTTCGCTTTCTCGGTGCCCCCGCTTACAGTAACATTATGATTTTGTACAAAGCCGGTTTTGAAGATCAGGTCCTGCCAGTCTACAAAAGGTTGTCCGCTGAATTCAGAAACATCTATCCCCAGCTGGTTTTGTATGTCTATATATTGCCCTACGTTAAGCACATCGATTTTATCCCTCGCACTGGCAAAAGAAGCGTAGCCGTCGTAGGTCACCCTGGCGTCTCCGGTCTTACCCCTTTTAGTAGTAACTATAATAACCCCATTGGCTGCCCGTGCGCCATAAATAGCTGTTGACGCGGCATCCTTTAAAACATCGATTGACTCAATATCGTTGGCGTTAAGTCCTGCCAGAGGGTTTGAATCCGTAGTTGAAGAGGTGTTTACCGTTATGTTAGTGGTTTGAACAATCGGGACCCCGTCAATAACCCAAAGCGGGTCGTTTACGCCCGGGGTTCCTACACCCCGGATATTCACACTGATCGGCGCGCCCGGGTCACCACTCCGGTTGGTGATATTCACTCCGGATATGGTCCCTGCAAGGGCCTGATCAGGGCTTGTAATTGGTTTGCTGACAATATCAGCTGCGCCAATGGAACCCACTGCTCCTGTTAAATCGGCCTTCCTCTGGGTACCGTAACCCACTACCACTACTTCGCTTAACGCCTGGGCATCTTCAATCATAGTAACATCAATGGTTGACCTACCACTTATAGGCACCTGCTGTGTAGTGTACCCTATAAATGAAAACACCAGCGTGGTAGCACCATCGGGCGCATTGATGGAATAATTACCATCAAAATCTGTTACAGTGCCAATAGAGGTGCCCTGAACCACCACGTTGACTCCCGGGAGTTCCCCGGTCTCATCAGTTACAGTACCTGAGATGACAGTTTGGGAGTAACCTGATTGAACACCTAGAACTATCATAAACATGACAGTCAGGAAACAAAGCAAATTTTCACAGGGTCTCGTTAATTTTTGTTTCATAATTAATTAGGTTTAAGTTAGTTATTTTGGAAAATGCCGTTGGTTCAAAATAAATGGGTTATCAAAGGTTTCCCCTGATATACCATACTAAAGAGCCATCTCCTTTCCCGGGTCAATATTCCTCGTGCTAAATACTGCAACGAGCCTGATGGTAAAAGGAATCCTGTTTTTGAAACAAGTAATTAACAAACCTGTAAGCGCCGGTTGGGCGATTTCCAAAAATAGCGTGAAATCTACCTTGACGCTTTCTTCTACTGATTAATATTACAGCGCCATTCTTCAGCTGTAACCCGCATTATTATTTCCAAAGAAGAACAAGAATTCAAAGCAGCCTGACTGCAATTCTGAAAAGAAGCTACGAAGTTTTGCAACCTGAAGCAACTTAAATCTGAAGTATGGCCCAAGCTCAGGAAAAGCCATTAAATCTCTAACTGTCCAGTGAAACTAACTAAGATTACTTGTTTCCAAGGTTCCTTGCAATCAAATCTATAAAAAATATCAGACTTACACAACCTTATTTATATTAAATATAATCTTTTTTTTACTTTTTTTTCAACGATAATAAAGAAATAAAACGCAAAAAAAATATTTGAAATCCGATCTTTAAATTCACAATCAGCCTGCTAATAAATAGTCACTCCTTTGACAATTCTGGAAATGGCTCCACTGGTAGACGGGGAATCAGGACTCAGGCCTGCGTCTAAAGACTTGAAGAATCCCAGCACCTGCCCAAGCAAAATAGTGGCCACGGTTAGAAACGCTTCGCTTACAGCACCTGCCTTATCGGACAATACCAACAATTCATCAATGGAAATTTCTTCTATCGGCATCTCGGATATACCCAGCTGGAACAGTGGCTTTTTCCCCTCATTCATACCATTAACCAAATCTATTTCGTAACGGATCACTTCCTTTACATTTGAAAAATAATAGACCATCAGGGTGTGTTCATTGACTACCGCTTTTGGGCCATGACGAAACCCCAGGTAAGAATCATGTTTGCAAATCACCTGGCCATCCGTTAGTTCCTGCAATTTGAGGTGGGATTCTGTAGCCGTCCCGAAATGCGGTCCCGAGCCCAGGAATACGACCCTGTTAAATGGTTGGGCTGCTATTTTTCTAATATGGCCGAGGTGCTTATCAAGTAAAACATTCCCATAGCGCCTGAGGGTTTGCACGGGGGATTCAAGGGAACTGATCTGATTAATATCGGTAATAAGCAATGCTGAAAGCAGCATGCCCGAGTAACTTCCTGTCATCGCCAGGCTTTTGTCATTTGCTTTGGGAGGTAGTAGGAAAACGTAACTGTTACTTTTAAAGGCATGGTTCGCCAGGCTTCCGTCGGGATTGCAACTAATGATTAAATGGTAGCATTCCCTGCAGTACTGGTCACCCCATTTTACCGCCGCCACACTTTCCGGGCTATTGCCGGATCTCGCGAAGGAAATCAGCAAGGTTGGAACCGACTCTTCAAAATAATCCCGCGGATGTGAAACCAGATGTGTAGTCGGAACAGATATGGTGGTTATCCCACTTTTGCGTTGCAGTTCACCCTCGACGGAATAACCTATATACGCGCTTGTGCCGGCGCCGGTAAGAATGATCTTTTCCGCCCGCTTAAAAACAGCTTCAAGAAAAGGCGCAATCTTACTTTCCTCCAATAACACCTTTTCATAAATCGCAACCCATAAATCCGGTTGTCCTGATATCTCCATCGCTGTCTCAATTGCTCCGCGACCATTGAGTTCAGCTACATCCATATTAAGATAGTCCATCAAACACCTTGTTATTTATGATTGCGTTTTACTTTCAATTCATTTCTATACAAATATAGAAAAGTTATTATAACTTACGTATTAATATTTAATAGAAAATTCATAGAATGTAAACCTTATGTAAAGCAACCTTTCACTATTATTGTGTAAAATTGGCAGATTAGTGCCTTAGAATCTTTAATTGCAACAATAAATCATGGAAAAGAAAAGGTCAAAGCGTTCTACCGTTGAAAGGAGAAAGAAAATACTGAACATGCTCGAGAAAAACGGTCAGGTGTTTGTCCATGAGTTAAGTGAGGAGTTCGAAGTGAGTGAAGTTACAATCAGGAATGACCTTGAATTGTTTGAATCCAAGAGGCTTCTGATACGTTCAAGGGGCGGCGCCATGAAATACGAGAATTCCGTCGGTATGGATTTTCAGTTATCCGATAAGGATAAAATCCATTATGCGGAAAAGATTCGTATTGGCAAGAAAGCAGCGACCCTGGTGAATCCCGGGGAAACTATTATCCTTGATTCGGGGACCACTACAATGGAAATTGCCAAAAACCTGAGTCCGGACGACCCTATCAATGTCATTACCAATGCTTTTAACATTGCCAACCAACTTATTAATAGTTCTAACATTAACATTATTGTTCCAGGCGGCACACTGCGAAAGAACTCCCATTCCCTGGTGGGCCCCCTGGCTGAGAAAAGTATCCGGAATTTTTATGTAGACAAGGTATTTCTGGGGGTGGATGGATTCGATACAGCCCAGGGCGCCTTTACCCCTAATATTGAAGAAGCTTCTTTGAATCAGATCATGATCGAAATTTCAAAAGAAGTTATTCTGGTTGCTGACTCTAGCAAATTCAAGCGAAGGAGTCTGGCCTTTATATGTCCTACTACAAAAATTGACATTGTGGTTACCGATGAGCAGATCAGCAGGGAAGATCAGAACCGGCTGGTCGATCTGGGGGTTAAAGTCATTATTGCCTAGGACAATCCTTCATTACCACACGTTTTGTATCAGATTAAGGCAGCAACCCATTCAGCCAATTTTTTCGCCAGGTGGAATATCCTCATCGCCCGGATCAAAAGCCAGCAGGACGGCGGCTATGATAGCGAGTACGATGCCAACTACCTTAAAGGTATTCGGGACATATCCCAGGATGATCATGGCAATTACAGCCGTAATCAAAGGGGCTCCGGCATTCGTAAGGGGGGAAACCACCATGGCCTTTCCGTATCTGAATGCAAACACCAGACAGAGGGCACCTACCGCATTCAGGAGTTGGATGCCGGCCGCCAACCAGGGCCCTTTAAATCCGTAATTAATGTCGGCTGAAAAATCGGTCATCCATAACGCAAAAGGGATCAACGTGAGGCCGGAAAGCATCATATAGAAGAAAATGCTTTCTGCATTCATGGAGGCATTGGCGCGCTTCATATAAAAGGCCTGCAGTCCCCAGGCCAGCAAGACCAGGATAGACAGCAGGAACCACATATAGCCGTAATCCTCTTCAGCGGCCCCCGTGGAGTACTCGAATAAAGGCAGGGCTATCAGAGCCAGAACAATGCCCAGGGTACCCAGCAGCCCGGTACGTTCCTTAAGAACCAGGTAGGAGAGCACTATGGTTATCATAGGCGACAGGGAAATAATCGGGAAAATAAGATAGGTGGGACCCAGGGTAACAGCATGGAACAGGATCATTTGACCCCCCGCCCCTAAAAATCCGATCATTGCCCCATAGAAGATTGCTTTTTTACTTTTGTGAAGTTTCCAGTTTGCTAATTTTAGGGCTATCAGCGCGGGCGGAATCATGGTGATTGCCCACACACAATATATTAGCGTTTCCGGAAAACCATATTCGGTGGGGAGTCCGGTAAAGGCACCCCATACGCCCCAAAATACGGTAGTAATGATGGCATAAACAAGCCATAGTTTCGATTTCATCTGCTGTGGTTATTAGGATAGATTCTGACTTAGTTTTAAGGACCCATCCGTTTCAAGGGCTTGGGAACAGGCCCAGCGAACCGGACGCCTCACGCCCTTCACTTCAATTTCCGCACGAACTTCAAGACCCTCCCAGGAGGTACCTTTCGGAAGCATGAACATGGCTTGCCTTACTTTTCCCGGAAGGGGATAACCCGGATCCAGACTGCCACTGCGTTCAAAAGTCCTTCCGGCATCTCGTACCGTTATCCGCAGGGCTCCCGGGATCCCTGCAATGCCATCATTCACCAACCCCAGTACAATTCCGGGATAACCTTCCTTTTCGAAGGACCATATCCAGGATGGCCGTACCCGATAACCCAGCCTGACCGCAAGTTCATTGAGGGGTTCCGGGAACTTCTCATAATATCCGAGCAGGTTTTCCAGAGCAATCTGGTGCCAGTTCCACAGGGAAAAATAGTTAGGCCCTACATCCTGTACATGGGAAATAATATTTTCATTTCTGCTGACGCTCCCATGCGTCCGCAGACTATCAGGGTCTCCTTTGGTAAGTCCTTGCTCAATGGTAGCACCGGTCCAGGGCGGCCGGTTGCTCAGGGCGTCAATCTGGGTGTTTTCAATAAAAATGGTATCAGTGCGGAGCCAGTTGAAGGTGCGGATAGTCCGGTCTACCACTTCCGAATTGCCCACATTGTTATAATCGGGTTGCGTATTGGTAGCCAGGGGTGTTTTCGTCCAATTGGCTGCCTGGTGTTCGAACATCTCAACAAAAGTCTTCTCGGCCGTAAGGTTATCGGGGAGCGGGTTTCCTTCAAAAGGCCAGGTATGCCCCTCCCCCCAGAAACCATACATACAGCTGTCTACATATTCAACAAGCTCATGGCCGTTATATCTTTCAGACAACAAGTCGTCCAGTTCTTTAAAAGCTTCCATAAAAGCAGGGTGGTCATAACGCGGGGCGTAATGCACTTTACCGGGAATCCCAATTTCATTTGTGGTCCCGAGTTTTACCATCGGGATCTCAGGCACTAAAAAATCGGGGATAGAATGTCCTTCGATCACCGGGCTCATCAACTGCACCCGGAAAGCCACACGTTTTTGGTATTTCCGTGCCATTTCAAAAGCGAGGTCCCAATGTTCCGGGAATGCCAGTTTACCGGGCTCTTTCTGAATGTCCCTCCAGTCTACCCTCACATACAGGACATTGCCCAGGGGCCATCCGGCCAGTTTTTCAATGGAGGTGCGCAGAGATTCACCGGGAACTGCGGGGGGGCCTACCTCATCACACAGGTAGGTTACCAGGCCCATTCCGTAGTTGTGTACGGGGCGGTCAGAGGGGGTGGTGGTCATCACCACGGACCCTCCGGGTACGTTTGCCTCCGGCCCATAGTTGGAAAAAGGACCCTGGTACAACCTATCAGTAATGGGTGGTGGCGGACCAAAGTCATGCCCTTCCCAGTTATGTGGCGGTATTCTGTCTGACGGGTATGCCCATGCAGTGCCTGTAAACAGTCCGGCCAACCCCCCTGCTTTAATAAATGTTGCGCGTTTCATTCTGTAGTTCTTTATGTCAGATTCAGTATCAACAGCCTGCCGTAAGTATTACATCCCTTGGTGTATCCTGGGATGAGCTATAGGCATGGCCCTTTCACTGTATGAGTGCACGCTAATCCATACCTTTATTTCCCGGAATATAACCGTGCTTGCATCCCCTTATGGGGCTAAATATAATAAAGTTTTTGAAAGTTATATATCTTTCGTATTATTATGATGTAAATAGCAGAGGCTCCTTTAACTCGTTTCCGCCCTTGAAACTCCGGTATAAACTCTTGATACTATCCAAACCACATCGGAATACAGCTGTCCGGCTGTTCAATTATCCTATATACAAAAGAAATATTTTTAATTTGATAAGTTTATAAAAGATTTTTAATATATATGAAAAGGTATTGTAAGTTATTATAAATTTTTTATTTTTGTATTTATCCCGGTTGATCATTGCAGCTGCTGATCCTTTTCTTCGCATTTTAAGTGCCTTTCATGAAATTCAAGCACAGGATGCAGGTTTTCTGCATGTGAAGATCCGGTACGGGCTGAATGATTGGCAAAATACAGTCTTAAAGGCGTAAATTTAATGTATGAAGGCATTTGATGTTTTGGTAGTTGGGGAACTTAATGTAGATATCATTCTGGATGATATCCGGGGGTTTCCAACAATTGGCAAGGAGATTCTCGCCAAAACACTCAATATCACCCTGGGAAGCAGTTCGGCCATTTTTGCCAGTAACCTGAGTACCCTCGGTGCTTCGGTCGCATTTATGGGAAAAACAGGAAATGATACCTTTTCCAACCTGATTAAGAATGCGCTAAAACACAACAAAGTGGATACCGGTTTCATCCTGCAATCAGATGAATATCAAACCGGCATGACCCTTGTGATGAATTATGAGATGGACCGGGCGAATATAACCTTCCCGGGTGCCATGGAGCACCTGGCCGAAAAAGAAGTCACCGACCACATCCTGATGCAGGCAAAACACCTGCATTTAAGCTCAATTTTCCTGCAAACAGACCTTATAGGTTCCGTTGGTCAGTTGTTTCAACGCGCTAAAAAATTAGGGCTCAGCACCTCAATGGACCCTCAGTGGGACCCGGCCGAAACCTGGGCACTTGATTTGGATTCCCTGCTGCCCCATATTGATGTCTTCCTGCCCAACGCCCAGGAATTCAAACACCTTACCAAATGCCCCGATCTCGAATCCGGCCTCGAACGGATTGCCCCAACCGCGAAGGTTGTGGTAATTAAAGACGGAATACATGGGGCACACTTATGGGAATCCGGGAATTTTATGACTAAGCCTGCCTTCCTCAATAGCACTGTAGTCGACTGCATTGGCGCAGGCGATAGTTTCAATGCCGGGTTTATCAGTGAATACCTGAAAGGTGGAAAGCTGGAGCGCTGCCTGGAGGTTGGGAATATTATGGGAGCTATAAACACCATGGCTCCGGGAGGCACCGCTGCCTTCGATGACCTCGAACAAATCAAAGAAATTTCCCGGAACACCTTTTCATATTCCCTATAACCTATGAGATTACAGGAAAAGCTTATCGCAAATAAAAAAAATGGCCAGGCCCTGCTGGCCACCAATTTCTATAATTTTGAAACCCTTTCTGCGGTATTGACTGCGGCCCGGGAGACCAGTTCGGAGCTTATTCTGCAACTCTCCGAAAGTTCTATCCGCTATATGGGCCTGCCTGTGGCTACCGCCCTTGCGAGAAGTGCTATTGAACAGTATAAGGTAATGGCCTGGCTGCATCTGGATCACGGACAGGATATTGCGCTGGTGAAGGCCTGTGTGGATGCCGGCTTTGATTCGGTAATGATCGACGCAAGTGAAAAACCCTTTGAGGAGAACATTCGTATTACCCGGGAGATCGTACATTATGCCGCTCCCCGGCATATAAATGTGGAAGCTGAACTCGGCTATATTTCGAAACTGGGGCAGGATCAGAAAATGATCTATACCCAGCCCTCAGAAGCCAGGCGCTTTGTAGAACTCACCGGGGTAAACGCCCTGGCCATAGCGGTGGGCTCCGCCCACGGCTTTTATAAAAAAACACCGGTCTTACAGCTGGATCTTATTGAAGAAATAAATGCCTGCACTGATGCCGCCCTGGTGCTACACGGAAGTTCGGGGATCCCGGATGATCAATTGCAGGCAGCTATTAAAAAGGGCATTACAAAAATCAATCTGGCGACGGAGATCAAAAATGCCTTTATGAAATGCCTGAAACAGGAATTGCTATCCACAGACAACATCGATCTCAGGGAAGTATTTCCAAAAGCAACCTCAGCCGCTTCGGCTCTGGTAGCAGTAAAATTAAGAACCATAAATTTTAGCCAGCCATGAACAGATATCCCTTGCTCATTCTTACCCTCTGTCTCGCACAGCTGAGCGTTTCCGCTCAGGAGGAAATCCTTTTGAAAGACTACCGTCCAAAATCCATATACAACATTCCCAAAACTGTTGTGGAAAAAGCTAAATACCCTGTAATCGACATGCATTCTCATGACTATGCCGTTTCTGACGAGGAAATCCGGCAATGGGTAAAAACCATGGATGCCATGGGGGTGGAAAAAACCATCATCCTGTCTATGCAGACCGGAAAAGCATTCGATAGTATTTACTCCATGTATGCAAAATACGGTGATCGCTTTGAAGTTTGGTGTGGGTTTGATTATACCGGATACAAAGAGGCGGGGTGGACAGAAAAAGCCATCAAAGAATTGGAACGCTGCTTTAAAGTTGGTGCAAAGGGGATTGGTGAAATTGGGGATAAGGGCACCGGGCTGCATAATTCGAAGCCGACCCCCGCCTATGGGATGCATTTTGATGATGAGCGCATGCAGCCGTTGTTGCAGCGCTGCGGGGAGTTGGGGATGCCCATAAACGTTCATGTGGCTGAACCTTATTGGATGTATGAGCCCATCGACAAGTACAATGACGGGCTTATGAATGCGGCCGAATGGCAGATAGATGTGAGTAAACCAGGGATCCTTTTGCACGCCGAACTTATCAATACCCTGGAGGTGGCCGTAAAGAACAACCCGGGAACCACCTTTATCGCATGTCATTTTGCCAACTGCAGCCATGATTTAAATATCCTGGGGAATCTGCTTGGCAAGTACGAAAACCTGTATGCGGATATTTCAGCCCGCTATGCGGAAACCGCCCCGGTACCCAGAGCCACCAAAGCATTCTACGAGAAATATCAGGACAAATTGCTCTATGGCACGGATATGGGGTTTGAAGCTTCCATGTACCGGACCACATTCCGCATCCTCGAAACCCTGGATGAACATTTTTACGAGCACGAACTCTTCGGCTACCACTGGGCCCTGCACGGCCTGGGACTCAGTGACAACACTTTAAAGAAAATCTATTATGACAATGCCAAAAGGATCCTTGATTAATTTATTTTTCCGGCTACCGGCGGTGGCCTTTTGCGGCTTGTCTTTCCTGCTCCTGTCCTGCGCAGGAGGGGTTGGTTCTGACAAGGTGGTGCTAAGTATTCAGCACGGCGCACTCGAGCTGGAGATAAATGATCAACTAAAAACAAAACTTGCTGCCAGCCTACCAGAAACCAAGCCCCTTATGGACAGGTTTCAGGCCTCCGAAAAATTATTTATCGGGCATGAAGTAATTGATGCCTTTGAATTTGTAAGAGCCACCGAAAGTAGTTTGCAAGGAGAGCTTTCCGGCAGGCAATGGGTGGTGGAGGGCATCTATGAGGAAGGAGGCCTGGAGATTCAAAAAACCCTTACCCTCAGGGCCTATGACGATTTCCCCGACCTGATTTCAACAGAGGTCAGCTATACCAATACCTCCGGGAAAAATGTTTTTCTGAAGAGTTGGCTGAACAATGGGTATACCCTGTTTTCTCAGGGCGACGACCCACTCTTCTGGGCGTTCCAGGGAAGTTCCTCAGGCAGCCGGAGCGATTGGATCAAACCTCTGGAGCCCGGCTATTACCAAAAGAATTATATGGGGATGAACGACACGGATTACGGAGGGGGCATTCCCGTGACTTCCGTCTGGAGGCGCGACGTAAATGTAGCCACCGGCCATTTGGCCCTGGTACCGAAACGGGTTAGTTTACCAACAGAAATGACAATGGAAGCAAACCATGTGACCATAGGGGTGTCTGAGGATTTTGAAGAACGCTCCCGGTTCGCATCAAATGAAAGCATCGAAACCCTGGAGACTTTTATATCGGTAACCAAAGGAGACTACTTCGCCAACCTGTCGCGCTATTCCAAGTTGATGCAGGCCCGGGGAATAACGATTGCCGAGCCAGAGGAAGCCGCCTTTGAAAGTATCTGGTGCGCCTGGGGCTATGAACGGCAGTTTACCCTGGATGAGATTATAGGAACCCTGCCGAAAGTGAAAGAGCTTGGCATTAAATGGGCCGTGCTGGACGATGGGTTCCAAATCGCCGAAGGGGATTGGAACGCGAACCCGGAAAAATTTCCGCAAGGGAACAGGGCGATTAAAACGCTGGTTGATAAAATTCACGATTATGACCTGAAAGCCAAAATATGGTGGACCCCACTCGCGGCCGATCCCGGGAGCAAGGTTCTGCAGGAACATCCTGATAGCCGGATCACCCGGAAAGATGGTTCGCCCCAGTTTATCAGTTGGTGGGATGCTTATTACCTGTCTCCTTCCAAAGAAGAAACCATTGAACACACCAAAAAAACCCTGCATCTGTTCCTGGAAGAATGGGATTTCGACGGCCTTAAAATGGACGGGCAACACATGAATGCCGTAGCACCTGATCATAGCCTGGAGAACCCCGGGAGCGCCCCGGAAGCCCTACCTGATTTCTTTCAGATGATTTATGAGGAAGCGAGGAGGATAAAACCAGACGCCGTAGTGGAAAATTGCCCTTGCGGCACCTGCATGTCTTATTTCAATATGGCTTCTATGAATCAGGCGGTTTCTTCGGATCCCCTCTCCAGCTGGCAAATACGCCATAAGGGTAAAACCTATAAGGCCCTCATCCCCAATACCGCCTATTATGGCGACCATGTGGAACTGAGCGATGATGGCAGTGATTTTGCCAGCTCGTTTGGCATCGGAGCTGTACTGGGCACCAAATTTACCTGGCCGGAAGACAATCCACACGCAAATAGCAGTTACCTGCTTACCCCTGAAAAGGAAGGGATCTGGAAAAAATGGTTTTCCCTCTATGACGATAAAATGCTATCCCGGGAATCCTATCTGGGAACATTATACGATATTGGCTATGATCTGCCTGAAGCACATGTCATTAAAAAAGGAGAAAGTATGTATTATGCCTTTTACGCTGATAACTGGAACGATACCCTGCAGTTCAGGGGGCTGGATGAAAACACTACCTACAGGGTAACCGACTATTTCAATGAGGTTGATTTAGGCGAGATCACCGGATCCGACCCTAATTTACAAGCTTCGTTTTCGGATTTTTTATTACTTGAGGTACAACCAAAATAATACTATATTCAATTAAAACAACAGTATTATGAGTTCAAGAAGAAAGTTTATTCAAAAAACATCCGTTTTGGGAGCAGGTGCCGTACTTGCCCCTGGGTTCTCCTACGGCATTTTTAATGGAAGCCAAAACGAGAAGCTTAATGTTGGGCTTATCGGGGCAGGCCTGCGTGGCACCAACCACCTGGAGAATTTGCTGCTGAGGAAAGACGTTAATGTTGTGGCCGTATGCGATACCGACCCCAACCGGATCAAAATCGCAAAGGACCTGATTGAAAAGGCCGGCGCGAACCCACCAAAAACATTTGGTAGTTCGGAATATGACTATAGAAACCTGTTGGAACTGGCTGATGTTGACGCCGTGATCATAGCCACGCCATGGCTTTGGCATACCCGGATGACGGTTGACGCGATGAAGGCGGGTAAATATGCCGGGGTTGAGGTTTCCGCCGCGAACACCCTGGAGGAATGCTGGGACCTGGTGAATACCCACGAGCAAACCGGCACCCATATGATGATTCTTGAAAACGCGAATTACCGCAGAGACCTCATGGCCATCCTTAACATGGTAAGGCAAGAGGTATTCGGGGAACTGGTACATTTCCGTTGCGGTTACCAGCACGATCTCAGGCACGTTAAGTTTAATGACGGGAAAACTGCCTACGGCAAAGGTGCTGAATTTGGTGCCAAAGGGATCTCCGAAGCAGCCTGGCGTACAGAGCACTCCGTTAAAAGGAACGGAGACGTCTATCCTACCCACGGATTGGGACCTATTGCCATGATGGCCGATATCAACAGGGGGAACCGGTTTGTATCTATGACTTCCCATGCCACAAAGGCTATAGGATTGCATAATTATGTGGTTGCGGTTGGCGGGGAGGATCATCCGAATTCCCGTGTGAAGTTTAAACAAGGGGATGTAATTACCTCCACCATAGAAACCTCCAATGGTGAAACCATCATTATTACCCATGATTGCAATTTACCCCGCCCCTACTCGCTCGGATTCAGGGTTCAGGGCGCGAATGGCTTATGGGAAGTGGATGGGAACCGGATATATATTGAGGGAAGTTCTGAGCCACACCAGTGGGACGAAGCAGATGCCTGGCTGGAGAAATATGACCATCCGCTATGGAAGAAATTTGGTGATTATGCCGAAGATGCCGGCCACGGGGGGATGGACTTTTTTGTACTGAATTCATTTGTTGAATCGGCGAAAGCCAATATCGCGCCTCCCATGGATGCCTATGATGCGGCAGCCTGGAGCGCGGTAACTCCTCTGTCTGAACAGTCCATTGAAAATAATGGGGAGCCTCAGGATTTTCCCGATTTTACCAGGGGATTGTGGATGAAGCGGCAACCCTATAACTGGATGAAGGATACCTATTAATTTGTAGCTTCAATCTTTTCCTCTTGTGAACGTTTCAAATCCGGCAACGCGCCTGGCCGTGGCTTAAGGTGCCTTCTCTTTGCTGTACATGAAGGTAATCTCAGAAGGTAACATGCTACGGCTATAGATACGCAACTCGTCCAGGACCCCGGAAAAAAACTGGTCCCCCCCGGGATAGTTCCCGAGCATCAACAATGAGGGGACGCCCGACTGAGGTTTTACAGACGATTCCGCTACCTGCACTCCATCTACAAAAAACAAATGTCGTACCCCATCATATGTATAGGCACAGTGGTGCCATTTGTTAATCGCCGGATGAGCGGAATCCAGAACGGTAGTTCCGCCCCAATACCAGACATCAAACCCCAGGGTTTTATATCCGGCTGCGCGATAGCCAAACTGCACCCCTATATTTTTTGTGGTGTCGGCCAGGACTATCATATTCCCCGCATCAAGTGAATCCTTAAACACGTGCACAGCGGATACCTGATACCACCATATTACCGAATGCGGACCCGTAAGGTCGGGCATCCCGTCTATCTCAGCCATCATATAGGCTGAAGTACCATCAAAGCCATACGCCCGGTTTACCTTTCCAAAGCGGTCCGGGGCGGGTTTGGCACCATGTGCCTGCAAATCTTTATTCAAGCCACTGATGTCGGCGGCAGAGCCATCAAAGGAATAATGGGCAACAAGGTCCGGTATCTCGTTTTCCTGGCAGGAAACACCAGACAGGAACACAAGCGCAAGGCAGACCCAAGCCGTATGTGGCAACCTCTGATGGCGTATCATAGATACCATGGAATTGCGGATCGAATGTCTGATACCGGTGTAATTAGCTTATCCCTCATACAGATTCAATATTTTCATGGCGTTCTTATTGTATATCTTCTCAAGAACCGTATCGGGAAGGTAAAGCCCATAGATCATCCAACGCCCCTGTAATTTATGGGCCGGGGTAGGATCTATATATTCGTCATCGGTTTCAAGGAATCTGAAATACAAGCGGTAGGCTTCCGCATTGCAGGGGGTATCCGTTCCAAACAGGATACGATCCTGGTATTTTATAAAGAAACGTCTTGCGGAATACGGTTGCCTGCCAAGTTCGCTGATACGGGCATCGATGTCTACGTAAAAATTGGGGTAAGTATCCAGCCAGTTTCCAACAACGGCAAGATCTTCCGGAAGATTCCCAAAATGGGCTCCTATAAAAATAGTTTCAGGATGTTTTTCAATAACCCGGTTACGGGCCTGCAGGATCTCCATCTTTCCTGGAAATTCCGATCCGTTGAACGACCATTCAGGATTATTACCCAGCTCATCATAGCGTTCATTGTGCTTGTCTATAGGCGTAAAAAATGCCTTGGGATCTGAAACGTGAATTTCAACTGGGATGCCAAGTTCCCCGCATTTAGCCCATATGGGATCAATCCTTGGGTCGTCTACCGCTACAAATTCTCCGCTTTTATCTTTAAACCCCAGCCCAAGTTCTTTGGATATCTTAATCCCCCTGCAGCCTGACTTTACAGCCTCTTCGAGTTTTTTAGCTTCCCTTTCCCCAAAATTTGGTTCATCTATTTTACTGAAATCCGGTCTGAAGAATGGCAGAAACCGATCACCACCTACACGCTTCGAAACCCGGATATGTTCTTTATAGAAATCATCTTTTGAAAGCGCATCCAGGCTTACACATTTCCAAACCCCGGCTTTATCCATTTCCTCCAGGTAATGCTCTGTTTGATCCAGGTCGCCCAGGTGATTGTGTATGTCAATCACAGGAAATTTGGCCTTTAAAATTCTTGTCTCTTTTGTCACCAACTGACTTACAGGCTGCCAGTCGACCAGTTTAAGGTCCCCGGTTTGTGCCTTCGTCAATAGGGCAGTCATTAAAAGCAATACAAAGAGTGTCGGTTTACGGTTCATGATGTTTCTGATTTTTCTGGTATTAGTTTATATTCCTTTTCCTTACCCCCTGGGGTAAAAGTCAATTTATTTTTGAATTGTCTTCGGTTTGTTAGCGAATGACAATCTTTTCCCCGATGTTTAGAATGTGGTAGCGTTGTTGCAGCGCTTTAGACAAACGGAATTTAACTTCATGGGGGTACCCGCTGGTCCAGTACCTGTTTTGTGGGGTCACCTTAAAGGTAGCCCGGTGCTGGGGCAGGATATATTCCGGCTCCAGGGAATTGATCAGGATCAGGGAAGGATCAATATGGGTATTGTGCTCCGTTGGGGAAAAAAACAGCACGTCTATATCCTCCAGAAACAGGTGGTCTTCCAGCAGCACTGTATCTCCCATTTGCAGGAACCGTTTTCCCCCTATGGTAATCACATACCCGCAGTCTTCCAGGTTGGCATCATAAAATACCGCGAATTTTGGGTTCCCGTGAATGGCCCGCACGGGTTCTACACCTAGGTCTCCGATGCTGAAGGGGGTCCTTGGGGTTGCCACCCGAATCCGGTCTTCCGGGATCTGCAATTCCTGCCGGGCAGTCTCCGTACTGGTGGCAGGCAAAACAAATATACAATGGCCTTTTTCCTGTAGAATAGCCGAGGTTTCCCTTTCAAAATGATCCCCGTGATCGTGACTTACAAAAGAGATGTCGAGTTCTCCGGCCAGTTCCTCTGCCGTGATCGGCGAAAGATTCGATCTTTCTTTGGATTCCAGCGCCAGATCCGTGCCAACAAGCACATCGTTATACTTTATCAACCAGCCATTATGGCCGGTCCACCAGACCGCCAGGCCGGAGGTATGCGCTTTTATTTCGTCTATCATACGCCCGGGTGATCCCTGGGACTGAGCAGGAAGTATATGGATAAAGCCCAGCAGGATGAAGACGTTTATTATTATCCGTTTATAGAACATACTATTGTTTAATTTGACTGTTAGCTTTCCCTTCAACCTTCAATTTAAGAAGCTGTATAAGGGGGGACGTTCCTGCCATTTCCCTTTGGTGAAATCAGGTACGTCTACAGGCTTGCTTTTATCGGCCACGGAAGCCTCCGAAAGCGGCGAAATAACGCTGCTGGTAACCGAATCGTAGACGTCCCAATCGGGGGTTGTATTATTCGTGAGGGCTTCTATCAGGCGGTGCCAGTTAATGGGTGTCCGGGTGTCATTACTGCCATGTCCGCGAATGGCTCCTCCCTTGCGTGCCGGAGGGTTATAATTTTTTATAAGCGGGTGCTCAAATTCCTTCAGATAGGCATCGGCCGGCTCCCACTGGTGCTCCTCAGGGCTGCGCCCCTCCACATAGATCCTGGAATACTGCCTGTCTCTGAGGTATACGCCCTGGGTTCCCTGGATGCGGAAACTTTCCCGCGGATGGGGTGTATGTGTATCGTGATTCAGGGTTATCATTTTGCCGTTCACAGTGCGTATCAGGGTGGCATTATAATCCCCCAGGGCCGTTTTTACGCTTGCGTAGGGATGGGCATCGCCGTACATGGAAGCTGCATACCTGTTCAGCATAACCGATTTGGAACTCATCGAGACGAGATAGTCGAACCGGTCGCCCCGGTTGATATCAAGCGCAGGCATCATGTTCCTCATCGGGTGGTCCGGGTAGAGGTTGCCATTCCTGTCGATAGCATGTTGCAACCGCCAGGGTTCTTCATCGGGGTCGAACTTTACCCTTCTCAGGTCGTGAACATAGCCGCTTTCGACGTGGATGATATCCCCCAGCAGGTTTTTGCGAACCATATTGAGCAGCGTCATATCCCCGAAGCCGCCTAATACAAGGCTCGCCCATTTTCCGGTTTTTTCAAAAGTTTCAACCAATTCCCAGGCTTCTTCCACAGTTTGTATCAGCGGTACTTCGCAGGCGGCATGTTTGTTATTGTTCATGGCGGCCAGGCATACAGGGGCATGCCATTTCCATGAGGTACTGATGATCACCGCATCCAGATCCTCTTCCTTGCAAAGCCGTTCGAAATCGGTAGGGCCCCTGTCGTACAATGTGGGGGATGGTTGTCCGGCTTCTTCGATCCAGCGTTTGGCCCTGTATAGCCGATCGGGTTTTATTTCACAAATGGCAGGGATCTCTACTCCTTCAATGCCCAAAGCCACATCGAGATGGTAGGAACCGCGTCCTCCGATACCTACAAATCCCAGCCTGACAGGTTTCGCATTGGCCGTTCCCGGTTCCTGTCCCAATAGCCCCATGGGTAAGCTCAGGCCGGCCAATGACAACCCCCCCATTGCGGCCGACGATTGCTTTAAGAATTTCCTGCGATCATAGTCTTCATTACTCATAACCTGCTTGTTTATATGGTTAGTTATTCTTTTTATCCAGGCCCAGAAACCGGACGGCATTTTTCAGGTAGATCTTATCCACCACTTCCCGCGGTAATTTCAACCCTTTCAATTCACCAAAACCCTCTAAAAGAATAGTGGCGTCGGAAACGTAAAATTTCCAGTCGGCAACCCAGTTCTCGTGAATCCTTTGTTTGAATTCTTCCGGATTTTCAGTTGCATTAATGGCAGTATCGGTTCCATAGATCAGCCTGTCCTGGTAGGTAATGAAAAAGTCGCGGGTTTTTTTCCGGTTATTAAGTGCATGTAGTTTCAGATTCGACATGCGGGTCAGGTCGACCCGCATCCTCGGAAATGCGTCCAATCTTTTAGCCAGTTCATCCAGGCTCCATTCCAGGCTAGCCAGGTGGGCGCCCATGAAATTCAGGTCGCGATGCTTTTCCAGCATGTTGTCCCGTGCGGTTATCTGATCCTCGTAGGAGGGATATTCAGGATGCAAATACATATGATATTCCGGATGATTTTTGTAATATCCCTGGCTAAAGGTCATTTCTTCCAAAGGCATCCAGCAATCCCTGGGCTCCCCGTTGTGCCCCAGCAGGGGAATCTTATTTTCTGCCAGAAAATTAAGTACTGAATCAATCCTGGGGTGATCTACCATAACAAATGTCCCGCTTGCGTCCCTGAGATCCATCCCTATGTTTTTCCAGATCTTAACAGCGGTTGCACCTTTGGCAAATGAGCGCTTTAACTCGGCAATTGTGCTGTCTACCCAGTATTTGCGATCCCATTCACCCACCGAAAAGGTTGTGGCAAATGCCATCTGTTCAGGATAATTTTTTAAATGGTGTATGGCCAGCTTTTGTTGTTGTTCCATAGGCAAGCCAAAAGGTCGGTCATCCACAATATCCAAAAAGCGGAAGTTATCTTCAATCGCCTGGTTTATAAAGTGTTCCTCTAAGGTATTAATGTGGATATGAACATCGAATTTCTTAACGGATTTGAAATCCTCAGGAGAATAATAGCGACCGGGCTTCGGACTATTGCCTGAAGAGATACGGTGTACCTGAACCGGGCCGGCAGCAAATAAGTAAAGTAAACCCAGTAGTATCCCTGTCAATTTCAATGGAAAAAAATGATTCATTTAATCTGATTAATGTTGGGCAATTAAAATTGAATTAAATGCCGTATGCCTTTTCAGCATTCAAATTACAGACCTTTTCCACAACCGATGGAGGTAGTCCGAGACCTTTAAGAGGGCCACTTATCCCGGGAATGGTCATCGGTCTTTTTTCTGTAAAGAAGTTCCACTCCAATTGATGCCTCTCATTCATACGGTTTATCATTTCCTCATCCCCCAAAGAATGATTTACAATAAGATCGGAACCGTAAATAATACGATCCTGATAGTCGATGAAAAAATCGTACACCTTCTGCCAGTCGGCAATGGCCTGATACTGCAAATGGCTTATCCTTTCTGCCGTATCCACCCTTGCATTGGGGAATTCATCCAGAAAGTTTGCGACTTCAGAGGTATCCCATTCCTGACTTGCCAGGTGCAATCCCACAAAGCGAAGTTTCGGGTGCCTCCTTAACATTCTGTTGCGGGCGCTCAGCTGAGCCTGGTAATCAGGAATGTCAGGGTGCAAATACATATGAAATTCCGGATGGGCTGAGAAATAGGCTTTGTCTGAAGCTACCGTCATATCCTGAATGGGTAACCAACAATTCTTAGGTTCCCCATTATGTCCCAATAGCACAATCCCATTATCTTCCAGAAATTTAAATATGGGTTCAAATGAAGGATGGTCGATCATAATATAGTTACCATCCTCATCTTTTAAGGACATTCCTATATTCTTCCAAACCTTTATTCCAACTGCCCCTGCATCCATTGATTTATATACCGTACCCAGGCTTTCCTCCAGCCAGTTTTCTGTCCCCCAGTTTGTACAGGAAAATGTTCCTGCAAACTGTACATGCTGATTATATGATTCCTTAAGGCCGGCAACGGTTTTGAGCTGTTCTTCTATGGGTGGAAATCCTGCTATGTCTGTAATAATCGACAAAAACCGCAGATCATTTTCTTTTCCATATTCTAATAATGCATTCCTTGGCGCATTGAGATGAACATGTGCGTCAATCCTCATAATTCCTTCCTGAATTCATTATTTTATATTATTGCTAGGAAAGTTATTACAATATTTTTATATTTCAAAACCTTTCTTTTTAGAAATTATATATTTTAATATGTTCCAAAAGTCGAAATTGGTCCGGTAAAAGGATCACTAATCCAACCCTATGAAAAACATCAAACGACGAAAATTCCTCAGGAATACTATAATCACGGGTATCAGCACCTCCCTCTCACCTCTGGAGATGTTGGCCGGCGTAACGGAAAGGCAGGCAGAACCCGCAATTTTGCAACGCTCTCCGGGTTTCAAAAAGAAGAAGGTACTGGTTGCCGGCGCGGGCATCAGTGGCCTGTGCTGTGCCTATGAACTCATGCGCCTGGGGCATGAAGTAGTTGTGCTTGAAGCCAGTGGAAGGCATGGGGGCCATGTTTTCACAGGCCGGGACGGATTATCCGCCGGTTTGTATGCCGATTATGGAGCCAATCATATAACTATTCCCGGCTACGAAAAGTTTTTTGAATATGTAGAAGAATTTGACCTTCCGGTCCTTGCTTATCCGCATTCGGAAGGTTCCAATGCAGCCCCCGATCGCAATGGGCTGCGAATGATAGACGGTAAATTTTACTCGGATGAAGACCTGGCTACCCCGGCTGTGCTCAGGGAATTTGGTTTTAATGACAGGGAAACCAAATTCCTGTCTGAAAATCCATGGTACGCGCTTAAGTCGATTTTCCTGGACACTTATTTGGAGGCCTTTTCTGATCCGAACCAACCTTTTGGGGTGGGTTATGACGACCTTGATGCCATTCCCATTGCCGAGATCTATAAAAAGGAAGGCGCTTCCCCTGCGGCCATGCGATTCCTGGGGGGTAATACAACCTCCGCCCTTTATGCTTTGTGGCGGTACTATGTGGAGCGTTCCCGGGGTATCCCCCTGTCGCACGGCGACACCTACCGGCTCCAGGGCGGGAATCAGGAACTGCCCAACGCCTTTGCCAAAAGGCTTGGTTCCCGCTTGATGCTGCAACATCCGATAAAATCCATACGGCACGATACAGAAGGTGTTACAGTTACCTACACGGCTTATGGTTATGATGAAGAAAAGGAAATGCGTGGCGATTATCTGGTTAATTGTATTACCCTTCCGGTTTTCAGAAACCTTCCCGTACAACCGCCGTTGTCTCCCCAGAAGCGGTATGTAGTAGACAACCTCACTTACAGTTCCCATCCCTTCTATGTTTTTGAAGCCAGTTCAAGGTTCTGGATCGAGGATGGGCTTAAAAGTATAAATTTGTTCTTTGAACATCCGGATATATCCATGATCTGGGAAGAACCCACGCATGTGGCTACAGACAGGGTCCTGTTAAAGGCATATGGGCCGGGTGGACTTTCACCTCAACGGGTGTTGGCGGCTTTCAGATCGCTTTACCCGGGAAAGAAGGATACAATCTACCAGGCTTTGACGCTGGACTGGACCACAGACCGTTTTGCTCCCGCATGTGAAATGCAGGCCTTCCCTATAGGTGAATTGCACCGGTTCTGGCCACAGGTATTACAAGCAGACGGGCGGATTTATTTTGCGGGAACCTATGCCGATACCCTAAGCCGGGGGATGGAATCCTGCATCCGGTCAGCTCAACGCGTATCCAGAGAAATTGATGAAATCTAAAACCCCGTCAGACGTTGCGAATGAGTAAAGTTTTCTTTTTCCTGGCGGCACTTATTGGCAGCAGCTGCCTGTACTTTGCCCTATCCTTTACGGGCAGTATGTTATTATCAGCCGAACAAGTTATCATAAGCGGTGTCCCGCAAGGCAACAATCAGCCGGAAGTGCAGTTCATAACCCCAAAAAATGGGAAAATATTTCCGGTAAATAGTCGGGTGCCTTATTCTCTGAGCATTTCCGACCCGGAAGACGGCGAGTCTGAATATGATGAAATCCCAAGGAACCAGGTGCTGCTCAGGGTACGGTATGTTAAAGGGGATAAGCTGTCATCTGAAAGCGATCATACAATGGAGAATGACCCTCCCGGTCTTCTCGGGATTTTGGGTTCCAACTGTTTAAATTGCCACGCCTTTAAAAGCAAACTGATTGGTCCTTCCTTCCTGGAGATTTCCAAAAAATATGAGGCCGGGGAACTTGAAATGGAACTGATGGCTTCGCGCATTAAAAATGGCTCCTCTGGTATCTGGGGGCCTGTGGTGATGCCCGCGCATCCGGAGTTGTCCGCCCGGGAAATTGAGGAGATGCTCCGCTGGATCACAAAGGAAGCAGACCTGGACGTTGTGGATTACTATACAGGAACAGAAGGTACTTTTCTTACGAATCCTCCCGAAGGAATTGACGGGAAAGGGGCCTTTGTACTTAGGGCGGGCTATACTGATAAAGGAGTGGCCGGCGAAGACAGACTTAAAGGTGAAGACCGTATTACCATTAGCGTAACGGAAGAATAACTATATGTCATCTCTGTAGAATAGATCTGCTTTATTAATGCCCATGATCCGTTACCCTTAATGAATCCGAGAAAGCGATAAAGCGGTCTGCAACGATTACCCCTCCCTCAGCAGGATTAAGCCATTTAAGCCTGAGCATATGTTCCCCTTTGGGCAGGTTCAGCTTCCAATACAACTCCAGCGCCCTTTTATTGGTTTCTACAGGTAATTTCATGACGGTGTCGAGTTTCCCGTCCAAATGGTATTCCACTTCACCAACATAATCTTCCGGCAGTTCGCCTTCAATGTTTCCCTTGACAACAATGCCGGTGCCGGAGAAATCGATGGTTTTTTCCGTTTCATCCCGGATGACAAAGGAGGGTCCCCAGGACCTTTTCAGACTGCCTACAGGGAATATGTTTGGATACGCCACTTCCAGTGGCATGGATTTTGGGGTTTGGCAGCGGATGGTAACGCTGCCCTCATCAACCTGACCTCCGTTCCTTTCAATAACCTGGAGGGCATGGTCAAAACTCATGCGGTAGGCCTCGTTGAGAGAAATGGTCGTATACTTAAAATCTCTGCCTTCCACCTTTTTCAAACCTCTTAACCAATAACCGGGTATCTTGTCATACCCTATCATAGTGCCCAGGATACCCGCAACTGTTGAGGGGTTGCAATCGGCATCCTGTCCGGCCCGGGTGGCGATATCCATAGATTTGAAATAGTCGCCCTCTCCATAAAGCAATCCAAGCAGCACATAGGCAGAATTAACCGTGGCATCGATATTGAAGGGAACAAAGATCCCGTCGGGGCAATGAAGGTCTTGTGCCCAATCGCTGGTTTCTATGGCAAACCAGGCCTTTTTCCAGTCGTCCGGATATTCATTATGAAAACCTATAACCTCTTTCATCGCCCTGTAGTACTTACTTTCCACCGGGATCTTCTTCAGCGCCTCATTAATTACAAATTCAACATCGTCGGAAACAAAGGCGAGGGAGTACATAGCTGCCACATATACTCCGGCATAAAAGCCATCCCCGTAATTCATCAAATGCCCAACTCTATCGCAGATTTCCGAGGCTGCATTTGGCATTCCCGGCGACATGAGGCCTGCAAAATCTGCTTCAATCTGAAAATCGATATCATCTGCATGCAAAGTGTTTGTCCAATGGCCGGATGCCGGGGCCTCAATGCCGTTGATGATGTTATAGCGGGCAGCCTGGTTGGCGTGCCAAAGGGGATACTCCGCATAGGCAAAGGCCCTTGCAAATTCCCCTATGGGGGCATCAAGCCCCTTCCGTTCCAATACATCCACAAAGGTAAGGTCCATATAAATGTCATCGTACAAGCCGGGTTCATTGTCATAAAACCAGGTGATCAGGTCGTCGTTCCATTCCAATTGGATATAATCCTGAATCAGGGTGCCGTTAAACCTGAATTCGGCAGGCCCCCCGAAAGTGACCCCAATAGTCTGGCCGGCCCAGCCTCCTTTGATCTTGTTGAGTAATTCTTCCCTGGTAAAGGTCACTTCCTCCGGCACCTCAGACACTGAATGGCCCCCTGAGGCAGTTTCGCCCGGGTTGCAACCGCAGGCCAGGGCCGCTAACACTCCCTTGAAAATCGTATTAAGTATCGGTTTCATTTGTTTAGTTATGATTAGATTTCTTTTCCAGAGTCCTAAGGGTCAGCCTATACCCTGAAAAACAGCCGCTAAAAGGTATTCAATAAATGCTTGCCATGTACCTGCCCGGCCAAAAACTTTGGATAAGCACGGACGTTTCTAATGCACCCGTGCTTATTGAAGTTAAATAATAAAACGAACTTAAAGGAATGTAGCGAAATACAAAGTAGAAAAACTTGTCGCGGGTAATAAAGGCCCGGGGAAGCCAATTCTTCTGCCGGGCCAGTTTTCTACTTTTCCGGCTGGTAATTTGAAAGAATGGCGTAAGAGTTCACTGGGACAAGCGGGATTTAACTTTATTCGACCAGAGGGGTTCACTTTTTGTCCGTTTTATCGAATATGGGACCTGAGCTGTTCGATATAATGACAGATAATCTCAATATCAATCAGGAATACAAATTAACCAAGACAGTCTTGGACCTTTATCTTCAAAAAGCCATTAATGAAGGCAACGGCCTCGAAAACTATAACTCCCATCAAAATTCCAGTGACGTGAAATCGCTCATGGATTTTTTAGCGCCGGTAAGACTCCAAAAGTTACCTACCCCTATTTAGATAGTTACATTCTTTGATAAAAAAATATGCTTCTGAAATACATATAAGTCGAAGGAATATAGAATAAAAATGGCGATTTGCTATAGTTTTAAAGTGCAGTGCGCAGTTTATTAATGATATCGATGCAATCAATAAGTTTCTCTTCGAGTGTTTCCAAGGCCGGTTCTTCCGCTGACAATACATAGTTCTCAAAAGAATCATCCATTACACTGATATTCATTTCATTCAATTGTGGGTTTGTCCCGCCATCCTGCATAGAGTTATATCTATTGTCAACCATGTCCAGACACATTTTACAAATATGTCCGAGCGCTAGTAAATGCATTTTATCACTTTCCCTAAAAGTCTCTGTAAAGCCAAGCGCCGGCGATCGCATTGTCATGATTTCATAAAATTGGAGAATACCCATTAATTCATGAAATAACTCCATTTTAACTTCGATAGGGATAAATATCGCATGTTTGACTTTGGGCATTATTTGGAGTTTCTTGTTGTGATTAGAACTAATGTTCCGTTGTTCCCCTAATTGGACATGCCATTATGCCTGCCAATTAACTGGCAATGAATAAAAACCTGAGCTGAATAAAGCAGACACCTAATCGTTAGTGTCCCTGCTTCCATTTATGGCTATAATAACCACAGATATTTTTTAGGTCCTGGAAATTGAGTGCGCCTGGGGTAGTTAGCAAGACATTTGAAAGCCATTCTAGGCGTTCTCGGAACAAGATGGATTTGAACGCCAAACATATTGAAAGCCCAATTATTGGGTCTTTGTTTTTTAAAGTATATTTTAAGATATCATATTTAAAAGGGTTGAAAGTACAGCCTTACTGGACAGGTAAGACTTACTAGGGCACTTCACCATGGCCCGGCACCTTTAAAAAAGAAAAGAGGACGTCCCCACAACGTCCTCCTGTCTTACTTTAAAACATCCCTATGTAGGGAATAAACTTTACAACTAATATGATTAACCTACTAATAAGTACAAAATTAAGTAGTTTTTTTCCTACGCAGGTGCTCATTAAGATAGATTCTTAACACTATTGCAATAAGGTTCCAATGGAATTACAAAAAGACCATTGGCAGTATATTGAAACCGGCCAAAGTGGGCTACTACACTTTGGCAATCCTACTAAAGCAGCAATAAAAAAGCCCTTACTGTTATGAGAGGGCTTTTTAAAGGGACTAAAGTATAAATACTTCTATATATAATAAAATTTGGGGTCGATTGTTCGTCACCCCAATATTAATATTTTATCCGGGATCAATAAATTATTGTTGTGAACTCCTGTCAATTTGTGGTAAAGTCCTGTCTAGATGATGTGAACCTTTTAAGCATATAATTATTTCGTATCATAACTTTTGGCCACGCGAAATTATTCTCAAAACGGTATACGCTGGAACCGATCAGGAAAAAGTATGGCTGTTAAGCAACTTTATGATATCGCAATTAAACAACAAGGTCATTAAACATGAAAGTTCAGTGTCTTATTTTCCTTTTAGTGTCTATAAAAATACCTATAGAGAAACTTTAAGGTATTAACAAATCAGTGAAAGGCATTTTGTAAGGCGATTTAAGGAAACTATCTGGATTACACCTATGATGCACCGAAGAAAGTATCGCTTTGAAGCGTCTAATTAGACTATTCGGACCAATCCTATTTTAATAGGGAATTTAAATTGTTCACCGGACTGACTCCGATCCAATTTTTTCAATTCGAAGAAATGTTGAGGAGAGCAGTTCCTTTCTCTCGGAATAGAACTGCAGTATGTCCGATTTTTTCTATTGTTGTTTTCGCTCTTTACCTATGTTTGCCAATTATAGATTATGAGCCATAGAACATTAAAATATGAGCAAAGTTTTTTTTGAAATAGCCATGTCGCTTGATGGATATGTGGCAGGTGAAAACAGAGGCCCCAAAAATCCTTTAGGCAATGGTGGAACCGATTTACATTTATGGATGTACAGGCAAAAAGCTTTTTTTGAATCAATGGGTATGGAAGGTGGTGAAGTTGATGATATAGACGGAGAATTGATTCGGGAAGTGTTTGCCAGAACCGGGTCATACATCATGGGCAAAAGAATGTTCGAGGAAGGAGAGGTGCACTGGCCTGAAGACCTTTACAAGGCTGATGTCTATATATTGACCAATGAAAAAAGGGTTCCGGGGTTCAAAGGGGAACGACAACTTTTCGTTTTGAGAATGATGGTATTGAGGTGGCATTGAAAAAAGCAAAAAAATCAGCTAATGAAAAGGATGTCAGGATACAAGGAGGAGCAGAAACAATCCAGCAATTCTTGAATGCTGGTCTTGAAGATGAAGGTTTTGTTCATTATTCACCAATAGTGTTAGGAAGTGGAATTCACCTTTTCGAGAATTTGGATAAACACATTTACACCATCAAAATTGATGAAGTAATTGAGTCGAGTCTTACTACGCACATAAAGTATCTATTCATAAAAAAGTAATGCGAATTAACCTGGTTTTTCTTGTTTCGTTTTCAATTTTACTTACTTCCTGTAAAGACGGGCCAACTTCCGAGATTGATGTGGTAACAAACATAGTGCTCAAAGGGGCAAAAATCTATACCTCCCCAACATCGACACCTATCGACAACGGAATTGTTATTATTAAAAATGGTATAATTGAATCTGTTGGAAAGTTTGCAGATTTAGAAATCCCGAGCAATGCTAAAGTTATCGATTGCAAAGGTCTTTTTATGACTGCCGGGTTCTGGAACAGTCATATCCACTTTCACGAGCAGAAATGGCAAAAAGCGGACAGCATTCATTCAGAACAACTAACCGCACTATTTCAGGACATGCTAAGTCAATATGGTTTCACCTACGCCTTTGACATCTCAAACATCGATATCCAAAACGTACTAGCACTGAGAAAGAGGATTGAAAATGGCGAGGTGAAAGGCCCTTATATTTTCACCACCGGAGCACCATTTACCCCACCGGAAGGTAGCCCATTTTACGTGTATCCTTACATCTTGCCCGAGATGCAATCACCGGAACAAGCCGCCGAACATGTAAACGGGCAAATTAAATTAGGTGCAGATGGCACTAAAATGTGGTCAGCCTCCCCAGACGGCGAAAAGATTGTGTATATGCCTACAGAAATCGGAAAAGCTGGTGTTCTGATGGCACACAAGCTGGGCAAACCCGTGTTCGCCCACCCAACTAACAATCAAGGTGTACAAATCGCGATTGATTGTGGTGTGGATATCCTGGCTCATATATCTCCGGAGAATAGGCAACCCTGGAACCCACAAATGATTGCTGCAATGGTCCAAAACAACATGGCGGTCATCCCTACACTAAAATTATATCAATGGGATTTGGAACGCTTTGGGATTGAAACAGAAAACCATCCTTTAATAACAACCGCAGTTCAACAGCTGAGTGATTTTTCTGCAGCTGGAGGCGAAGTCCTCTTCGGAATGGACACAGGTTATATGACAGACTTTGACACTAAGGAAGAATTGCAACTAATGCATGAAGCCGGATTGGGCTTTCAAAAAATACTTGCCTCCCTGACCACAGCGCCTGCAAAGAGATTCGGATATGAAAATAAGACTGGAA
>CAYSVQ010000165.1:0-11103 GCA_964434565.1 uncultured Flavobacteriaceae bacterium | reverse complement strand
AAAAATTAGGTTGCTGTTTATGATAGTTCAATTTAATTTGTACTTTTAACCCGTTATGAACACGAAAGCACATCTTCCTACAACTATCAGGACTTTTGCTCCCATGAGTACTTTTGTGCCTACACGCCGTCGCCCGTAAGGGTGCGCTTCTATCCTGGAAATAGGTGTGTCCATTTCCGCTCATTCAACTTCAATCTATATTTTCATTTTATTCTGATAATCATTAGGCAATGAATATTGTAATTGCTAACGAGTCACATTCCAAATACGCCCAAATAATAAGCGACACCATTAGCGAATCGGCTAAGGTGCGGGGGACAGGCATTGCTACCCGCACCCCGGAATATATTATCAGGCGGTTACAGAATGGCAACGCCATCATTGCCCTGGATGGTGATAAATTCGCAGGATTTTGTTATATCGAAGTTTGGGGGCACCAGAAGTTTGTAGCCAATTCGGGACTTATAGTGCACCCGGACTACAGGAACCAGGGACTGGCCAAACAGATAAAAAAAGCCGTCTTCGATTTATCGCGGAAAAAATTTCCCGATGCCAAGATATTTGGTATTACCACAGGCCTTGCGGTCATGAAAATGAATTACGAACTGGGTTATAAACCGGTTACTTTTTCCGAACTTACAGACGATCCCGAATTCTGGAAGGGATGTCAGACCTGCAAAAACTTCGATATCCTCACCCGTACCGAACGTAAAATGTGCCTCTGCACCGGTATGCTGTATGATCCGGTGGAGGTTAAATCAAAAACCGGCGAAAGAAAAAGGGATAAAATAAACAGCAAGGCCTTTAAAAGGCTTAAGAGCATTAAGGAGCAATTGTTCCTAAAAAAGAAAGTCAATGAATAAATTGGTATTAGCCTATAGTGGCGGACTGGACACTTCCTACTGCGCAAAATACCTCTCCCTGGAACAAGGTTACGAGGTACATGCGGTAAGCGTAAATACAGGCGGATTCAGCCCGGAAGAAATAAGAGAAATTGAAGCAAAAGCCCTGAAACTGGGAGCGTCATCCTATACTTCAATTGATGCCGTGCATTCCTTTTATGAAAAAGTGGTTCGTTACCTCATTTTTGGTAATGTGCTGCGGAATAATACGTACCCGCTGTCTGTTAGCGCTGAACGTATTGTGCAGGCCATTGAGATTGTAAAGCACGCAAAGAAACTGGGTGCCGGCTACATTGCGCACGGCAGTACAGGAGCGGGGAATGACCAGGTCCGGTTTGATATGATATTTCAAATCCTCGCACCTGAAATTAAAATCATTACCCCTATTCGCGACCTTCAGTTATCGAGAGATCAGGAGATCGGTTACCTGCAGCGAAATGGAGTTGACTTTTCATGGGAGAAAGCTAAATATTCGATAAATAAAGGACTTTGGGGTACTTCCGTTGGCGGGGAAGAAACCCTAACCTCTCATCTTCCCCTCCCTGGCCGGGCATATCCCGCCCAACCTAAAGAAACACAACCAAGGGAAATAAAATTAAGTTTCGATAAAGGGGAACTTTCGGCCATAGACGGGAAAGCGGACCATCCTGTTAACAATATAATTAAACTCAACGAAATTGGCAGTTCCTATGCCATAGGGAGGGACATACATGTTGGAGATACCATTATTGGGATAAAAGGCCGGGTAGGGTTCGAGGCACCGGCACCGCTTATGATAATCAAGGCACACCATTTGCTCGAGAAACATACCCTTGGGAAATGGCAACAATACCAGAAAGAACAGTTGGCCAATTTTTACGGAATGTTGCTGCATGAAGGAAATTACCTGGATGAAGTAATGCGCAATATTGAAGCCTTCCTTCAGGATACCCAGAAATATGTGAGCGGCGATGTTTACTTAAGCCTGCACCCTTACCGTTTTGAGTTAAACGGGATTTCTTCCTCCCATGATCTGATGAATGCCTCCTTTGGCAAATACGGGGAAATGAACAAGGGCTGGACTGCGGATGACGCCAAAGGATTTATCAGGATCCTGTCTAATCCAGGAAAAATTGCAAACCATGTAAACCATCATCATGATTAAGGCCGGGATCATAGGGGGGTCGGGTTATACCGGCGGTGAGCTTATCCGCTTGCTGCTGCAGCACCCTTATGCTTCCATTGATTTTATATACAGTACAACCAGGGCCGGCCAAAAAGTATACAAGGCACATCCGGATCTGCTGGGGGTAACAGACATGGTCTTTACAGGGGAGATAAACCCTTCTGCCGATGTGGTCTTCCTTTGCCTGGGCCATGGCAATTCGAGGAAATTCCTTGAGAATCATGATTTTTCCGAAAGCTGCAGCATAATAGACCTGAGCAATGATTTCAGGCTTAGGGCAAACGCCACCCATAGCGGCAGGGATTTTGAATATGGCCTGCCCGAACTGAATAAATCAAGGATAAAGCAGGCCCGGAATATAGCGAATCCGGGATGTTTTGCCACTGCAATACAATTGGCGTTATTGCCCCTGGCCGCTGCGGAATCACTAGGTACTGAAATACATATAAATGCCGTTACCGGAAGCACCGGGGCCGGCGTTACGCCCACTGCCACTTCGCATTTCAGCTGGAGAAACAATAACATATCCTGGTACAAACCCTTTACACACCAGCACCTGGATGAGATCATCCAAAGCCTGAGGTCAGGGCAAAAGGATCTTGGGCGCCTCTTTTTCCTTCCCAGCCGGGGGAATTTTACGAGGGGTATCCTGGCTACCGCATATACCCGCTTTGCCGGTACTGAGAAAGATGCCATTTCCTTGTATAAGGCATTCTATAAGGATGCCCCCTTTTCCCATATTTCAGAAGAACCCATAGACCTGAAGCAGGTGGTAAATACCAACCAGTGCCATATCCACCTGCATAAGTATGAAGATATCCTGTTGATCACTTCTATACTGGATAACCTTCTTAAAGGGGCTTCCGGCCAGGCAATACAGAATATGAACCTTATGCTGGGTATAGAGGAGGAGGCCGGGCTTAATTTAAAGGCAGGGGTATATTAATGCAGCCGTCAGTAGCCGTTGGCAGTTGGCAGTTTTTGGTTGATTCGCTTGCCAGCTGTATCATCGATGAAAAATGGTAATCGTAGTATTATTAGAAACTTTTTGAATTTAATTTTGAATTTGATTGTGCAAAGTTTTAACCAACCCTTGCACCCATTAAAATAATAAGAACAACACTTAGCATGAAAATAGCCATAATCGGGGCCGGAAACCTGGGGTTGTCCATCGCCAAAGGGATTTTACACACTAATGGAGCCTCTACCATGTACCTTAGCAAAAGGCATGTGGAGAATATCCGGGCATTCGAAAAATACGGCAATGTAACCGTCACCACAGAGAATGCCGAGGCAGTTAGGAATTCGGATGTGCTGATATTTTCCGTACAGCCCTCACAATTCTCCGCCATTCTTACAGAAGTGCGCGATCTGCTTACAGACAATCACGTGATAATTTCTACCGTAACAGGCTTTAGTATAGATAAGATGGAAGGAATTCTGGGCAAGCAACGCTTTATTGTCCGAAGTATGCCCAACACCGCTATTTCTGTAGGGCAGTCTATGACCTGCATCTGTTCTAACGATGCCGGGAAAAAAAGGATAGAACTCGCCAAGGCCATCTTCAACAGGATGGGCCATTCCATGGAAATCCCCGAAAGCCAGATGCAGGCAGCCACCGTCATCTGCGCCAGCGGTATCGCCTTCTGGATGCGACTGATCCGGGCAACCACTCAGGGGGCCATCCAATTAGGCTTCGATGCCCGTGAAGCACAGGAGCTGGCCATGCATACCTGTAGCGGGGCCGCCAGCCTGCTAATAAATTCCGGGAACCACCCGGAAGAGGAAATCGATAAGGTTACCACCCCCATGGGGTGCACCATAGAAGGCCTTAATGAGATGGAGCACCAGGGGCTTAGTTCCTCCCTTATCCGCGGAATTGTGGCCTCTTTTGACAAAATAAGCCAGATTAAAAAAGACTGAACATGGAATTATTTGATGTATACCCCCTCTATGAAGTGACCCCGGTTAAAGCCAAAGGCCTCATGGTTACCGACGATAAGGGGCAGCAATATTACGACTTTTACGGCGGGCACGCGGTAATTTCCGTGGGCCACAGTCACCCCCACTATATTAAAAGAATCACCGAACAGTTAGAGAAAATAGGGTTTTACAGCAATTCCGTACATAATCCGCTTCAAACAGAACTGGCTGACAAACTGGGCAGGATGTCGGGGTGTGACGCCTATCAGCTTTTCCTTTGCAATTCAGGAGCCGAGGCCAATGAGAACGCGCTGAAAATGGCATCCTTCCATACAAACAACTCGAGGATCATAGCCTTTACAAACAGCTTCCATGGCCGTACCTCCGCGGCAGTGGCGGCAACAGACAACGAGAAGATCAATGCACCCCTGAACAGGCAACAGAAAGTTAGTTTCGTTCGGTTTAACGATCTTGAATCCTTTGAAGAGGAAATAGACCTGGGCGACGTGTGTGCGGTAATTATTGAATGTATACAGGGTGTTGGCGGGCTAGACGAACCCGATACCTACTTCCTGAGAGAAGTATCGGAGATCTGCAGGGAAAGAGGCATAGTACTGATAGCCGATGAAGTACAATCCGGATTCGGACGGACCGGAAAATTCTTTGCTTTCCAGCACCATGGCATTGAACCCGATATTATAAGTATCGCCAAGGGGATGGGTAATGGGTTCCCGGTCGGGGGGATCCTCATCCGGGAACATATCCGGCCAACACATGGCTTGCTGGGTACTACTTTTGGGGGCAACCACCTCGCCTGCGCCGCGGCCCTCGCCGTCCTTGAAATCATCGAAAAGGAAAACCTGATTAAAAATGCAGCCGAAATGGGGGCGTATTTCAAAAGTAAAGCCGCCGCGATCCCCCAGGTGGAAAGGGTAAAAGGCAGGGGCCTTATGCTTGGCCTGGAGTTCGGCTTTGAGGTTTCGGATCTCAGAAAACGGCTGATTTACAGGCAAAGAATGTTCACTGGAAGTGCCAAGGATAAATATGTGTTGAGGATTCTGCCTGCACTTAATATCAGCAAAGAGCAACTCGACGTGTTTTTCGATGCCTTAAAAGCAGAATTATAATGGCACAGGTCCTCCAAATAAAAGACAGGGACGCCGTTTTACTGGAAATGGCCGGGCTTATTTACAAAAATAAAACGGAAATCCTCGAAGCGAACAGCACCGACATGGCAGCATACCAGGGCGGAGACCTTGCTATGTACGACCGGTTGAAGATTGATGAAGACAAAATTGAAGGGATGGCTGGCTCACTTAAGGAATTGGCTGCTCAGGACGACCCACTTGGGGTGGAGCGCTTCCGGTTTACACATCCCAATGGTATGGAAATCTCCAACAGGACCTCGGCATTCGGGACCGTGCTTATCATTTATGAATCCCGGCCCGATGTAACCATAGAGGCCGCGGGGATCGCTTTTAAATCGGGTAACAGCATCCTGCTCAAAGGCGGGAAGGAAGCGCAGAAAAGCAATCTGCTGTTAACAAGCCTCTGGCACCAGGCGCTCCAATGCAAGGGGATTGGCCGGGAGTGGGTAACCTACCTTGAATTTAACAGGGAAGAGACCAGGGCTTTCCTGCTGAATCCGTCACAAAAGGTAGACCTGATTGTACCCCGGGGCGGTGAACAACTGATCGCCTTTGTAAAGGAACATGCCAAGTGCCCGGTAATAGTAAGCGGGCGGGGGAATAATTTCCTCTTTGTAGACAGGGAAGCCTCCGTTCCGATGGCAGAGGAACTCATCGTCAATGCCAAGACCACTAAAATTTCGGCCTGCAATGCGCTTGATAAAGTTCTGATAGACCGGAAACTGCCAGAAAAGGAAAATTTCATCCGCAGGCTTGTCGAAAAGTTACAAAACCACAAGGTAACTGTCCTGGCCGATGCAAAACTGGCACATAATAAGGGGTGTACGGAAATAAATAATGAAGATATATGGTACACGGAATTTTTAGATTACAGGATTGTACTCGGGGAGGTGGAGAACCTGGATGAAGCTGTTACCGCCATTAATAAATACAGTGGGGGGCATTCGGCAGCCATAATCACCAATAACAGCCACAGGGCTGAGCAATTCATGGAGCAGGTAGACGCAGCTGCTGTTTACCACAATGCCTCCACACGCTTTACAGATGGCGGTCAATTCGGGCTGGGCGGCGAACTGGCCATCAGCACGGATAAATTGCATCAGAGGGGGCCGCTTGCCCTGCAACACCTGGTAACCAATAAATGGTTCGTGCGCGGAAGCGGACAGGTAAGGATATAGTTTAAGGAAAGGAAGAGGAATAGAAGCAGCATGAAGAAACAAAGGATTTTATTAAAGATCGGATCAAATACCCTGACCAAGGAAACCGATCAGCTCTCTAGGGGGAAAGTTGAGGATATAGGCCGGCAGGTAGCTCAGCTGAGGGAGACCCATGAATTCATCATAGTGAGCTCCGGGGCCATAGCCGCCGCCAGGCAATTTGTTAAACTGGAACACAACGGCCCGGATATTACAGTAAAGCAAGCCCTTGCCTCCATTGGCCAACCGCACCTAATGCGGATATTTCAGGAAAATTTCAGGGAACTGGGCTTGCTGACCTCCCAATGCCTTTTGTCCTATTCCGATTTCGAGAACCCAATTTCCAAAGCGAATATCAGGAATACGATTAATGTGCTGGTAGCGAACAACTTTATCCCTATTATCAATGAAAACGACACAGTGGCCACAGACGAAATCCAGTTCGGCGACAACGACAAGCTGGCCGCCCTTACCGCTGCCCTGCTGCAGGCCGACCTCCTAATCATTGCTACCAATACCAATGGGATTTATTACCGGGAGTCACTGGAAAACAACAAGCCGGAAACAATCATCAGCATTGAAGGGATAAGCGAACTCGCCACCCATGTCAGTGATGTGAAATCTTCACATGGCACAGGTGGGATGTTGTCTAAGATTGAAGCAGCGGCAATAGCCCGGGAAGCTGGCATAGAAACCTGGGTTGTTAACGGGCTGAAGGACAATTTTATACTGGACGCCCTAAACAGCAAAAGCAGTTTTACAAAAATTAAATGATGCGAAACTATCTGTCTGTAAACAATATAGATTCCCTCCAGGATTGGGTAACAGAGGCCAGGGCTCTAAAAGCTGCGCCCAGGAGTCAGATAAAACTGGGAAAAGGAAAAACCCTGGGCCTGCTTTTTTTTAACAACAGCCTGCGCACGCGCCTGAGCACCCAGAAAGCGGCAATAAATCTTGGGATGGATGTTATAGTGATGAATTTCGGAAATGAGGGTTGGATACTTGAATTCGAAGACGGAAGTGTCATGGACCAGGGGGCCGCTGAACATGTCAGGGAAGCAGCACAGGTGGTCTCCCAATATTGCGACATTATCGGTTTAAGGGCTTTTGCAGGCCTGAAAGACCGGGATAAAGACGAAGCGGAAGAAGTCTTACAGGGTTTTAGCCGACATGCTACAGTACCCGTGCTAAACCTGGAGAGCTCGCTCAGCCACCCCTTGCAAGCCTTGGCAGATGCTATTACCATTGCGGAATACAACAGTAAATTAAGGCCAAAAATTGTGCTTTCATGGGCTCCACATCCCCGGGCACTCCCCCATGCGGTGGCGAATTCATTTGTGGAAATGATGCAACTGCAACATGCCGATTTCATAATTACCCATCCTCGGGGTTATGAGCTGGATCCCCGGCTTACCGGGGATGTTCCCATAGAATACGATCAGGACAAGGCCCTGCAGGACGCAGATTTTGTTTACGTAAAGAATTGGAGCAGTTATAAAGAGTACGGCGAAGTACTTTCGAGAGACCCCCGATGGATGATGACGGCTAAAAAACTGGGGGGAGCCCACTTTATGCATTGCCTGCCGGTAAGGAGGAACGTGGTTGTGGAAGATGCCGTCCTCAACAGTAAGCAATCCCTTATCTTGGCCCAGGCAGATAACCGCACCTATGCCGCTCAGCTGGTGCTTAAAAAATTACTTTAACCGTGAAGGAGGAGCCACTTTCAGTTGTAAAGATCGGGGGCAATATAATTGGAGACCATAACAGGCTGAGCGCTTTCCTGGATCTGTTCGCCGGGCTACGGGCACCCAAGATCCTGGTGCACGGAGGCGGGAATCGGGCCACCGAATTGGCCGGGCAAATGGGTGTCAGTGCCCAGGTAGTTGGCGGGAGGAGGATTACAGATGCCCCGGCCCTTGAAATTGCCCTGATGGTATACGCGGGGCTCATCAACAAAAATATCGTTGCAGGCCTGCAGGCAAGGAATTGTAACGCCATTGGCCTGAGTGGCGCCGACGGCAATTCCATTTCTGCCCGCAGGCGTCCGGTAAAGGAAATAGACTTTGGATTTGTAGGCGATGTAGACACAGTGAACCAAAATACCGTTGCCGCCTTGCTCAATGCAGGGCTGGTACCCGTATTTTGTGCCCTCACCCATGACGGTCAGGGGCAAATGCTCAACACCAATGCAGATACCATCGCCGCGGAAATAGCCATTGGCCTGAGTGCCTTGTACCCAGCCACCCTGTATTATTGTTTCGAAAAACAAGGGGTTTTAACAGACAAACACGATGAAGAATCAGTCATCAGGCATATTGATGCTGACAGCTACAGGGATCTTTTGAAAAACGGGACCATCACAGATGGGATGCTGCCTAAAATGGAAAATTGCTTTCACGCACTGCAAAGGGAGGTAAGCAGGGTTTGCATAGGCGATATGCGTATGTTGCAGCCAGGGTACAGCCATTTTACCACAATTACACTATGAAGAAAGATGCCGCAATATTAACCACCGAAGCAATTGACCTCTTACAACAGCTTATTGCGATCCCTTCCTTCTCAACGGAAGAAAGCGGTACTGCCGCAGCCATAGAACAGTGGTTTATCCGGCAGGGGATCCCTTGCAGACGCGAAAAAAACAATGTATACGCCTTTAACAGGTTTTATGATGAAGGAAAACCCACCTTGCTGCTTAATTCGCATCACGATACTGTGACCCCTAATGACGCTTACACCCGCGACCCCTTCCTCCCTGCCATTGAGGAAGGTAAGTTATACGGGCTGGGAAGTAACGACGCAGGTGGCTGCCTGGTGTCGCTTTTAAGTGCCTTTGCCTATTATTACGCAATTGAAGGACTATCCTACAACCTGGTAATGGTGGCATCGGCAGAGGAAGAAAACTCCGGTCAAAACGGGCTGAACAGTATGCTAAAACTGCTTCCCGAAATTCATGTAGCCATTGTAGGCGAACCCACCCAAATGCAACTGGCTATCGCGGAGAAAGGCCTGGTGGTATTTGACGCGACGGTAAACGGTACGCCTTCCCATGCCGCTCATCCGAACATGGACAAAGCCAGTTATAACACCATAATCGTCTTGCAATGGTTCCGGGATTTCACCTTCGAAAAGGTATCCCCGGTACTGGGGCCTGTAAAACTCACGGTAACCCAGCTATACGCGGGCAGCCAGCACAATGTGGTCCCTGCAAAGGTCAATCTGGTTATAGATGTAAGGGTAAACGACTGTTATACCAACCAGGAAATCGCCGACATCCTGAAGCGCGAGGCCCCCTGCCAGATCATCCCACGTTCCCTGAGGCTGAATTCGTCATCCATTGAGCCATCCCATCCGTTAGTAAAAGCCGGGATCTCAGTCGGAAGGAAAACTTACGGGTCACCTACGCTTTCAGACCAGACCGCCCTTAGCTGTGCATCCCTCAAACTTGGCCCGGGCGACAGTACCCGGTCCCATTCGGCTGATGAATACATCTGCCTTCATGAAATTCAAGAGGGGATTGCTTTATATATTCAAATCCTGCAAGAATTTTTGCTGGGTGATAAAAAGTAATAATTTCACCAGGAGGCTTGAAGATTTACGAAGAAACAAGCCAATTTGAGATAATTGTTCATGGGATTATGGCCAATGATCGAAACTCTTGAGGACATAGGCGTTAACCAGCTCCCGGGAGCGGCAGGCAGGGAGCTGGTAGTATATAAGTAAGGGGAATACGAAAACCGGCAGGAGATCGCCTTTCATTTGAATCTAAATCCGATGCCATACAGGCAGGGTTTTATCAAACCAGTGAGACAAAAATAAGGACTTATGAAACTTTGGGATAAAGGAATAAGCACAGACAAAAAAATAGATCGCTTTACGGTAGGCAATGACCGTGAACTGGACCTGCTTCTTGCCAGATATGACGTGATAGCTTCCATTGCCCACGCCAGGATGTTAGGAAAAATTGGATTAATCAGCGCTGATGAGAGTGTTGCCCTTGTGCGCGAACTTAAAGAAATAGGAAAGGATATAGAAAAAGGCGGATTT
Organism: uncultured Flavobacteriaceae bacterium; assembly: GCA_964434565.1. Classification (GTDB taxonomy): domain Bacteria; phylum Bacteroidota; class Bacteroidia; order Flavobacteriales; family Flavobacteriaceae; genus Zeaxanthinibacter. The sequence goes on along the minus strand of CAYSVQ010000165.1, from coordinate 725 downwards.
CAGATTGAGGATGATTTTGAAGATGTGCATTCCAAAATTGAATACCTGCTTACAAAACAGCTGGGTGATACCGGGAAAAAGATTCACACCGCCCGGTCCAGGAACGACCAGGTGCTGGTTGCTATGCAGTTGTTCCTTAAAGATGAATTGCAGTTACTTAAATCCGGAGTGAAAACCTTGTTTGATTTATTGTTGAACCTTGCAGAAAAACACAAGGGAACTTTGCTCCCAGGCTATACCCACCTGCAGGTGGCAATGCCTTCCTCCTTTGGCTTATGGTTCTCTGCATATGCAGAAAGCCTTATAGATGACATGATGCTGCTGAATACGGCCTATGCGACTGCTGATCAGAACCCCCTGGGAAGCGCTGCCGGCTATGGAAGTTCATTTCCAATAGACCGGAGTTTTACAACAGAGGAACTGGGCTTTGGAACTATGAAATATAATGTGATAGCGGCCCAGATGGGTAGGGGAAAAGTGGAGAAAGTAACGGCATTCGGTCTTGGCAGCCTGGCCGCGACCCTATCTAAACTGGCGATGGACATTTGCCTGTATATGAGTCAGAATTTTAACTTTATCTCCTTTCCCGACACGCTGACTACTGGCAGCAGTATCATGCCGCACAAGAAAAATCCCGATGTGTTTGAACTGATAAGGGCAAAATGCAATAAAATACAGTCGGTTCCGAATCAGTTGACCCTGATCACCAACAACCTGCCCAGCGG
>CAYSVQ010000164.1:0-7594 GCA_964434565.1 uncultured Flavobacteriaceae bacterium | reverse complement strand
GACTCCATGTATTAAGGAGGGTTCTCTTGCGCAAACGCTGCATTCTGCAAATCAAACCATAGAGACTTTGCTACTAAAAGTTGGTGAGATTTCTCAGTCGCTGCGCTCCTTCGAAATGACATGTGGGGTGCTGTGCTTCGTCGAAATGACATGTAGGTTACTTCGGGTTGTTCTTAAAATTAAAGTATCGGTAAGCTTTTTATTAGTGACCAAATTAATAGGTAGAAAATAGGCCATCAACCCGCCCGTAGCCAGCAAGCTGTCACAGTCGGGCAGGCAAATCAACGTATCAACAGATACACCACCCCCTGCCCACTGCCGACTGCGTACTGCCTACTAATAACACCTGTCTGTCTAATACACATATTCAAGTATGTTTTCAGCCAGGAAGCTTCCCGTCCTCTTCCCATACCTTCACCCACTCCGCCATAAGCGTTACCCAATCTTCCCGGTCATTGAGGCAGGGAATGTGCTTATAGGCACTTCCCCCCGCCTCCAGGAATTGGTGTTTTCCTTCCATGGCGATTTCCTCCAGGGTTTCCAGGCAATCGGCGACAAAGGCGGGGGTAATGACCGCCAGGTTCCTTATCCCTTCTTTGGCAAGGCGTTCAAATTCATAGTCGGTATAGGGTTTCAGCCAGGGATCGCCGGCCAGACGCGACTGGAAAGAGTTGCTGACCATTTCGGAAGGCAGCTGCAGCAGCTCGCAAACCCGAGCCGTGGTGTCGAAACATTGATGGCGGTAGCAGGTGTGGTGTGCCACCGAATTGGTCTGGCAGCACTGCCCGTCTATCCTGCAATGAAAGCTGGTAGGGTCCGATTTGCGGATATGCCTTTCTGGGATGCCGTGATAGGAGAAAAGCACATGGTCATACGTAAAATCCTTCAACCCATCGGCTATACTTTGCGCCAGGACGCGTATATAACCGTCGTTCTTACTGAATGCCGGCAAGGTGGTGAACCGCATGGCAGGAAAATGTTCCTCCTTCACTTTCATGGCCTTAACCACCACGGTTTCATAGGACGACATCGCATAGTGCGGGTAGAGGGGAACAAGCAATACTTCGGTAACGCCCTGGTCCTGAAGTTCCTGCAGGGCTTTTTTAATGGACATGGAACCATATCGCATTCCAAGGCTTATGGGCAGCTGCAACCGTTGGCGCAGTTTATCGTGGAAGCGTTCGGATAGGACGATCAGAGGGGAGCCTTCCTCCCACCAGATCTTGGCATATGCTTTGGCAGAACGTTTAGGCCGGGTCTGAAGGATAATCCCCCTTACGATTATATTTCTCAACCACAGGGGGACGTCGATCACCCTTTCATCCATGAGGAATTCATCGAGATAAGGTTTCACATCTTTGGCGGTAGGACTATCCGGGGATCCCAGGTTAACGAGTAAAACTCCTTTCACTGCGGCAGGTTTTGCCTTCAAAAATACACGTTGTAAAGGTACCGGGCAGTAAATAGCTAAATTTCTTTCCTTATTTGACTATAGAGAACGTTGATTTAAGGCCGGTGGGTTATGTGATTTTCTTAACTTACCGCAAAAGTGGGTTGCCGATAATGGAACAAATTTTTAGCGATAACGATAACGACCAGTCCGTGATCTACCTGTTAACAGGCCTGATCCTTCTGATCGGGGTGTATATTGGGGTGATGTACCTGCTTCGGCGTCATGGCAAAAACCCGAAATCCCCGATCCCTACCGAGGCGGTTAAAAAGATTTCCCTCCCGCTGATCCTGATCCTGTTCTCCGTGTTGCTGCGAATGCAATCATTACGTGTTCTGCTGGGGCTGGAAGATTATACCTATTGGTTTCATAAATCGAGCACCTTGCTCCTTATCGCCTCCTTCACCTGGCTTATCATCCGTATTCTGAAATTGGTTAAAGAGCTGGTGATCCATAGCTACGACGTTAACACACAGGATAATTTAAGGGCCCGGAAGGTATTCACCCAGTTTAATATCCTGGAGCGCATTGTGATTTTCATTGTGGTGATCCTCGCCCTGGGGATAGCCCTGATGAGTTTTGAGGGGATAAGGGAAATTGGGGTAAGTATCTTTGCCTCTGCAGGGGTGGCCGGGATCATTATCGGATTTTCGGCTCAGAAATTAATTGGGGCTATCCTGGCAGGGATACAGATTGCGATTGCGCAGCCCATCAAAATAGACGATGTGGTAATTGTTGAGGGCGAATGGGGACGTGTGGAAGAGATTACCCTAACCTATGTGGTTGTGGCGATCTGGGACAAGAGACGGCTGATTGTACCCACCCCATATTTTATTGAAAAGCCATTTCAGAACTGGACAAAAACCTCGGCCGATATCCTCGGGACCGTTTTCCTTTATACCGATTACAACGTATCTTTTGATGCCATTCGTGAAGAGCTCACCCGAATCCTCAGGACAACCGATCTCTGGGATGGCAAAGTAAATGTCCTGCAGGTTACCGATTCCAGGGCCCAGCATGTGGAAATCCGCGCCCTTATGAGTGCAAAGGACTCTCCCACCGCATGGGATCTCAGGGTATACGTGCGGGAAAACCTCATCACCTTCCTGCAGCAAAATTACCCCGAAAGCCTGGCGCACAGCCGCATATATCTGAAAAATATGGAGGACACGGAAAATACCGGCAAAAAATAGGCGTTATAAGGATACCAGATCCTATAAACTAACCTATTGCCAATGCGTATCCCTTACAGCCTAATCGGGCTTATCCTTGTCTTCAGCGGATATTCCCAGGATTCAAACAGCCTCTTATGGGAGATCTCCGGCAATGGCCTGGAACAACCCTCCTACCTTTACGGAACCATGCACGTGAGCAAGAAAATTGCTTTTCTGCTCGATGATGTGTTTTATACGGCGCTGGACCAAAGCGAAGTTGTTGCCCTTGAGTCTGATCCCGCTACCTGGCTTGAAAATGATACAGACAACAGCAGTATAGGCCACGGATTCAGTCCGAAAGGGTTTTACTCCACCGCATTCAGCCTGCAGTCACCCGGAAAAAAAGACCTTGCCGCTTTCCTGGCATCCGACGACGACCTCGTGAACAACATCCTTTACCGCACAAGTGATTACAATCAGAACTTTGAAGAGGAAACATACCTCGACATGTTTATCTACCAGGCGGGAAGTAAATTCGGAAAAACTATCCTGGCGCTTGAAGACCTGGAAGAGTCGCAGGCCCTGGTAGGAAGGGCCAGCCTGAACGCCATGAAACGTAAACCGGACGAATGGCTGCAGCAGGAAATGGAACGGCACGACCTGATGTCGCTTATGCAGGACGCCTACAGGGAACGGAACATCAACCTTCTGGATTCCATTGACCGCGCTATGTATACTGACCATTACCTCAACAACATGCTTTATATCCGGAATGAGAATATGGCCAGCCGCCTCGACTCGGCAATCCGGAAAGCCAAAGTATTTGCAGGCATAGGGGCCGCCCACCTGCCGGGCGAAAAAGGGGTAATAGCCCTGCTTGAAAAACTCGGGTATACCGTGCTTCCCCTTATTTCTGAGGCTACCGGAGAAGGTAACAAGCTTAAGGAAAAGTTTGTTCAGAGTTTCCGAAAACCGGAACTCAGGTCCCAAAGTCCGGAAGATGGTTTTTTCAGCATCGGCCTGCCCCATAAGCTTTACCCTGTAGCCGAAGGGCAGCATACCACTTATATTTCCCCCGACCTTACCAACGGGAGTTATTTTATGGTGCACCGCATTCCTTCTTTTTCTCTCCTCAATAAAAAAGCCACGTATACGATAGCAGACCTCGAAAGCCTTTTATTTGAGAACATCCCCGGGAAGATTCTGGAAAAAAAGAGGATCAGCCGCCAGGGTTTCGAGGGCATCGAAATCAGGAATCAGTTAAAAAACGGCAATCACCAGCACTACCAGATCTATATAACCCCCCTGGAAATCCTGATTTTTAAAATGGGAGGGCAGGGTACTTATACTACCGAATTTTCCGGACCGGTATTCAACAGCCTTAGCTTCAAACCAGTCCGCCCAGGCAAGGTATCCGTAGTATCGGCATTCAATGATTTTGAAACGGAATTTCCTGCCTATTACAGTTTTACCAACAGGGAGCGTAACGGGAATCGCTGCCTGCAGGGCTATAACCCGGAAAATGGTTCCTATTACTTCCTGAAACAGGCTACCCTCAATGATTTTGATTTTATCGAGAAAGATAGTTTTGAATTGAGGCAGATACAACATCGGTTTTATAGAAACCTCGAACTCGAGCCGGTATACAAGACCCCGGAAACTTTTTCCCTTATTTCATCGGCAGCTTTCGGGGAAGCTGGCGGAAAAAGGCTTCACCTTAAAACAGAGGTCCGAAGGGGCGATTACTACCTGCTTGGGATCCTTACCGCCGATGCCGACGAGGCAGCCTCCTATTTCGATTCTTTCAGGATAAACGAGCCCAGGTATAGGGAGCATTTTACCACAGTGACAGACACGGCCATGCATTTTAGTACCATCTCACCCGTTCAGCCGAAAAAGTTCGTGGAGACCAGCCTCGGGCATTACAAGACGCGAAAGGAACTGAAGCCCTATCACCCCTACTCCAAAAAAACCATTTACCAGCACGCCAATAACGAGGCCATCCTGGTAACTTTGAGTAAGAGTCATGATTATATGACCTTCCCGGGTATTGACTCCGTATGGGCGCTCCGTAAAAAACAATATGCCGGATCCAGTTTCAGGATCCATGAAGCAGTTGAGAAATCGCAGGCCGGCGGATACCATGAGCTGCAGCTGACCCTCACCGATACAGCCAGCAGCCGTGCCGTGCTCGTAAAGAACATCGTAAAAGGCGGACTACTGTACGAGCTTAAGGCCAATGCAGACACCATTAACCGCCCCAGTAAATTTGTTTCCGAGTTTTTTGACAACTTCCGGCCAACAGACACTATTATTGGCAGGGACCTGCTGGCGGATAAAACCCCCGATTTCTTCACAGCCCTCCGGGAGAACGACAGCATAGTGATGAAAGGGTACCGCTACCTGTTATTTGATGCGCGCCACGCAGACAGCCTCATGCACTATGTTGCAACTTATGATTTTTCCGGAGACAAGGAACATATTCAAAGCCATATGCTAAAAGAACTCGGCGCCATGAAATTGCCGCGGGTAAGGGAATTCCTTGAAGCATATTACAGCCGGTCTTACGCAAACTCAGGTGCCCAGACGCGAATATTACAGGCGGCGACGAGCAAAGGTGATGAAGGTTCCGCTGCCAGGCTGCTGTCTTTGCTTTCAACAGACCTGCCGCTGGTGGCCAACCCGGTTGAGACCGACCTTATTTTTGCCCCCTACTATGACAATCTCCAATTGGCGGCCGGATTATACCCGGATATTTTGGAATACAGTGCCATTCCGGAATATAAGGAGCCTATCATCTCCCTATTGGCAACACTTCATTCGAAGAAGATTGTTAAACCAAAACATTACAGGAAATACCTGGATCCCCTGGTGAATGATGCAAATATGCAATTGAAGCGGCAGCTTGGAATTGAAAGTCAGAGCCGGCTCCAAAGCGGGAGTTTCAGTAAAAACAAGCGGGAGCACAGGAAATTACTCGATGATTATGCCAGCCTGCTCTTCCCCTTCAGGAAGGACCGCGCTGTGTCCCCCTTTTACGAACGCCTATGGCAGGTAAAAGACCCGGGGGTGCGTACAACCTTTATGTCCCTGCTTGCAGCTGAAGATATTAACATACCAAAGGGTATTATAGATTCCCTCGCCTCGGATATTAATAGCAGAAAGTTGTTTTTCAACAAGTTACAGGCCGTAGATAAAGTATCACTTTTCCCGGAAGAGTTTGCTACTCAGCAAATGCTGGCGGAAGCGACGCTATTTGAAGGCGACCGTTTTGACCCGGCTGTTGATACCATCCGCTTTGTTGGGGAGCGTGTATTGCAATCTGAGGGCCGGGAGTATGTTGGGTACTATTTTAAACACAGGAATCAGCTGGACTTCAATAAAAACTTCAAGATGTATCTATTGGTTTATGAAGCCGGATCATCAGCCGGGGAGCGTGCCTTATATACGAGCAAGGGCCTTAGGATGGCCGATACGGATACGGATAAGGATATAGTGCGCTTTGTAACCGAGGAGTTCCAATTAAAAGACCACCCGCGGGCAGTGGTGTTTGAGCCTGAAGAAAAAATAGGCTATCGTTTTTAATTAATAACCCCTTTTAAAACTGGTTGACTTGGCGTCATTATGGTCCCTGGATTATAATTACTTCCACATTTGAATTCCTCCCCAATTTGTTGTTTTTCAGCTTGATTATTACTTTGGTGCGATAGTTGCATCTACCTGTTTTCATAAAAACCATCAGAAGCCTTCTCTGTTAAATGAGACAGGTGGTACTATTAGAAAGTGTAATTTTATTTAAAAACAGCAGCACGGCATGATGAAATTCGCTTCTACATTTGTATTAATCCTCGCAGGCCAGCTCCTGCCCGCCCAGACCATTGTTTGTTCCCCTGTCGATAAAAGCACCCTTGAAGAAAAAATCGTGGCCATGCAGCCCCTGGTGCAACGCTCATATGGCGACACCCTGGTGGCAATCGGTAAAACCTTCCTGGGCATTCCTTATGTGGCTAAAACCCTGGAAGTGGGGGAAACGGAATCCCTGGTGATCAACCTTCAGGGGCTGGATTGCACCACCTACGTGGAAAATGTACTGGCATTCGGGAGTATGCTTAGAAATGGGGAAAAAGACCTGGATGCTTTTGCCCGTACACTTGAAAAAATCCGCTATAAAGACGGGAAGCTTAAGGGCTATCCTTCGCGCCTGCATTACTTTTCGGAATGGATCGCAAATAACCAGGTAAAAAGCCTGGTAAAGGACATCACTGCAGATCTGGGGGGCAAAGCACTTACGAAAGACATTAATTTCATGAGCACCCACCGTGAGTTGTACCCATTCCTCAGTGATGAAGACAATTACCTGCAGATCAAGGCCTCGGAACGCTATTTGAATGACCGCCCCCTGCATGTCCTCCCCAAGGATAAGATTGAAGCCAAAGAACATTTGCTCCACTCCGGCGACATCATCGCCCTGGCGACCTCCATCAATGGCCTGGATGTGACCCATACGGGCTTTGCCATCCGGATGGATAATGGCAGGATCCACCTGCTTCATGCCTCTTCATCCAATGAAGAAGTGGAAATCTCCAAACTACCCCTTGCCGATTACCTGAAAAACATACGGCATAATACCGGGATTATGGTAGCGCGGCCGCACTAGGGTTCAAGGTTCAAAGTTCAAGGTTCAATGTTTGAGCATGCCTGAATAAGGTTGCGCTTTTTCTGATATAATTGCAGCTCTCAAAAGGGGAACTCCAATCCCCGCCCCGGTTAAAGTTAATCCGATTCACTGCAGGAAACTTGCGGGAACCGGGTTCAAAGTACAAGTTTCAAGGTTCAAGGGATTCCAAATACTGACCACATTTACTGCCCACTGCCAACTGCCTCTTATAAAAGGATTTTTGGTTCAAAGTTCAAGGTACTAGCATGACTGAATAATGTCGCTCTTTCTTATTTATGGCAGTTCTGAAAGGGGTGCTCAATTCCCCGCCCC
>CAYSVQ010000163.1:0-2324 GCA_964434565.1 uncultured Flavobacteriaceae bacterium | reverse complement strand
GATATTGTAAAAATAGAATTTTCCTTTGTTTTGTTTGCCTCCGCTGGATTCGGCAAAGGCTGCAAACCCGGCAGTAACCCTGGCCGTTTCCTTCCTGGCTTCTTCCTCTGCCTTTGCACGGATCTCCTCCACATATTCCTCAAAGTACGCCAGTTGCTCCCCCGGGCTCATCTGGTAGAGCGTAATAACGCTGTCGGCCTTTCTCACTAAGTCTTCGTATGTAATGATATCTTCCAGGTTATCACGTTTTTTACTTACCTCCCGGAACTTTTTGGTATTTTCCTTCAGGTTGGGCAGGACGCTGTCATAATACGCGCCCGAGAGCCGGTATTCATCCTTGTCGAAATGATAATTGGCGAGATCTTCATAGTTCAGGGCATTCAATTGGGGGGAGTTGGTTGTTGCGCGAAGCGAGCGGTTATAATAAACTATCCCCAGGCTGTCTGCTCCCGTTTCTATGTGGTATTCGGCCAGTTGTCTGAAAATTTTATCGAGAAAAGGCCGGTTTTCCCTGTTTTCTTCCAATTTGCTAAGGTGTTCCAGGAGAGGTTCCTTCGTTTCCTCATTAAGCGCTGTATTCTGTATCTTTTCCAGATAGGCATTAATCATGTAAACTCTTGGAGATTTCCTGTTGAGGCCGATCACCTTATCGAATGCAAGGTTGGCACTGTCTTTATAGCCCAGACGGTCATATAGCTGCCCGATTATATAGAAATACCTTCCTTTTTCAGGTTTTTTCCCCGTATATGCAGCAGCTATCTTTAATTGCTGTATGGCGGTATCGGGAACATTCAGGTTGATGTATGCCTGGGCCATCATCGCCCTGGCATCCGCATACTCCTGATCCTTAAGCTTCTCGTATTTCAGCAGCCTTTTTAAGTTTTTAAGTGCAAGATCTTCATTCTCCAGGCGGATATGGGTTTTCTCCCTCCAGATTGTAGCTTCATTGAGTTTATCGCTTTCATCGTATTTCCTGAGGACATAGTTAAAAGCTTCGAGTGCCGGAATATACCTTTGGTCGAAATACCGGGCTTTCCCGAGTAAAAGGAATGCTTCATCTGTTTGAGGGTTCCGCTCATGGTCGCGGATTTCCATACTGTGTTTCTGTATGGCCTTGGTTGCCTTTTCCTCCGCCCGGACAAACCCAGGGGTATTGTCCTCGGAGTCGAGTTTTATTTCTTCGGTTACCTCAAGACGTTCAACTGGCAGGATATCCCAGTAATCGTCGGTGTACGAATCGTTCAGGTTTTCCCGACCCTCCTCAAAGGCGAGGTTGCCATTATACAAAACATTGTATTTGGTATTGAGTGCATGCCAATTCCTGTTAATAAATGCATCCTTTTTAGTGGAACAGGCATTAAATATAATTGCCCCAAAGACGGCCCCCGTTAATATTCGCTGACGAAGCTTCAAAATTCGCTGTATTCGTTCGTATCCTTAACTGAAAAAGGGGGCGTTTATTATACCGTGCTAATGAAAGTTCAGATATTAGGTTTTCAGAATTAAGCTGCCCGCGGGTACACCATGCCTGGCCCCCATCGGTCCTTCGCCCGGATAAAACCGGAATTTTAACACCCTCGGCAGAAAACCATACCGGCAACCGCTATTTTTTTGTCTTTCCATTTTTTATGGTGCCGGCATTGCTTAGTTTTGCAACAAAATTGTCGATAAATGACCCGATTTCATTCTCTCAAAGTGCGGCATGTAAAACCTTTAACTCCTGATTCTGTAGCGATTACATTCGATATCCCAAAGGAACTTATTCAGACCTTCACTTTTAGTGCCGGACAGTATATAACCATAAAGAAAGACATCAAGGGAAAGGAATTGCGACGCGCTTATTCAATCAGCTCCTCTCCAAGGAAGGATTGTATCACTATAGGTGTTAAAAAGGTAGACCGTGGCGGGTTCTCCGATTATGCCAATACCAAACTTAAGGAAGGAGACATGCTGGAAGTGATGCCCCCGGAAGGACGCTTCGTTTATAAGCAGGGTTCGAAACCCAGGAAAATAGCCGCATTTGCCGCGGGCAGCGGGATAACGCCCTTAATGAGCATTGCGAGAACAGTACTTGAAGGGCACCCGAAAAACAGCCTTATTCTGGTTTATGGCAACAAATCCTTCAAGGAAACCATGTTCTACACGGAATTGGTGAAATTACAGCTTGAACATCCTGATCGGTTTAACCTTTACTTTACCCTCAGCCAGGCAAGGGAAGAAGATAGCCTGTTTGGACGCATAGATAGCTCGACCATCAATTATGTGCTTAAGAATAAGCATAAGAATGAGGTGTTTGATGATTATTATGTCTGTGGCCCGGAACC
>CAYSVQ010000162.1:0-10531 GCA_964434565.1 uncultured Flavobacteriaceae bacterium | reverse complement strand
GCAGACGGCAGCATTCAGCTGCTTAAGCCTAAGATTTCCCTTAAAGCCGGTGAAATCATAGATGCGACCGTGATGAGTAAAAAATCGTTGCTCCACTTCCTGCAAGAGCAATACGAAGACGCCAGGGATAAAGAGTTGTTGTTTTCTGTTCACCTGAAGGCTACGATGATGAAGGTTTCAGACCCCATTATCTTCGGCCATGTGATGGAGGTATATTTCCCGGAGCTCTTTAAGAAATATGCTGACACCTTTGAAAAACTGGGAGTAAACAGCAGCGATGGCCTGGAGTATATCCAGCAGAAAATAAAAGAATTGCCGGCAGACCAGGCCAGGGCCATAGAAGCCGAAATAAAAAATGCCTTGGATCAGGGCCCGGACCTGGCTATGGTTAATTCCGAAAAGGGGATAACCAACCTGCATGTACCAAGTGATGTGATCATTGATGCTTCCATGCCGGCAATGATCAGGACTTCCGGACGTATGTGGAATGCCGCCGGCAGACTACAGGATACCAAAGCCATTATTCCCGATAGCAGCTATGCCGCCGTTTACCAGGCAACCATAGACTTTTGCAGGGAGAACGGCGCTTTCGACCCCAGGACTATGGGCACGGTACCCAATGTGGGCCTCATGGCACAAAAGGCCGAGGAATACGGCTCCCATGATAAGACCTTCGAAATTGTCGCAGCCGGGACCGTGAAAGTGGTTGATGCTGCCAGCAATAATACCCTGCTGGAACATACAGTGGAAAAAGGGGATATCTGGCGGATGTGCCAGACAAAAGATGCCCCTGTAAAAGACTGGGTGCAACTGGCCGTAAACCGGGCCCGGGCTACCAGGGTCCCAACGGTTTTCTGGCTCGACAAGCAGCGTGCGCACGACCGTGAGCTCATAAAAAAAGTAACACAGTACCTGGCCGGGCTGGATACCGAAGGCCTGGAAATAAGTATCCTCGCCCCTGAGGAAGCAACCCGCTTTACCCTGAAACGTATGAAGGAAGGCAAAGACACTATTTCCGTATCGGGCAATGTATTGCGCGATTATCTCACCGACCTTTTTCCAATCCTCGAGGTGGGAACCAGTGCCAAAATGCTTTCCATAGTTCCCCTGATGAACGGCGGGGGCCTTTTCGAGACCGGGGCCGGCGGCTCTGCTCCCAAGCATGTGGAACAATTCCTGGAGGAAGGACACCTTAGATGGGATTCGCTGGGAGAATTCCTGGCTATAGCCGTATCGCTTTCTTTCTATGGAGAGAAGAACAATAATTTCAGGGCACAGGTGCTCGCCGCCGCCCTGGACGACGCTACCGAAAAGTTTCTGGATACCGACAAATCCCCTTCACGGGTAGTAGGCCAGCTGGATACCCGGGGCAGCCATTTTTACCTGGCGCTCTACTGGGCCGAGGCACTTGCTGCGCAAAAGGCAGACAAGGATATGCAAAAGGAATTTGCGGGAATCGCCAGGGAACTGACGGAAAATACAGAGCGCATCCTGGCTGAATTGAAGGCGGCGCAGGGAAGTCCACAAGATATCGGAGGATATTATCTTCCTGATGAAGAATTGGTTACCAATGCCATGAGGCCAAGCGCTACCTTTAATGCCATCCTGGAACGCCTCTAAGAGGCAAAGGCCGGCCATTTAAGATGCACAGAGAGCCCCGCAAATTTTAAAAGGGGCCTTTTTAATTCAAGTTAGCCGTAGTATCTTCCCGGATATTTTTACTTTTAGAAAAATTGCATGGATGAACATTAACAAAGCCATTCTGGCCTTCCTCTTCCTATTTTCAAGCCTTCACACTCTTTACTCCCAGCAGAAATACACCATCAGTGGCACTGTTACTGAAGCTTTCAGCAATGAAACCCTGATCGGGGTTACCGTGAGCGTTCCAGAACGGGGAACCGGTGCCGCCACAAATGAGTACGGGTTTTATTCCTTAACCCTGCCCGAAGGGGAGTACAGACTTGCGATAAGTTACCTGGGTTATGGCGATATAATTACTACCCTGAGCCTGGATGGCGATAAGACCATTAATTTTAAAATGGAGGAAGAGGCCGAGGAACTGGAGGAAGTAGTTGTAACTGAAAATTCTGAGAAACCAGATATCCGGCAGCCACAAATGAGTGTCAATACCATATCCGTGCAAACCATAAAAAAAATACCGGTGGTATTGGGGGAAGCGGATGTAATCAAATCCCTGCTGCTGCTCCCAGGGGTAACCAGCGCGGGGGAAGGGGCTTCCGGTTTTAATGTGCGGGGCGGGGCGGCAGACCAGAACCTTATCCTGCTCGATGAAGCCACCATCTTTAACTCTTCCCATCTCTTTGGCTTTTTTTCGGTCTTCAATCCGGATGCCATTAAGGATGTAAAACTTTTTAAAGGCGGGATTCCGGCCCGTTATGGCGGCAGGGTATCTTCCGTGCTGGAAATCTTCCAGAAGGAAGGAAACAGCAAAGAATTCAAAATGAACGGCGGGATTGGCGCCGTGGCCAGCCGCCTCCTTGCCGAAGGCCCTATTGTAAAAGACAAGGCAGCCTTTCTGGTGGGTGGGCGTGCATCCTATGCCCATTTATTCTTCCCGCTGTTCAACCTGGACAATACAGCTTATTTTTATGACCTCAATACCAAACTCAATTACCGCATCAACGCCAATAACAACCTCTACCTCTCGGGATATTTCGGGAGGGATGTATTTGGAATAGCCAACAGCTTCGAGAACACCTATGGCAACAGTGTGCTAAATTTCCGTTGGAATCACCTTTTCTCCAACAAGCTTTTCTCTAACCTCTCCCTGATCTATTCGGATTATTACTACGGACTGGAATTAGATTTTGTGGGCTTTCGATGGAATTCGGGCATTCAGAATTTTAATGTTAAATACGACCTGAAACACTACCTGAATGACAAATTACAGGTTAATTATGGCCTTAATAATATTTATTACCGTTTTAACCCCGGGAAGATAGAACCAAACAATGCCGGGTCGGGCATACTGGAAGAACAGCTCATTCAGAAATACGCGAATGAGTTTGCCGCCTATGTGGATATTGAACAGGATATCACAGAGGAATTAAGTGTGGAATATGGCCTGAGATGGAGCTATTTCGAAAGGCTGGGGCAGGATGAGCTGAATGTTTATGCCAATGACAATCCTGTACTGTTCGATCCGTTTTTACTGGTCTATCAGGAGGCCGATCCCATTGCCGTTTCCACGCCGGGGAGGGGCGGCAGCCTGGCAACTTTTAACAATTTCGAGCCCAGGGTGTCTATGGCGTATACCTGGAATCCGGATAATGCCGTTAAAGGAAGTTACACACGGATTGCGCAATACCTGCACCTGCTATCCAATACAAGCTCCCCTACCCCCCTGGATGTATGGACTCCCAGCGGGCCCTTCGTAAAACCTCAGCTACTGGACCAGTATGCCTTCGGGTATTTCCGGAATATCGCTGAAGGCCGTTATTCGCTGGAGACTGAAATATTTTATAAAGACATACAAAACCGTATAGATTATATAGACGGGGCCAACCTTATCGCAAACAACGCCATTGAACAGGTGATCCTTAACGGGGAGGCGAGGGCTTACGGACTTGAGTTGCTGTTACGTAAAAATGAGGGGAGTTTACAGGGCTGGCTGGCATATACCCTTTCCCGTTCGGAACAACGTACCCCGGGAAGGGAATCCGCGGTAGACAATGGGCGATCTAACCAGGAAACCGGGATCAACCTGGGGGAATGGTACAGCAGCCCTTACGATAAAACACACGATATTGCCCTTTTCGGGAATTATGACCTGAATGAGAAATGGAGTTTTAGTTCAAATTTTATCTACCAGACCGGGCAGCCTACCAATTATCCTATCGGACAATTTGAATTCCAGGGGATCACTATCCCCTACTACGGGCTGCGCAACAAGGAGCGGTTGCCCGATTATCACCGGCTCGATATTTCGGCAACCCTTAAGCCCAGAAAAAATGCAGGCCGGAGTTGGAAGACCGAATGGGTATTCAGCATTTATAACATCTATAGCCGTCGCAATGCCGCCTCAATAAACTTCAGGCGTAACCAGGATACAGGGGTAAATGAAGCGGTACGCACGTCGATTTTTGGCATCGTGCCGGCATTAACCTATAATTTTAAGTTCTGAAATTTTAAAACGGTATATCCCTTCGCCCTGGCTGCCTGCTTGTGAAGCTGCATTTCCTCTGCCGGGCAGCCATTGAATTATCGCCATGTCATAGTGGGCATACATTATTTCTGAAAGTAATGGCGAACCGCCTCCTTTAGCAAGGGGGCTGCATATGTCATGTTATATTGCAGAGACTTCCCGCGCTTGCTCACTTCTATGACATCCTTTACTCCGGCTGCTTTTATTTCCTGTAGAGGAATCCCGAGTTTGCCGCATGCTGCGATTACAGGAATGTTGAATTGCCTGCCAAGGTCGATGATCCCGCTGATAAGTTTGCCACTAAGGGTTTGGCTATCGATCTTCCCTTCCCCGGTCAGGATATAGTCTATGCTGTGATCGTCTAAAAGTTCCCTGATGCCCGCCATTTGCAGGATAAAGGAGGTGCCTCCGAGGAATTCCGCGTCAAAAAAGGCCTTTAGCCCATAGGAGGTGCCGCCGGCAGCTCCGGCACCGGGAATGTGAGCCGGTTTTTTTCCAAGCTGGCCGGCAACCAGGGCGTCTAAATGCCGGAGTCCCCTGTCGAGCATTTCAATATCCCGTTGCGAGGCCCCTTTCTGCCCGGCATAAACATATGCAGCACCGCCGGGGCCATACAATGGGTTGTCTACGTCGCAGACAGCGATAAGGGAAACCCGGTTCTTCAGGTCTCCTGCATTGGTTGCATCAATAGATACCATTTTTAAAAGATTCCCGCCTTTGGCTTCCAATTCCTTACCGCTACTATCGAGGAAGCGATAGCCCAGGGCGCGGGCAATCCCCGTTCCCCCATCGGTAGTAGCGCTGCCCCCAAGGCCAATGTAAACGGTTTTAGCCCCTTTAGCAATTGCGTGCCCGATCTGCAGGCCGGTACCGTAAGTGGAAGTTTGAATCGCCGACCTTTCCCCTTCGTCAAGCAGTACCAAACCGGCCGCCTGTACAAGTTCGACATATGCCTCCGAACTTTCGCCGTTAAAAAGATAGTGTGCCTGTATTGGTCTGCCGAGCGGATCGGTAGTGTCATGCACGATCTGCTCCGTAGTCCTGTATTTGGCAATGGCGTCGAGGAACCCGTCTCCCCCGTCGGAAGCCAGCACCCCGAAACATTCGGAATCGGGGAGAGCCGAAAGGATTCCTTCCTTCATGGCTCCGATTACTTCGTCGGCGCTCAGGGAGCCCTTAAATTTATCCGGGATCAGCAAAAATTTCATGGCTTTCCTCAATAATTGCAACACATGGCCAAAGGCAGGCCCCCCTAATATAGCTTTTAATTGGTACATTTGAAGGAGCAAAGAAATCCTGCCCATGCGAACCGATAAAACCCTTCTGATAAAAGGTGTAAAATTCCTTGCCTTTACCGTGGTGCTGATGTTCAGTGCCCCCTTCGCCATTTACCAGGCTTTTAAAAACGAAGGGCACCCCCTCTTTATTCCGGTACTGATCCTGGGTTTAGTTTTGGCCATTGCTGCCATTGGCCTGGGATTCTACGGTATCAAAACCCTGATCGACGCTTTGTTCGGGAAACGCCAATAGGCAAAAACGCAGCGTTTCACAGAGAAATCACTCCCCCGGAAGGTCCCCTTGTGGGTGGCCACCATGGCCGGTCTAAAATCATCAACCTTTAATTGCCCGCATCGTACCAAGGTGTTATCTTTGGGCACTTATATATAACCGGAAAAAAAGGCATGATCTATATTACCCTTCCCGACGGAAGCATAAAGAAATACCCGGAGGGGATCGATCCAATGGCGGTCGCCAGGGATATCAGCGAGGGGCTGGCCAGGAATGTCATCTCTGCTACCTTTAATGGAAAAGTTGTGGAAATCTCGAGCCCGCTTACGGTTGATGGCAGCCTCGTCCTGCATACCTGGGAGAATGCCATGGGGAAAAAAGCTTTCTGGCATTCCACGTCACACGTAGTGGCCCAGGCACTTGAGGAGCTGTATCCGGGGACCAAACTCACCATTGGGCCCCCGATAGAAAATGGTTTTTATTACGATGTGGATTTCGGGGACCACAGTATTTCCGACAAGGATTTTCCAGCCATAGAGAAGAAGGCCCTCGAAATCGCCAGGGGGAAGCACGATTTTAAAATGCGGTCGGTGTCCAAAGCGGGCGCCCTTGAATTTTATAAGGCTGCTGGAAACGAATACAAGCTTGAACTTATTGAAAACCTGGAAGATGGTCAGATCACCTTCTGCGACCACGATACCTTTACCGACCTGTGCAGGGGGGGCCACATCCCCAATACCGGGCATATTAAGGCGATTAAAATCCTGAATGTTGCAGGGGCCTATTGGAGGGGAGATGAAACCAAGCCCCAGCTTACAAGGGTTTACGGGATTTCCTTCCCCAAGCAAAAAGAACTTACAGAATACCTGCAGCTGCTGGAGGAAGCCAAAAAAAGAGACCATCGCAAGCTCGGAAAGGAACTTGGGTTGTTTACCTTTTCCCAGAAGGTTGGCCAGGGCCTGCCTCTCTGGTTGCCTAAAGGCGCGGCCCTCCGCGAACGGCTGGAACAATTCCTGAAGAAGGCACAGAAAAAAGCCGGTTACGAGATGGTCATTTCCCCGCATATTGGGCAAAAGGAGCTCTATATAACCTCCGGCCACTATGAGAAGTACGGGCAAGACAGTTTTCAGCCCATTCATACCCCAAAGGCAGATGAAGAATTCCTGCTGAAACCCATGAACTGTCCGCACCATATTGAAATTTTCAACGCGCAGCCTTTCAGTTACCGCGACTTACCCAAAAGATATGCCGAGTTCGGTACGGTTTACCGCTATGAGCAGAGCGGGGAATTGCACGGATTAACCAGGGTCAGGGGTTTTACACAGGACGATGCGCATATTTTCTGTACTCCAGAGCAACTCGACCAGGAATTTATGGATGTCATAGACCTGTCGCTCTATGTGCTGGGATCCCTGGGCTTTGAAAATTTTTCAACCCAGGTATCTGTACGCGACCCGGAACAGCCGGATAAATATATGGGTGCTCCGGATGTTTGGGAAAAGGCTGAACAAGCTATTATTAACGCCGCGGAGACAAAAGGCCTGGATTATACTGTAGTTCAGGGCGAAGCGGCATTTTATGGCCCCAAGCTGGACTTCATGGTTAAGGATGCGCTGGGGCGTAAATGGCAGCTGGGCACCATACAGGTAGATTATAACCTGCCCAAGCGCTTCGATCTTACCTACAAAGGAAGGGATAATGAATTGCATCAGCCGGTAATGATACACCGCGCCCCTTTTGGAAGTATGGAGCGTTTTATAGCCCTTTTACTGGAACATACCGGCGGAAATTTCCCGTTATGGCTTACCCCGGAACAGGTGATCATTTTACCTGTAAGTGAGAAGCATGAAAAATATGCAGAAAAAGTTTTAATTTCACTGGAAAATCACGAAATTCGCGCCCTCATTGACAAGAGGAACGAGACTGTAGGCAAAAAGATCCGGGAGGCTGAGATGAATAAAATTCCTTTCATGCTGATAGTGGGCGAAGAGGAGGAGCAACAAAGCTCCCTGTCTGTCCGCCGGCATGGGGGCGAAGACCTGGGCAAGTTAATCCTGCAGCAATTCGCAGACTTGGTCGGGAAGGAAATTAGTAGTACCTTAAAGTCGTTTAAAGCAGAATAATAAGTTTAATTAAAAAGCAGTAGCCATAGCAATACGGAGAAGATTTAAGCCTCAACCCAGGAGGGAAAACAAAAACCCTCATAATATCAATGAAAAAATTACGTCAGCCAAAGTACGGCTGGTTGGTGATAACGTGGAGATGGGAGTTTTTCCCTTTCGCGAAGCCCTCGACAAGGCAGAGGAGTTAGGTCTCGACCTGGTTGAGATATCCCCTAATGCCGATCCCCCGGTCTGTAAGATCATTGATTATAAAAAATTTCTTTACGAACAGAAAAAGAGGGAAAAGGCCATGAAGGCCAAAGCTTCCAAAGTAGTGGTAAAGGAAATCCGTTTCGGTCCGAATACGGACGACCATGACTACGATTTTAAGAAGAAACATGCGGAGAAATTTTTAAAGGACGGCGCCAAATTAAAAGCCTATGTGTTTTTTAAAGGCCGCTCCATCGTTTATAAGGAACAGGGTGAGATATTGTTGTTGAAACTGGCCTCGGAACTGGAAGATATCGGAAAGGTAGAGCAGATGCCCAGACTGGAAGGAAAAAGGATGACCATGTTTTTAGCACCCAGGACAAAAAAATGAGAAACCCCGAACCCGGTTCAGGTTTCCCAGCGCAAGCGAGATAATTAATAAAGAGGAAGAAATGCCCAAAATGAAAACAAAATCCAGTGCCAAAAAGCGGTTTAAGCTAACCGGTTCTGGAAAAATTAAAAGAAAGCATGCTTTTAAGAGCCATATTCTTACAAAGAAATCTAAAAAGCGTAAGCTTCGGTTAACGCACTCCACTCTGGTGGATCAGGCCGACAAAAACAGTATCCTGGAACAATTGCGTTTGAAATAAGTTCAGGAACGGTACGTATTATTAACCATGGAGTCAGGCCTCAAAGTATCCGGATAGCATGCCTAAGGCAAAAACGGATCGCCTGCTACAAAACCTACATCAGAAATGCCAAGATCAGTAAATTCAGTTGCTTCCAGAGCCAGGAGAAAGAAGGTGATGAAGCAGGCCAAAGGGTTCTTTGGAAGACGTAAGAATGTGTGGACTGTCGCGAAGAACGCGGTAGAAAAAGCCATGCTGTATTCCTACAGGGACCGCAGAAACAAGAAAAGGAATTTCCGTTCCCTATGGATCACCCGTATCAATGCCGGGGCCCGTTTGCACGGAATGTCCTATTCACAATTCATGGGGAAAGTGAAAGCAGGGAACATATCACTTAACAGAAAAGTCCTCGCGGACCTTGCCATGAACCACCCCGATACCTTTAAGGCCGTTGTGGAAAAAGTAAAATAAGACCAAACCAATTCGCTTGAAAACCCTGGCTCCAGCCGGGGTTTTTTTGTTGTTCGGTACCAGAAAACCTATCCTGGCCAGGCCGCTCCCATATGTTTGGCTAATTTCCGAATGCTGTAAGTACCAACCTCCTGCCGGAAGCATGATCCCGGTGTTCGCATAGGTAAATCCCCTGCCAGGTACCCAGGTTGGCTTTGCCATTTGTAATTGGCAACTGCACGGACGAACCCATAAGGGAGGCCTTGATATGCGCAGGCATATCATCGGGCCCTTCCACGGTATGCATAAAGTACGGAGCATTTTCGGGCACCATCCTGTTCATATGGCTTTCAAAATCGGCCCGTACAGTAGGGTCGGCATTTTCGTTAAGGGTAAGTCCGGCCGATGTATGTTTAATAAAAACATGCAGGATGCCCACCCGGATCCCGCCAATTTCCGGAAACTGCTCCATGAGTTCCGTGCTGATAAGATGAAAGCCGCGGCCATAGGGCCTGAGCCGGATTTCCTTCTGAAATACCTTCATATCTCCCGTTTTAGGTAAATGTAAAACTTCTGTAAACCAGGCCCAATATCATTCAGAATAAAATACCTTTGTGGCTTCCTTAAAAACAACTGCATGAATTTATCCGGAATCAGACTGGTAGTGAGCGACATGGACGGGACCCTGCTTAATTCAGACCATGAAGTGAGTCCGTTGTTTTTCGATTTATTCAGGGAAATGAGGCGGAAGGACATCCTCTTCGCAGCAGCCAGCGGCCGGCAGTTCAACAGTATTGAGGAGAAACTCAGCGCCATAAAGGATGATATCATAATAATTGCCGAAAACGGGGGATTTGCCATGCATAAAGGCAGGGAGCTTGTTTCCAATCCCCTGAAGAGGGATATCCGGAACCATGTACTTACTGTACTGGAGGAAGTTGCGGATTGTTATCCGGTACTTTGCGGAAAAGACAAAGCATATATACAGACTACCTCTAACTTTTTTATCGATAAACTAAAGGAGTACTACACCGATTATGAGATTCTGGATGACCTGAAAAACCATAAAGGGGAGATCATGAAAATAGCCGTATACCACCATGTGGATTCGGAAAACCATATCTACCCTTCGGTAAGGCAGTTTGAGGATCGGCTTAAGGTGAAGGTCTCCGGTGAAAACTGGGTGGATCTCTCGCACAACGATGCCCACAAGGGTTTCGCACTAAAGAAGATACAGGATGAGTACGCTATCAGTCCTTCGGAAACCCTGGTCTTCGGGGATTACAATAACGATCTAGAAATGATGGCCCTCTCAGAATTTAGCGTGGCCATGGAAAACGCGCATCCCAATGTGCTGAACGCCGCGAAATACCGCACCCTGAGTAACGATTCACTGGGCGTGGAACGTATCCTGCAGAAACTGTTGGAAGGCTGAAATCAGGTTTTCTGCTTCTTTTTTTGCGCAG
>CAYSVQ010000161.1:0-3095 GCA_964434565.1 uncultured Flavobacteriaceae bacterium | reverse complement strand
GAACTAAACTTGTTCCAACCCCAGCCTGCATAGGCTCCCAGGTGTTCCATAAAATTGTAGCCCACTATTAACTCTGCACCGAAGCCTGTTTTAAGTTCTGCATCTGCCATATCCTTTGCAGCAAAATTAATGCCCGGACGTAACTCAACAAACCAGTGGTCCTGCGCATTGTTTGTTTGAATAACAAGAATAAATAAAAAAGCTGCAATCAATACTTTCGGAGATTTCATAGTAGTAGAAGGTTTAGATATTTGCAACAAAGTTATCATTGACAGGCGGGCCTAAGGATGATTTATATCATCCCGGATAGTATAGTTGGATGATATTCATCATGGTAAGATTTGAATTCGGATTTGTTATTATAATTTGCAGAGAGGAGGTAGCAAAATGAAGAGGCGTTTTTCTTTCCATGTGGACTTGCACTTTATTGTTGCACCCTACCCGCTCTATGATCCTGGAATAAAGAAGCGTCTGGTATTTCTATCGGATGCTGTTCGCAGCAGACAAATCGTCCCGTCAGGGACGTGATATCGGTGGGCCACGCCAATCAAACGTAGGCATCTCGTACTGTCAGGTACAGGAAAGTCGGATTATCTATGGATATCCCGAGCAGTATTTATGTATCGTCCCCTAAGGGACATGATATGGGTAGGCCACAACAATGGTGGCGGTCGAAACCGTGCTGTCCGGTATAGGATGTTGTTGCACCCTGGGCGGTCTGAAAAACATATTCGCTACCTAATTATACAACTATTTCCTATGGGTAACTCATGCTACCTGAAGCTAGTCCCCGACGGGATGATTATTATTTGAACAGGCTTCCAATATTTCCTGGTGTTTGCTGATTATCAGGAGATTTGCCACTGGTTTCCCACGCCATAAAATTTAGTGGTCTGGTGTTTGAACTGATTGATACTTCAGGTGTCAACACATACTTCTACGTGAAACAGAAAACTTTGGTTAATTTGATTAAATTGTTTGCGGAATACAATTAGCAGCGTATATTTGCACACGCTTTTAAAAGCAAAGTAACAAGGTTTGAATCTGGCTGTTGCCAGAGGCCGCCTCAGGCGGGTAGAATCATTGGTCTGGTAGTTCAGTTGGTTAGAATACCTGCCTGTCACGCAGGGGGTCGCGGGTTCGAGTCCCGTCCAGACCGCTAAATTTGATTGAAAAATTCGCAATGCCCTGTAAGTTATTGATTTACAGGGTTTTTTATTTTGAATGAATTCAAATAAATCGATTTAAATCGAATATTCAGGTGCCTCTCAAGGTGCCTCCGACTTTCTCATTATTGGAGTCACCAAAATCGCTGTAATCGACTGTTAACAAAACCTTTACGACGAAATTTTAACATTTACATTTTGTACCTTCTGGTGAAACTTTAACACTTTTTCACCTATGTACGGTACCATGAATGTCCATTTTTATCCTAAAAGGAAACTAAAACACGATCAAGAGAAGGTCCTACTCTATGCCAGGATTACCATAAACAGCCAGCGCACCGAGTTTAGTTTGGGTCGCACCGTCGAGTCCTACAAATGGAACCCACGCAGTGGAAAAGTACGGGGTACCTCTAAAGAAGTGGCCGATATGAACCGTTTCCTGGACCTGGTCAAAAACCGTTGCTTTGAGATCTATGACGAACTCCTGAAAGAGGGCAGCCCCGCTACGGCCGAAACCATTGTGAACACCTACCTGGGAAAGGAGCGCAAACAGCGCATGGTGCTGGAGGTTTTTAAGCAGCATAATGAGGAGATGGAAAGCCTGCTGGATAAAGGATATACCCGTGGCACCCTTCAGCGTTACAACGCTTGCTATACGCACCTGAGCGATTATATTTCACACACCTACAGGAAGAAGGATTACCCCTTAAAAAAGATCGACCACGAATTTATTACCGGCCTGGAGTATTACCTGAAGGCTGTAAAGGATTTAAGCCCCAACAGCGCTACCAAGTATCTTGTTAATTTCAAGAAGATCATCCGGATCGCCTATGCCAATGAATGGATCAGTCGCGACCCATTCTTTCACTGGAAAGCCCGTTGGGTAGCCAAAGAACGGCCATATCTTACCGAGGCCGAACTGGACCGGCTGGCATTGCTGGACGTTCCCCAACAGCGAATGGACCGGGTTCGGGATATCTTTCTTTTTTGTTGTTTCACAGGCCTGGCTTATGGGGATGTCTATAAACTGAAGAAAGATGATATTGTTTTGGGGATGGACGGCAGGCGATGGATAAAAACCCAAAGGAAAAAGACCAAGACCCTAAGCAGTATTCCTCTTATACCGGAAGCCGAAAAGCTGTTAGACAAATATGCAGACCACCCCCATGTGAAGGGAGGAAAGGGTTTACTCCCCGTACCAGCCAACCAGAATTACAACGTGTATTTAAAGGAGCTGGCTGACCTGAGTAAGATCAACAAGCACCTGACCACCCATGTTGCCCGGCATACATTTGCCACTACCGTTACTTTATCTAATGGAGTACCTATTGAGTCGGTGAGTAAAATGCTGGGGCATACTTCCATCAAAACCACTCAGATCTATGCGAAAGTTCTGGATGCCAAATTAAGTGAAGACATGACCCGGCTGCAGGAACGGATAAAATTGCGTGCCTATTCCCGTTCGTCAGATGAATAAGATCAACTTAGTGAAACCTCGCCAAAACTTAAGATGGGTTTTGGGGAGGGATTTTGCCAGGCTATGTTTTTTGAATGCGTTGCATTCGGAAAAGGAAAGTCGAGTAGGTAATTTCTGTATATTTATGTTATAACTCTTAATCACGGAGCTACAATTTGTTATAATGAAGAATAAATTTTGGTTCTTGCTGCTGGCTTTTATTCAAGTTCAATTTCTCTTTACTCAGGAAATTTTACAAGGAAGGGTGCTTGACATACAATCAGGTTCTGCTGTGGACTATGTGAACATAGGAATTATTGATAAGGCAAAAGGGACCGTATCAGATGAGTATGGGAATTTTAAGCTTAATCTGGAAAAATCAGACTTGAATAATATTGATATGGTTCAATTTTCAAGGATTGGTTATAAAACGATTATGTTCTCAACATTCGAATTACAAACCTTTTTAAGCA
>CAYSVQ010000160.1:0-38201 GCA_964434565.1 uncultured Flavobacteriaceae bacterium | reverse complement strand
CTTCCAAATTTCTCATTTGGATCCTCCTGGGGCCCGTAATAGCTAACAATCCGGAAATCGGCCCGTTTATCAAGTACTTCAGCGAACATTTTAAAAAAATCAGCTGATGGCGAAAAAGGCTCGATCATAATGTACAAAATGCCTTCGCAACCCAGGCGGTACCGGCCATCGTAGGTCATTACCCTGGGAATACCGCTCCGAAATACACTCTCAGCCTGCCTTAAAACTTCCTTTTCAACACAGCCGCCACTTACGGCTCCGATCATCCTGCCATCATCTAAAATAAGCATCCTTACCCCCGGCCTTCTGTATGAAGTACCTTCCAGTGCTACAACAGTGGCCATTACAGCTTTGCGGTCCGATCCGGTCAGTTGTTGATAGGTCTGTACTATTTTTTTAAACTCATGGGTCATTTAAATCAATTTTCTTGTAGGAACAAATGGAACGGCATTTCCCCTTTGGTAGGGTGTTTCCCGGGGATTCAGGCAAACAAAACCGTCACTGTCTGCAAGGCTTGTAAGGTCGCCGCTCCCATTCCCTTTAATTTCCTTTGCCAACAGTTGCCCCTGTTCCCAGCGGGTTTTTACACCAATCAGCCAGGTAAGTTCACCCATGGCGACCATCGTATCCTCTAAAATTACATCAATTTTGCTTAATGGAAGCCCAAGTGACTTATGAAGCCAATCCCTGAAGTAGCAATAGTAGCAGACATAGGTTGAAACCGGGTTTCCAGGAAAAGAAAATACCAGGGCACCGGAGCCACGCAGTTTTCCAAACCAAAATGGCTTTCCCGGACGCTGCAGCACTTTATGGAATATTTTTTCGACTCCAAGTTCCTCCAGGACAAGGGGGATATAGTCAAATTTTCCACGGGAAACACCCCCGCTAAGTAGCAGTATATCCATCTCAGATACGGCATAGGAGAGTCGCTGCCGGATGATGTCTTTGTCGTCTGAAACATGGAGCAGCAAAGGTGTAATACCCTCCTCGCGAAGGGCCGTAAACAACTGGTATGCATTTGAAGTCCTAACCTGGTGTGGCAGGGGGATACTGTCTACATCTACAAGTTCATCCCCTGTGGAAATAACTGCGATGGCCGGCATTCTTCTCACCCTCACCTCGGAATGACCAACTGAGGCCAGAATTGCAATGTCGGCCGGGCTTAGCCTGATGTTCTCCTTTAAAACCAATTCGCCTTTCCTGCGGTCGCTCCCCCTACGGTGAATATTCTGACCCTTTTTCGGATGCATATTTATTTTTGCAATGCCGTGGGTTATTTCCAGATCCTCATACATGATTACAGTGTCGGCATCATATGGGATTACTGCTCCTGTCATAATTTCCAAACACAGGCTTTCCCGCCGTAATATGGAAGCGGGTTCTCCGGCCGGAAGTACCCCATCCACTTCAAAGGCCACCCTTCCCTTTTCGATGGCATTGTAATTGATTACAATGCCGTCTTTGGTAGCCCGGTCTGAAGGAGGAAAGTCCCTGTCGGCATAAACCGCCTCGGCCAGTACCCTGCCGCCGGCCTCTTTTATAGGCACCTTTTCCGTCCCGAAATTCCTGCAATGTTCAAGGACGGATCCATACGCGTTTTCAAAAGAGATCATACCATATAAGGCGCATTAAGTTTTTCCTAAAGAAAGCAGGGCTGGCAACCGGTTCAATGTATTGCTTAGGGAAATCATTCGGAGGCATAGGTATTTAGATTCCGGATTCCGCCCTCCACACTGTAGGCCGTAAGTTGCGGAAAGTTCGCTTTGATCCATTGCAGCGCTTCCCTGCTGCGTTTTCCTGTTGCACAAATTAAATATACCGTTTTCTGCACTTCGAATTCTTCCCGGTGTAAGTTGATTGCCCCAAGAGGGATATTAATGGACCCGGGCAGTCGCAGGCTTTCAAATTCCCCGGGATCACGAACGTCGATTATCCGGACAGGCTCGCCCCTTTCAATGATCCCGGCAAAAGCTGCATTCCCGATCTCCTCATCAACGCGGCATCCCGGCTCCCCATAATGATCCCTTAGCATCCTGATCTCGAGATTTTTTGGATTCAGGGGAAAACTGATCTTCCGAACAGACTGGTCAAGGCCGTTATAGAGCATCAGCATGCCCGACAAAACATTACCGGTGCCAGTAAGGAGCTTAACTGCTTCCAGGGCCTGAAAGCTTCCCACTATACCCGGGATCACTCCCAGAACGCCATTGGTATTACAGTCAGGTATCTCATGTATCCCAGGCATTTCCGGGAAGAGGCAGCGGTAGGTTGGCCCCCCCTGGAAGTTAAAAACGCATACCTGCCCTTCAAAACCGTGAAGCGCACCGTAGACGAATGGTTTGCGCAGGATCACACAGCTATCGTTAATAAGGTAACGGGTAGCGAAATTATCGCTGGCGTCTATTACCAGATCGTAACCCTGTATTATGTCGAGGGCATTCTGCCGGTTCAGAAAGGAATCATATGTATGTATCTTTGTACCCGAGTTACGCTGTTTAAGAAATTCCTGGGCAAGGTCTAATTTTGGACGGTGCACATCGCTTTCAGTATATAAGACCTGCCTCTGGAGGTTGGACAAATCTACCACATCCTGTTCTACAAGCCCAAGGGTTCCAACACCCATGGCATTCAGGTACTGCACAACAGGGATACCCAGCCCGCCAAGGCCCACAACAAGTACCCTCGAGGCCTTAAGTTTTGCCTGTGCTTCAGTGCCAAATCCTTTAAGGCTGGTTTGCCTGATATAACGGTCAGATTTCATTGGGTTGCCAATTTATCCCGAATTTCCTCATATTCCACTGGAGAATTCGCATTGCTAAGCAGCAGGTCGCTTTCCGGAAATACAATTGAAATATCTGATTTCAAAAGGAATTTTCTTGGGCAGCTGCCTTCAGTATTTCGCAGGTGAACCATTGCCTTTGCCAGGCCATGGGGTTCCCATATGGCTGCCAGGGGTTCTGGTAATCCACTTTCTTTTGTAGCAAGGGCGGTGGCATCCCTGGCAGGATCCCGAAATGAAATGAGACGGCTGATGGTTTCCGTGTTGATAAGGGGAAGGTCGCAGGCCAATACTATCCAGGCCATATCCTTATATAGTTTGTGGGCGCTCATAATACCATTAAAAGGCCCTTTGTATTCGTCTTTATCTACAATTGCATCCTTTCCGGCAGGAATACCCTGTTGTTGGTCTGCACGGATACTCAGAAATGTTCTTTCGCATATGCCATTCAGCATATTGTACAAATACTCCCGCTGCGGCAGGCCGTGATAGCTGATATTTCCCTTATCAATCCCCATACGGGTGCTTTTCCCGCCAGAAAGGACCAGACCGAAAAGCCTCCCCTGTACTATTTTTGGATTCCGGGTACTGTTCATTATTCCTGAATTAAAATATTCATAGGCTGAATTACCATGATTCAGCCACCGATCGAAGTCATGGAACTTTCGAATACCCCCGAATGGGCCCGTTGGGCATCAAAACCTGTTTTCTCCCTCGTGCCTATGGTGTTGTGGATGGCGGCCCGCAGTTCGGATTCCGGCTCCGCACCCCTTATAATGCTCCTGACATTCATTTTCGGCTTACCGTATAAACAGGTGATTACATCCCCCGTTGCCGTGACCCTTAACCTGTTGCAACTGCCACAAAACGTTCGGCTAAATGAAGGGATCAGGCCAAAGGTACCTTTGTGCCCTTCGATTTTATAATTGATGGAAGTGGAGGTAGCCGGAGATGCCAGTTTTTTAAAATCCGGGTTTGCTGCTGTAATGTATTCAAGGATTTTCTTGTAGTTCCAGCGGATGCTTTCGAAACCTTTAGTGCCCCCGTTAAAAGGCATTTCTTCCAGAAAGCGTACAGATACCGGATAATGTTTTGTCAATTGAAGCACAGGGAGAATATCCTGTATGTTTTGGTTTTCCAGGACAATGAAGTTGATCCGAACATTAAAACCCCCATGGATAAGTTTAATCAGGTTATTGTAAACCGTATCATACTGATCTCTCCGCGTAATACGTTCAAAAGTTTCACGGTGGATGGCATCCATGCTCACATTGATATTTCTGACTCCGAGTTCGTGCAATTCACTTATATGCGGCCCTATCAGGGTGGCGTTGGTGGTGATTGAAATATCCTGAAGACCATTTATTTTACTAAGGTTCCGCAGCAACTGCATCAGATCCTTACGCACAAAAGGCTCCCCGCCGGTAATGCGGATTTTGTCTATTCCCTCCCTGACCAGGATTTCACTCAAAAGGGTGAGTTCCTTCACAGACAGCAGGGTATCCTTTTTGGCAAAATCGATGCCTTCGGCGGGCATACAATAATTACAGCGCAGGTTACACCTATCTGTAACGGCCAGCCTGAGGTAGTTAATTGTTCTGTTATGGTTATCTATCAGCATGTTTATTCATTCATTGTTTGAACGGATTTCCTTTCTGCCATTAAATTACTGCAAAAATAGCGGAATTCCTATAAACCCGGAACGAAACAGCCTGTAAGGTCGCACCGCAAACTTTTACTTACCCCCCGCTAACAGGCGGAATCAGGGCAATTTCATCAAAGTGACTGATGGGCATGGAATCTTCGGCATAGGAATTGTTTACCGCCACAGCCAGGGAGGAAAGTTCCCTGAGTCCCGGATAAGTTTTGCCGAGGTAAGCTTTTAAAGCGCCAACCGTTTTTAATTGTGATGTTCCGGACATAGGCATCGAAAGGGAATTACTCCCCACAATATCCTTTGTTACTCCAAAAAGTAAAATCGTCATATTAACCAATAATTTCCTGGGCCGGAACATTCAGTAATTCCGGGTATTTGTTAAAGGGCTGGTTATACAATCTTATTCCGGTGGCCGCTTTAAAAGCATTGGCAATGGCACCGCCTGCCGGAGGAAGGCTTGGTTCCCCAAGTCCGGTGGGCGATAGTTCGTTGTGTATAAAGTGTACTTCAACCTTAGGGCTCTCATTCATCCGGATCAGGTGGAACTTATCAAAGTTACTGGCCTGGGGAACACCATCCAAAAATGCGAAATCTCCGTACATGGCATGTCCTATGCCATCAATTACACCCCCTTCAGCCTGATTGGTCGCTCCGAGAGGGTTTATAACAATTCCGCAATCGACGACACAGGTTACCTTTTTAACAACGGGCTTTCCATTTTCAATCTCTACATCGGCTACTTCCGCTACATGGCTGTTATGGCAGTAATAATTTACAAAGCCCTGGAATACTCCTTCGGGCTTGGTACCCCAGCCTGATTTTGCAACAGCGGTTTTAATCACCTCTTCCATTCGTTCAGGGGAGTACTGAATGCGTTCATCCGTAGTCCCCTTAACTTTCTGCAGCAGGTCGAGACGCAATTTTATCCTGTCTACTTCCATTAATTCGGCAAGTTCGTCAAAGAAACTTTGTTCCGCAAAGGCAAGGAAATTCGTGTAGGGTGCCCGCCATGCACCTGTGGTTATATTGCTTTCGTATTTGGCAACATCTACCTGGTAATTTTCGATGGCCCCTGCAGGGAAAAAATTCGGAATCAGGCCATACATATTTGAATTAACAGCGGCTTCCTTAAGGTGGTAAGCGGTAACCTTTCCGTCTTTAACAGCAGCCTTGATGCGGTACTTTATTGCCGGTCTGAATATTCCGGCCGTCATATCGTCCTCTCTGGAATAAACAAGTTTAACAGGTTTTTTGGCAAGGTTGGAAACCTGAGCCGCTTCCCGGGCAAAATCACCATATAATCGCCTTCCGAAGCCGCCTCCGATACGGGTCATCTCCAGGCTAACGTCCTCAAAGTCCCTTCCCAGTTCCTCAGCAATGCTTTTGGCCGTACCTTCAGGAGTCTGAATAGGACCCACCAAATGAATCTTATCCTCCGTCACATTTGCATAAAAGTTCATGGGTTCCAGGCAATTGTGAGGGAGGAATGGCGATTCATAAGTGCGCTCCAATACCTTATCGGCCAGGGCAAACGCCTTCTTAACATCCCCGTCAGTACGAAGTGTTTCAAATTTATTCCCATTCAGCAGGTCAAGTAATATTTTGTCGTGGTCTTCTGTGGATTCTCCCCTGGTGCCGGCAGTCCAGCTGGCTTTCAGTGCCTTTTTGCCTTTCATGGCCGTCCAGGTGTCATTGGCGATAACAGCTATCTTATCGCCGAATCTTATCACCTCAGACACCCCGCTTACAGCCCTTGCTTCGGAGTCATCATATGTTTCAAGTTTTTGTCCGAATGCCGGTGGCCTCAACACCGAGGCGTGTACCATGCCATCCGCTTTGTAATCCAATCCAAATAGGGGTTTCCCGGTAATTATATTTTTAATATCCACATTTTTCAATTCTTTGCCAATAATCTTGTAATCCTTTGGCTCCTTCAGGGAAACATTCTCCGGAATCTCCATGGCCGCTGCCTCGCTTACCAGTTCTCCATATCCAAGTTTATCCCCTGCGGCATTCGAAATAACGCCTTCTCCGGCAGTACATTCCAAAGGGTCTACCCCCCAGCGCGCAGCTGCAGCATTAATCAGCATTTGCCGGGCAGTGGCCCCGGTCTGTCTCAGTGGATCCCACCCGAAGCGGATGGATTGGCTGCCACCGGCAACCTGGCGCGTATAATTATTAGTGTCTAAAATTCCCTGCTGTACGTAAACCTTATCCCATGCTACATCCAGTTCCTCCGCGATAATCATTGGCATAGCGGTCTTTACCCCCTGACCCACTTCCGGGTTGGGTGAAAAGATGGTTACCTCTCCGGTTTCCGATATTTTTATGAAAGCATTGAAATCCTTATAGTTAAGCGAGGCTAAATCAACTGGAGGTTCAACCTCAGGTTTGCAGGCGGTGAAGAAATTAAACCCAATGAGGAGTCCTCCGCCGGCCAGGGAACTGGTCCTCATAAATGCTCTTCTGCTAAAAGTTACTGTAGATGTTGAACTAGACATGTTGTTTGCTTTGTGCATGGTTTATTTACTTACTTGATATTCAGGATCTGCCATGGGCCGTAACCTCTGATCCCGTAACCGGTAACAATTATTGGTTTCTGAATGCAGCCATTTCCACAGCCCTGAAGATTCTTGTATAGGATGCGCATCGGCAAATATTACCATTCATAGCATCCTTGATCTCAGTTTCCGTGGGATTTGGATTCTTCTCCAGAAAAGCGGAGGCAGTCATGATCTGACCTGCCTGACAATAACCACACTGGGGGACATCCACTTCTTCCCATGCTTGTTGTACGGGGTGAGAACCGTCTTCAGACAGGCCTTCAATGGTCGTAATGGATTTACCTTCAGCCTGTGCCGCGGTTAGGGCACAACTCCGTACGGCATCACCGTCAATGTGAATGGTGCAGGCCCCGCATTGGGCTATCCCACATCCGTATTTGGTCCCCACTAAATCAAGATGGTCCCTCAAAACCCATAATAAGGGCATGTCTTCACTGACATCCACAGTTCGAGACTGCCCGTTAACTGTAAGCTGATAGGTTGGCATAGGAAAATTTTTAATGATCGGTTATGCTCGTTATCCATACAAGGTATCAAAAAATAACAGCCCTATTTTTAATTTAACAGTTGCACTTTTAATTTAACAGATTTTTAATTTTTCCGTTACAAAGGTGGATTCGAGGTGATTGCAGTCAGGAAACAATTCCGGGCTACAACAGCTGGCGTAAAATAAAGCCGTGTATCAGAAGGCGGTTGTTTTTAAATCCCTGAAGCAATAGGCCTCAGGATGAAGCCAAAGAAAGGAAGCCGGTAAATGGCTGCTGACAGTTCTTTCGAGGAGTGCAGAAACTGCCTGTTGTTTGCCTGTACCTGTAAGTAAAAGAATTATCCTGCGCGATTGCATTATGGCCCTCATTCCCAGGGTAAGGCCAAAATACGGTTTTTCCCTGTGGTCTTTTAGCATCTCATGTTCACGAGAATCTGCGGCCAGTTCGGCTTTATGGTTGTCTGCGTACAGGAAATTACCGGGCTCATTAAAGCCAAGGTGTCCATTTGTTCCAAGGCCCAGGACACACCAGTCTATACCCCCACCTAAAGTGATAGCGGCTTCCACCCGTTTACATTCCATTTCGGCTTCGGCCGTATCCTGCCGGAAACCGATATACCTTTCGTCATTAAGCGACAGCGGCTTAACCAGCTGTTGCTGCAGGTAGTATTCACAGCTACCCTGTGAATCAGCTGGCAGCCCGAGCCATTCATCCAGTTTTATAACGCCCAGGCCCCGGAAGGTTTCCGGTTCTGCCTTATAGGAGGCAACCAGGTTGCCATACAGGCCGCGGGGCGAGTTCCCGGTGGCGGCGCAGAGCATTTGGCCGGGGTTTTCCCTAAGGTCCGAAACTATCATAGTACTTGCCTTCAGGCTCATATCATCATAATCCGAACACGCTATGATTTTCATTCAGCCCAGGCTTTATCTCCGGCCTTGTATGGGATGCACGCATCATAGCGGCCGGGAACAGGGTTATATCGCAAAGCCATGGTGGCACCGGGTTCGGAGCTAAAGTAACCCCATACAGTAAGTTGCCTGATCATTGTGAAGTAATGCGGGGGCTCTTCCTTGCCCCTTAGCTGAGCTTCATCATTAAGCCCCGCCAGCAATTCCTGTTTTTCTGCATCAGCTGATTCTGCAAACGGTTTATTATAAAGCTCATCGGATAAACGCCTGATCTCCCCCAGGCCCATGATGAACAACTGTTGTTCTTCTTCGGTATAGCAATCTGTTACGATTGTCTTCATAAAATCACCAATCCTGGCGGCTTTTGCACCCGGGGATTCGACGGTTTCGGGTAAAATTACCTCTCCAATCTCGTCCATAAAGCCTACATCTTCCTGTGAGAACAGGCCAACCTCCTTGGCCTTGTACTTACAACCGGAGAGGAACAAGCCAGAACCAACTATGGTTCCCCCGCAGATAGTCGCCGTTATTTTAAGGGCATGCCTTCGCTTCATATGACAGATTTATAAATTTCTCCAGAGTTTATATGGTTTATCGGCGCGGGCTGCGGATGGCAGGTACACCTTCTTTCCTGAACCCGCCGATTCATAGGCGGCAAAGATCACTTCCAAAACGGCCCTGCCGTCTTCCCCGGTTACAAGGGGTTCCCTGTCATGCAATACGCAATCTACAAAATGCGCAAATTCCTGGGGAAAGCCATAATTCCAAATTTCCTCATACATGGTGAAACTCCAACCTACTGTATTTCCTGCCTTTTCGACTGCATAGCCGACACCTTTGGCACTATAGGTCTGAATGGAATTTCCCTGTAACACATCGGCATATGCTACCCCTTCTGTTCCGTGAATTTCGGCCCTGTCGTCCATCCCACCCAATTTGGTCCAGCTTTCTTCTGCCATTGCCAGCACCCCGTTTTCAAATTCAAGGATTATGATCGCATTGTCATCGCCCAGGGTTTTGTCTTTGTGCACGGCGGTAATCATTTGCGCATAAACCGATTTAACCGGGTTATTGCCATTAAGCCAGCGGAAAAACTGAATGGCATGACAGCCCATGTCCATGGTAACCCCACCGCCTGAACGCTCTACATCCCAAAAATGGTCGGCATGAGGACCGTCGTGCTTCTCAGATTGCTTCAGCAGTACGGGTCGACCGAGGGCTCCCTCGTCTAACAGGCCTTTCAGCCGCACGTATTTGGGGGTAAAACAAAGTTCTTCGGCATACATGAGCTTCACTCCTGCGTTTTTAAAGGCGGCGATCATCCGGTCTGCCTCCTCCAGGTTCATACACAGGGGTTTTTCCACCACCAAATGCTTTCCCGCGGCAGCAACCTGCAGGGCCAGTTCGCAATGGGTGTAATTGGGGGCTCCAATAACAACCATGTCGATACCTTCAAGTTTCAGCATCTCGGCCAGGGAGGTAAAATGATAAGGGATCCCGTGTTTTAAAGCGAAATCCTTCGCATTCCCGATGGTTGGGGAGCAAACTGCCATTAATTCAGCGTTGGGCACGGTTTTAAGTGATTCCGCATGTATGGTAGAAATAAACTGCGAGCCAATAAGTCCTACTCCAACCTTCTCTTTCATCAATTTAATTTTTTATTATAAATTTCCTTTCCTGAATTCTTCCACCGCATAACCGGCTGCCCTGGCGGTAAGCGCCATATAGAGAATGGAGGGGCTTTGATTCCCTGTGCTGGTCATACAAGCCCCGTCTGTAACGAAGACATTCCGGCAATGGTGCAACTGGTTCCATTCGTTGAGCAGGGAATTTTCCGGATTTTTCCCCATCCTTACGCCACCCATTTCATGTATATCCAGGCCCGGGGGCTGTTTATTGTCACTTGCAGCTATATCTGTGCAACCAAATTTTTCCAGCATCGCCACCCCCTGTTCCAGCCAATCGGCAACCATTTTTTCATCGTTATCGTCATATCCAACATCGGTAACAAGGAGGGGGATACCCCACTGATCCTTCTTGTCTTTACTCAAATACACCCTGTTCTCTTTCTTGGGTATGGTCTCCCCCTGCATATACATATAAATCTGCCAGTCGCCAGCCTCGCTCAGGGCGCTTTTCAGCTCTGCCCCCAACTGTTTTCCGTCGACATCCCCAGCCTGTTTCCGGTCCCGGAAAGCACCGCAAAAGGTGGTGTACCCACCCACATAATCCATGTCATTTTCCTTAAGGTTCCTGAAATTGGCAAGGATCAGGTCTGTTGGATTACTGCCGTAGCGGTATTTATCCAGGAAGCCCGGCATCCTTCCGCTCGCCCACCCCCTGTAGAGATGAAAACAAACATATTTTCCCAACAAGCCGTTATCGTTCCCCAGGCCGTTAGGGAAACGGTTGGATTTTGAATGCAGTAAAATAAGGTTGGTATTCAGGGCGGATGCATTAAGGAAAATGATCCTTGCATTAAAAATATGTTCTTCCTTGGTGTTAGTGTCTATTACTTTAACCCCCGAGGCTTTTCCTGAATCCTCGTCATATATTACCGAATGCACCACAGAGAAAGGCCTAACCGTGAGGTTCCCCGTTTTTTCAGCCCATGGCAGGGTGGAAGAAACAGAACTGAAATAGCCTCCTATTGGGCAGCCGCGCATACACAGGTTACGGGCCTGGCATTTACCTCGCCCCTGTTCCAGATGGATCGGCTGTGGTTCTGTAAGATGTGCCCAGCGGGCATGAACCAGGTGTCGGTCAGGAAAATGTTCCCTGAGGGTCTCGCGCATATGTTCCTCAACACAGTTAAATTCGAAGGGCGGTAAGAATTCCCCGTCGGGCATGGCTTCCAGGCCGTCTTTATTTCCGCAAACACCAACAAATTTTTCAACATGCGAGTACCAGGGCGCAATTGTTTGGTAATCAATAGGCCATTCTATACCATATTCATCCCTGTGAGGGGCCTTAAATTCATAATCACTCCAGCGCTGGCAGGCCCTACCCCAGATAATAGAACGTCCACCAAGCTGGTATCCCCTTATCCAGTCAAATGGTTTTTGCTGTATATACGGGTGGTCTCGATCCTTAATAAAAAAATGTGCCGTATCATCTGAAAATCCGGCTGCCTTTGTAATAAGCGGATTTTCCCTGATGAATTCACGACTCATTCGGCGCCTGTACTTGAATTCCCAGGGCGCCATATTGGCCGTAGGATAGTCTTTAATATGTTCAACAGGGCGACCTCTTTCGAGCACCAGAGTTTTCAGGCCTTTCTCACACAACTCTTTGGCTGCCCAACCCCCGGAGATTCCGGAGCCGATTACAATCGCATCATAGGTGCCTGTTTCCTTTGTCATTAGTATTATAATTTCTATTAGTTGGTTTGCTTTTAGGGCAACTCCTCATAACTGATTTCCCGGAAGTATACCACATCATCTTCCCCGTGATTCTGCAGTCCTATAAAGCCTTGTTCCGGACGTGGCCCCCTGTCCGGTTCGTAGTCTTTCAACTTTTCGGGGACCGGATCACCTTCCATGAAATCCGTTACAAGGACACCATTTACATGAACGATGGTGCGTTGGCCATCAAGGGTAATTTCCATAGTATTCCAGTCATCGGGGACACCCGGACTTGCTTTTGCTTCGGTTAAGGAATACAACACGCCTGTTTTGTGATAGGAATCTTCCCTGTCGTCTATCTGTACTTCATATCCCTTATTTACCGGCATCCAGGCTTCCGAAGGTTCTTCGGGGATACGAATGAATACCCCTGCATTATTCTGGTCGGCCCCTTTGTAGACCACGTGTAATTTCACCTTATCAAATTTTTGTCCGGTGTACCATAACAGGCCCATACCACCCTGAGTTTTTAAGAGCCCGTCCTCAACTACGAAGCTCCCGTCGCCAACGTGCGACCAACCTTCGGTATCCTGCCCGTTAAAGAGGGAAATCCGTTCCTGCGACCACAGTGCCACAGGCAATAACAAACAAATCATTAGTTTTCTCATGGTATACTATTTTATTCAGATGAAACATACTTATAACCAAAAATTCTTCGGCACAGCTAATCCCCGGCCCGAACAACCCTGTCCCGAAGTTCCTTCCAGGTAACCAGCTGTATATTCTCTTCTGCCAGGATTTTTTTACATTCCTCACTTGTAAAGAAATCATAGTCGGCCTGCCTCCATGCAGCTCCATAGGCCGGGTGGTCTATGGTAACGGCTTTCATTTCCTCATTGTCATATGCAAGGTGTATCAGGAGGCAGTTCAATCCGCCTGGAAGATTTCTCAGCACGGAAGTATAAAAGGCTGCCATCCCTTTATCATAATCGGAGGGTGATGCAATAAAAATATTGTCGAGGATTACGGTCTTGTCATCCAGGAGCGATTGTATCTCCGGGTGGTCTATGTCATGGATTCTTTTGTCGAGTAGAACGGGAAGTTTAAACTCCTTTCCAATCCGCATATAAGCCGCTACAAAATCAGGTCTGCTTACGGCTGCTCCCATATGCGCATCGAGGTGCGTAATGTCAATTCCTGCGTTATAGGCTTTCTTTACCTGGTTCCGCAATTCGAGTTCCACCTCCGTGGCCTTCCCCTGAAGGCCAAGACTGTCTACTGCCGAATAAAAATAACCCGATTTGTTTACCAGGCCCGGCACAGAGTCCCGTGAGCTAACCGGTCCCCACTTATAATAATTCCATTCACTGGTGAGGGTTAAATGCAGGCCAAAATCCATATTCTTATGAGTTTTGGCATAAGCCGCAATTTCTGGAAACCACGGGCAGGGAACCATAATACTGGCAGAGTTTACCGGTCCCTGTTCCAGGGCAGAAATGCTTGCTATATTCTCCGAATGGCTTACCCCCAGATCATCGGCATGAATGATGAGCAGTTTTGCATCCCCGGGATAACCCAGTAACTCCTGCAGGCCGGGTTCCTGTGACTTTATGACGAATAACGAGCATAAGAACAAAAAACAGAATATGTTACTTCTAAGGTCCATAGGGTGAGAACTTGTTGGTTTATATGAGGAAAGAAAGCTACAAAAATCCGTTAACAAGGCAGAGAAGGAAGGGCTTCTTTTTAAAACTTTTTTGGGGTCCCTATAATTTTGGACTCATTTATACGTTGTGGTGGTGGAACTAAAAAACTATACGTAAATGAAATATTTTCTTTCGACCCTGAGCCTGGCAGTGCTATTCTTATTGGCTGCAGCCTGTGGAAATGCCGACAATGATGTAAACTTCGATCCCAACCAGGGAGATCTCGGCCAGGGAAAACCGGTAGATGAATGCCTGAATCTGGGGGAAAACGAATTGTTGTTATCCATACAGGATCAATATACTACCCTTCCGGGGAAGGTATCTATATTTTTCCGTGTGAGTGATGCGGAGGGCAATCCTGTGCCCGGGTTGACAGCCGACCAGTTCACCATATATGAACAGGGAAGGAATGATGACTGTTTCAGCACGATTTCCAAAACAGAATCCCAGGCCCGGATTTCCCCGAATACCCAGATTTTCAACAACAATACCCTGTTGATACTCGATTTAAGCAACAGCGTCCTTAGCAGTAGTATGGAGGAGTTGAAGACAGCATCTTTAAGTTTTGTAGACAATGTGATGCCAACTGTGGAAAACCCTGCTTTCCAGATGGCTATTTACTGGTTCGATGGGGAAGACGAGCTGCACCTGCTTAACCCGCTAACATCATCCAAAAGCGAGTTAAGCGCGTCGATCGAGGGGATTACACAGAATATAAGCAGTGACCCTTCTACGGATCTCTACGGAGCTGTGATCAAGTCGACCAATATTGCGGAAGACCTGCTAAAGGAAAGCACCGGCGACGATACGATAGGAGCGGCCTCCGTCGTGATTTTCACAGATGGAACAGACCAGGCATCCCGCTATACGGAAGAAGCTGCCATTAATAAAGTCAATAATGCCAATAAGAACATTTCTTTTTTCAGTATCGGACTGGGAGCAGAAATCGATGCAGAGGTATTATCTGATATTGGAAAGACTTATAGCGTCTTTGCAGGAAATAAGGAAGAACTGGAATCTACTTTCAATGACATATCTGTCCGCGTTTCGGAGCAGGCAAACAGCTTCTATCTCTTTGAATACTGCAGCCCCAAGCGCGATGGCAGCGGCGAAAGCAACCTTGCCATTCAGGTTACTGAAGGCAGCAGGAAAGGTGCCGTGCAAACCAAATTCAGCGCAAACGGCTTTACCGGCGGTTGTGAGTAATACTGTCGTGTTTGCTGTTTATGTGTTGTCCTGCCCGACTGTCCCAGTTTGCCGGCTACAGGCGGGTTGATGCGTTTTGCAGGCATCTAAATGTTTGACCTGCCCCGGATCCCCCACCCTGGAATGACTGTGTCAGCTTGCTGACTGCAGACGGATTGATTTGCCTGCCCGGGTCCCCTAACTGGCAGGCCGCAGGTGGGTTGATGCTT
Source organism: uncultured Flavobacteriaceae bacterium (assembly GCA_964434565.1). Classification (GTDB taxonomy): domain Bacteria; phylum Bacteroidota; class Bacteroidia; order Flavobacteriales; family Flavobacteriaceae; genus Zeaxanthinibacter. The sequence goes on along the minus strand of CAYSVQ010000160.1, from coordinate 23,340 downwards.
TGATGCGTTGATGGTAGGCTGAATACGCGAGCCAATTGCTAATTGCTAATTGCTAATTGTAAGCTCAGGCAACATCCCTTACTATAGTGCCTTGAACAATGAACCTTGAACCATCGCTGCCTAGCGATATATCAAAGCATTCCCGAAATCCTCAAGGGAACCCTGCAGGTTAAGAAGGAATCCGTTAATTACTGCATAGTGTATCACCCCATCTTTTTGCAGGAAAAAAGTAGGATTTATACCAACATTGAGGTACAGGGCAGGTACCTTATAGTCCGGATGAACCAGGTGCAGCGGAAGAGGTGAACTAGCCGTATTGCCTGGTAAGGACGATAAGCGCAGGTAGGCGTAACCCGATCTGAGCAGTTCGCCGGGATTCAGACTTTCAGCTGCTTCAAGGTCTTGCAGGGTTTCCGGATAAGCCTTCGCCCTGATGATTTTGTATCCTTCAGCATCCAGGGTTTCATAGCCGTAAAAGGTGGATAGATCACCCTGATCTGCTACAATTGACTTATAATAGAAATCTTTATTCCCTGTCTGGTTAATTTCCTGCCTGTGAATCCCGAGATCCAGCAGGTAGTCATCCCCCAAAAGATTGTAGGTAACGCCCGCAAGCTTCAGGTCGAATAACTTCCTGTCGTTTTCCGGGATCTCTTCATAAGCCGAAAGCGGAATCGCTGCGTAGGCATCTGTGGCTATGGCGTAAATGGCAGCGAGGATGGATACGTAATTCAATTTGCGGATATACTGTTTTTCTGCATCACCTGGGAACCCTCCAGATTCGATAAGGATAGCACTTGTGCCCCATTTCTGTATATTATCACCAAAGGCCCTTGGTTCGAAATCATCATTATAACGGCCCACCTGCCCCGGCGCATAACGCTGTATGATTTCATTCATAAACCCAATGACCTTCATTGCATTGGCTCGAACCTCATTAATGTCCTTTTCGTAATTATAGGCTGGTGCCAGATACGATATAGTGGCAGGTTTGGGAGTGCGTTCCGCATTGTAATAGGTGCTCTGGTCGTGCAGATTAAAACCAAAATCAGCGTCCAGGCTATCCCGCACCTTTTTAAGGGTACGGCCCTCAGGCGACTGGAGCATGAGTGCGTCTCTGTTGATATCTATCCCCAGAGTGTTCCGCCTGTTATAAATTTCGGCTCCGTCCGGATTCAACATCGGGAGGAAATGCAGGCGGAGGCTGCTCAGAATAGCCTTCTTTTCTTCAGTGAAATCCTTACTTTTCAGAAAATTGAGGATGTCAAAAATTGCCTGGGTAGCGGTTGGTTCATCGCCGTGCATCTGCGACCAAAGGAACACATCGATCTCCCCGGAACCCGTACTTATAAGATACAAGGGCCGGCCTTCAATGGAAGTCCCAACTTCATTTACGATAAAATCAGGATGCCTTTTGTATTCTAAAATCAGGGGTTGCAGATCACTGTGTTTTATCCTTCTGATTTTCAGAGAGGGTTCCCTGTAATTATCATAAGTTGCATACAGGGAATCGGTTATATCTACAGAGGTATCCTGAGCCAGGCACGCCTGGGTAAGAAATGGCGCACACATTAGTAAACTCCTGAATCTATTCATTGGTAAAGGGTTTTGGCAAAGGTTTAAAAGTACCATTTTTCAGATGCCTGCGCACCTTACGCATGAATTTTTTACCGGGATCCGTTTTAGCCGTCCTGTATCCTGAATCCTTTTCCCGCCAAAGTTCATGACCCTCAAACAGTCGGTATTCATAATGTCCTATAAGATATGCTATATCGTATTTTTCCTTCAGGTAATTTACCAGCCAGATATTGGCTTTTAACTGTGCCCTTGTAAGAGGTAAATCTTCGGTTCCGCCGACATTTTCAATGCCGATGGCGCAATGGTTGAGCCCGATCACATGCCTCGCCATATAATTGTCGGGCATAAGACGGTAAATGGCGCCATCGCGATCGACTAAATACTGTGAGGAAACATTCAGGCTTCCCGCACCTTGAATTTCAGAGCGTGATTCTGATAACTTCGGCCTGTAAAAAACTTCATAAGTGCGCTGCATTGTGGGAATTACAGTATGGTGCAATACAATCATCTTCGGATTAATAATTGGGGTATCGCTTTCTATCCCGTATCGACCCTCCATATATTGCAGGCTCAGTTCCTGCCGTTCCTTATCAAATTGAATAGGTTTATATAAGATCTGCCGGCTGACTTTACAGGAACAGTAAAAAAGCAGAAATCCTGCTATCAGTGTTAAAGGAACAGGCCGGCAGCTTAATAAGCCTCGTATCTGCGCCTTCATATTAATCCGCAACCTGATCAAGAGAATCCCTTTTTACGGGAAATTGTATGTTGAGCTTCTTTCTGCCCCATTCCCGGGCGCGCTTCACATCTTTCCCCATATAAACATCAATTTTGTTGCGCCAACGCGGGTGCATTTTATCCTTTACAAGATACAGCCCTTCCAATCCTTCAATTTTTACAGGAGTATTATAGGTAAGTCCTTTTTCAAGAAGGTCGCTGGAAACGGCCACACATTTCATCCCTGGCTTCAGGGTATCGCCCCATGCCGCGAGGTTGGGGAGCGAATTGGTTTGCCAGGCAACAGAATTATATGCCGAAACAGACACCTCCATGGATTTCCAGTAGTAACTGCTTTGTTTCCTCCCACAACCAGTGCTTATAAGGACCCCAAACAGAAGAAGTATGCAGGCAATTCTTTTCATATCTCGCTGTCTTAAAGAGTGTTCTTAACGATTAGTATAACGGCAATTGAACTATTCCATTCAACCGTAACAATCGCCGGGACCGGTGAAAAATAGTAAGTGAAAGGGCTAAAGCAATATCTTCATCCCTCTGAGAAGATAAAACCCGAAGGTCGTCTTTACCATCATCGTTCAACTCCCTAACCATTGTTTTTATGGCACCGGGTCTATCAAGCAATATCTTTTTCGTATCCTCCAATCGATCCCCTTAAACATGGCAAGCCCCCCATTAAGGTCGCCATTTTCGCACACCACTACTTCACTGGTTCCGTCTCTGTTAAAGTTATACACTGTGGTATGTACCGGTCTTTGCAGGACCTCCGGAAGCACGGTAATGCCATTGCCTTCTATCCGGAACATCCGCCCAGAGGGAATTTCGGAAGGATCCAGGTATCCCATTGAATTTAGCAGACGGTACGGCTCAAGGTGCAAATCCTTATCTTAGGCCGAGAAAGTTACAATATTTATAAAAATCTGCACGTGAAATATTTTAAATGGGCCCTTACGCTCCTTCTGATCGGAGTATTGGCCGTAGCAGTATTTAATTATCCCAAACTCAATATAATTTCCGGTTTTGCGGCAAAGAATATGGCCTCCACGGTCTTTATTGCCCACAGGCAACCGATTTCCGTTGTGGAGGAAGATCACAGGGTACCGCTTATTGAACTGGCCAAAACAGAGGTAAGTCTTGATAAGACAGCAGCTTTGGCCAGTGTTTTCGGTTTGCAGGAGCGTAAAGCCGTCTGCAGGGAAGGCCTCGGATGCGTACTACTGCCTGAAGGATTAAAAGCGAAGTTACATACAGTACCCCCCAACAGGACAGCCAGATCAGACAGCCTTACTTTCCCGTATGGAGATCACATCCAGGCAGACACTGTCTTCCCCGAGGTAGATTACAATCAGTTGGAACGCGCGATCGAGCAGGCGTTTGCCAACAATGAAGCCCAGCGTACCCGCACAGTCCTGGTAGCCTACAAGAACAGGATCCTGGCGGAAAGATATGTGGGCGGATTTAATAAGGATACTCCTGTTTTGGGGTGGTCGATGACAAAAAGTTTACTTGCCACCCTCTATGGAGTCCTCCAGCATCAGGGTAAAATAGATCTAAGCCAGCCTGCCCCGGTTGCTCACTGGAAGAACGACAATCGAAGTAAAATCACCATCGATCATCTGTTGCGGATGCAAAGTGGCCTTGAATGGGAGGAGGATTACAGCACCATTTCGGACGTTACCCGAATGTTATTCCTGGAAGCTGATATGGCCGCGGTACAAATTGATAAACCGGCGGTGGCACCGCCGGGTGAACGATGGAACTATTCTTCCGGAACTAGTAATCTGCTATCGGGAATACTTCGCAATCAATTTAATAGTGAAAAGGAGTATATTGATTTTCCATACAAGGCTTTGATCGATAAGATCGGGATGCGGTCTATGCTGCTGGAAACAGATGTTACCGGTAATTTTGTAGGTTCGTCATATGGCTGGGCCAGTACCCGCGACTGGGCAAAATTCGGCCTCTTATATCTGAATGAAGGCAAGTGGAAGGACGAACAATTATTCGATGCGGGGTGGGTTGACTATGTAACGCGGCCCACTGAACATTCGAATAAACGTTATGGCGCTCATTTCTGGTTAAATGCGGGAGGATTTTACCCTGGGGCACCAGGAGACCTTTATTCAGCTAACGGCTTTCAGGGACAGTACGTCTTTATCATCCCTTCGCTTAATCTGGTGATAGTGCGCACTGGCCTGGCCGAGCCCCCCGATTTTGATCTTAACGCCTTCCTTAAAGCCGTAACAGCGGCAGTTATCCCCTCAAAATCTTCGGTATAAAGAATATCAAATAACATTTAGCAGGCATTACACCACAAAAAATTACAGGCTCACAACAATAATTTATTTTGATCAGAAAAGGGTGGTATGTTTATCATGTAAAACAAAGGAGTTAATTTTTTCATTTTCATATAGTGTTCTCGTAAAAGAGTCCTGATCCCAAAAAGACAGGGCTCTTTTTGGTGTATTGACTTTCCTGTTAATTAGCGGCAACCGAACCAACTAATTTTCATAATCGCAGATCAGGACCCCTGATGGTAAAAGCCGAAGTTGTGGGGAGGCACAACGGACTTAAATTCCCATACCGCCTTCCGTATCCTTCGGTAGCACAGGTTCATTTCTGAAAACTATAAACTTTACTGTGATCAAAAAGTATACTGTAAAAAACTTCGTCAATTATATACTCAGGGGATCCATTTATTCGCTCCAAAATCTGGCTTTCGTTTTTCAAGAAAGGCGTCCCTGCCCTCCTTTGCCTCAGGGGTCATATAGGCAAGCCGGGTTGCTTCACCTGCAAAGACCTGTTGCCCAACCATCCCATCGTCTGTCAGGTTCATGGCAAACTTGAGCATCTTTATGGAAGTGGGCGATTTGGCCAGTATTTCCTGCGCCCATTCATAGGCCGTATCCTCTAGTTCTTCATGGGGCACCACTGCATTAACCATCCCCATTTCATATGCGGCCTGGGCTGTATAATTCCTTCCGAGGAAGAAAATTTCCCGCGCTTTCTTCTGGCCGACCATCTTAGCCAGGTATGCAGAACCATAACCCCCGTCGAAACTTGTGACATCCGCGTCAGTCTGCTTAAAGATGGCATGCTCCTTACTCGCCAGGCTCAGATCGCAAACCACATGAAGGCTATGCCCCCCTCCTACAGCCCATCCCGGGATGACGGCGATAACTACCTTTGGCATAAAGCGGATTTGGCGCTGTACTTCCAGGATGTTCAGCCTGTGATAACCATCCTCTCCAACATACCCTTTTTCTCCCCGTGCTTTCTGATCGCCCCCACTGCAAAAGGAATAAATTCCGTCTTTGGGAGATGGCCCTTCAGCCGACAACAGGACAACCCCTATTGAGGTATCCTCCTGGGCGTTGTAAAGGGCATCATAAAGCTCTGAGGTGGTTTTTGGCCGAAACGCATTGCGAACCTCCGGCCTGTTAAAGGCTATCCGGGCCACCCCGTCAGATTTTTTATAGGTAATATCGGAATAGCTTTTTACAGTTATCCAATTGGGCTTGTCCATAGAGGAGTATTCATTAAAGGTTAAAGATACAATAGGAATCCGGAAAAACCCGGTCATTAGTGGATGAAAAAGGACCTGGTGTCAAGGCATGGCTGTAACTATCTCGCCGGCATTTATATCCAGGAATCGAAGATTTACCTGAGCGGTTTCGAGTTTCAATAGCCGAATCTCTTCACTTTCTTTTCGATGGTCTTTTATTGTAAACTTCACAAAGGAGGGTGTGTTCTCCTGATTACCGAGGTAGCGGGTATTAACTTTCCAGGAACCATGGCTAATATCCGCTATGTCGAAAACTTCAGACATGTAGCCATTTAGCGAATTTTTGTCGGGCATATCCACTTCATTGTTCCAGCGATAGAACAAACCCTCCGGTCCTACAAACTGAAGTTCGAACCGAGTATTCGGATTGTTCCACTCTACAAGCAAACTCAGGTCGTTTTGGTTATCATCCAATCTAAGGTCTGTTGTTCGGAAACCCAATTCTGGCCCATGTTTTTTCAGCAATCCAAGCATTTCCTCCCGTACAATCCTGTCGGTTCCCCTGGCATAGAGGCTGTCGTTCTTCGCCAGGTAGTAACTATAGAGGTTCCATGCCCGTTTTAGGTTTCCTGTCTTATAATACATCCTTGCCAAATCCCTCAAAGATTGGGAGTTAGGTTGAACTTCATGAATGCGCTGGTAAACGGATAAGGCCTCTGTGGTGTGTCCCTTGCTTTCCATGCTGTAGGCCGCTATCTTGAGTACCGCCGGGTCCTGATGGAAAACTTCCTGCAGGTTCGACAGGATGCGATCGGCATATCCTTCCCCGCCTTCCTGGTCATCAAACCATTTTTGGATATCAAAGAAAAATCCGGCCCTGTGGTCGAAGAGGGGGCGTAGTTTCAAATAGTGTTTATAAGCTTCCTGTAAGGAACCAACCGATGACAGTTCGCGGAGATACACCGGTGGGCTGTTGTTATGGCGAACAAAACTGGCCGCATCCTCTTTGTAGTAATTATCTCTCCGCTGCAACGCATTTTGTGAAGAGGGCGTATGCACAGATTGACTGATGGTTCGGACCATCACAATACCGCCTGCTGCCATACTGCCATAGCGGGCAGCCGCCCAGGATCCTGGCATGACAGTGATACTTTCAATATTCTGAATATTAATATGTAATGGAGGATTTTCCGGGGAATACTGTATCCCATCAACATCCCAGGCGGCAGGAGCCCTGCTGCCAGCCCTGAGCATCACACGGGCATTGAGTCCGGAACCTCCGATAATACGTATGCCTGGAAACTTACCTCTCAGTGCCTCGGTTATAGACTGGGTAGACCAAATTAGTTGCTCACCCCTGATTTGTTTGATCGCAAATCCCGTTTTTCTTGCATCAAGCAACCCGAAATTGGTAATCACGTTATCTTTTAAGGGATTTCCATTCTCCCCAGGGTTTGTATCCTGTTCCAGTACCACCTCGTCAAGGACTTTTACGTTTAAGGGCATCGTGATCTTTAGCAGGCCAGCAGGATTGTTCACTATAGCGTGGGTACCCTGCCTGCCCGGATAGTAAAAATCAATGATCTCACTTGTATTTGCCGGGATGTCGAAGTTCCCTAAAGCATCGGTTTGGCTTTTCCGTTCCGTACCCCGTACCTGTACGATGACATTGGATAACGTATCATCAAAATCAGTGACAGACCCTTTTACTTGACGGATATCGGACTTTCTAGGTACCTCTTTAAACAACTGCTCCTGTGAAACCGGTTGATCAATTGCCTTTAGCAGGAGCGAAATATCAGACACTTCATAAAGCGGTAGATAGTTGGCCCCGGTTCGAAGGGCTATTTGAGTTAAAACTTCATGGTCCGCTTCCTTCTGACTACTTATCGTAAAGATGCGCTTCTCCCTGTCCCCGAATACATTCCAGGGAAACCCGCGGCCATCTGTAAAAAGTAAAGTGAGACCTTCGGTTTGTAATTGTTTCAGCAATGCAGGATCTGTTGCGCCATCATGGGTAGTGTTTTCGATTACCTCACGCAATTCAGCCCAATCACCTGCCACTATTTGAAATACCATTGGCTCGTCAAGGCGGTAACCAAATGGCTGAAACTGCAGCTCAAGGTTTTTTACGTTGCGTATAAGGGCATCCAGGAATCTTATCTCAGCAGCCAGGTTACGCTGATCCATGGAATACGAGGTATCCCAAAGAAGGCTGAGCTTCAGCGGTAGTTCACCAGCTTCAGCCTCAGTGTCATGAATTACCTGAAGCCCGCGATCACTTTCCTGGGTATATGCCTTAGGCCATACCATCAGCACCAGGGTAAAGGCAAGTAAGAATATACTGTTTTTCATATCTGCTAAGCTGAATGTCCCGCTCCTTTAAATATAAGAAGAAGAAGCGTAACAGCCAATAAATCACAAGTGGTTAACTTGCGGACTTCTGCTTTGCTTCAATCCATTTACCCATGTATCTGGTGCTGGCCATGCTGTGATGCCTTAGCATGGCACCTATAAAATTTCCGGCCCTGTGCGCCTCCAGGCCCTGCCGCAGCTGGGCGACCTTCCTGACAAAGGCAATTCCGAGTTCCTTTTCGGAATAATACCGGGTAGCTATCTCAAACCCTTGCTGCTGTGCCACGTTCCAGAGGGCCTCATCGGAGTGCAGGCTCACGGCTGCAGCTACAAAGGCTTTAACATCGGCGGCTATGGCCCCACCCCACGGCAGGTGATTATGCATGCCTTCCGCACCTATGCCGGTAGTAACACTCGGCGTCCCGCTTTGCATGGATTCGGCCAGTTTGCCTTTGATACCGGCACCGAAACGCAAAGGTGCCAGCTGAATTTTTGCCCGCCCCAGGGCGCTTAGTGAATCATTTACCCATCCCATTATATGAAATCCATTTTCCGGCTGGTGTAACTGAGAAATTTCCGGGGGCATATAGGCCCCGTAAACCTCAAGCCTCGCCAGGGGAAGTTGTTTGCGGATTCCTGGCCATATGTCGGATTTTAACCAGTGTATAGCATCCACGTTGGGTTTGTGACGCCCGTTGCCCATAAACACAAACCCATCCCTTTCGTTAAAGGAAAGCAGGCTTTCCTGCCTCACCGGGGGGAGCATAAAAGGCAGGTGGAACAAGAGAACGGGGTCGATTTTTACCAGGTCGCATAAAAGTTGGAATTCGAATGATGAAATTATCAGGCTGCAATCTGAACGGTATATGCTTCCCATTTCGCGCAGGGTGCCTTCATGCTGCAGCCAGCGGCGTGTAGAAAATTCGCTGCCGGGACCAAGGGTTTCTTCCCGGCAGAGCCGGAGTGAATGGATATCCTGAGTATCCAGGATCCTCAGCGCAGCGGGCATCGCAGATTCCACGCGCCAGCCAAATTGCTCCTCCGTCATAAAACGATCGAAGATAACCACTTCCGGCGCTACCTCCCCGATCCAGTCATCAAAGGCTGAGTCATTTAGACGGACAGGTTTTAAGGCTACACCATATAATTCCGGGTCAATGGAAAATTCTGTCAAAGTGGCGGTGCTGGCCATGATGATTTCAAAACCTGCTTCCTGAAGGCATTTTACCAGCTGCATGGTCCGCACCCCTGCGCCCGTGGTTGCGGGTTCCGGCCAGGTTTGACAGATGAATATTAATTTACCTTGCGCCATACGATTAACTGTTAAGTTTCCAGGGCCGATAAAACAGCCCTTTAGAGATAAATGATGAGGACCTAAATTAAAAAGTGCTAACCACTATGTAACAAAAGTACAGCTGAAAATATGAAGTACGAGGTACGAATTAAAGTAGGTGTGCGGAGTACATCCGAAGTAGGCGTACCGTTCTATTACTACGCTGCACATTCCTTGAACATTGAACCCATGCTTTTTTTCTGCAGCCGGAAAGATTAATTTGAACTGGGGCGGGGTTAGCATCCCCCTATTATTAATGCATTTTTAATTTTGAATCAGCCCGGATGTGAGATGCGGAGGTTCATTAACCGTAGGCAGTAGTAGGAGGTGAAGTACGAGGTACAAATTGAAGTACGACGTACGGAGTACATCCGAAGCAGGCAATAAACGTTCAATTACCAGGCTGCACATTCCTTGAACCTTGATCCCCAATCCCTGCTTGTTTTCTGCAGCCAGAAAGATTAATTTGAACTGGGGAGGGGATTGGCACCCCCTACATATACTGAAATTTTTAATTTAGCAGGAGGCTTCAGTAAAGTATGCAGTAGCAGTGGCAGTAAGCAGAATTAAAAAAAATGAATACAGAAGTACGAAGTATGCATGCTAATTCCTTGAACCCTGAACCCCTTAAACCTACATCCTGGCAGCAAACTTCTGGGAGATACTCAGTCGTAATTTACGCTCATAGTCTTCTTCCAGCCACTCCTTGTAGTTTTTGGTATTATTCATGATACAATAAGAATACTGTTTCACCCGGTAGGCAATCTCCTCTTTCAGCATCTTAGCCAACCGCCTGGCCTCAAAAACATCCCTGCTGTTCTCAACGCAGAGCTGAGCATGTTGTTCAATACTGCGCTCCAGAACCGTTTTAGATTTGAGCCCCTGGGCAAATACCTTTTTATATTCCTCTTTCACATTATAATCCAGGCTTTCGGAATTTTTGAACTTCGCGCGCAACTCAGGGGGCATCTCATAAATAAACTCCCTTTCAATATCATCGTCATTCTTGATGTTCTCGAGGTAGAAATCCGGAAAATGAAAGATCTCCTGCCAGTCTATGGGCGCATCCCATCGACCGAAACGTGCCATATTATTTCCCATATCCACCACGGTGAACTCGTCCTTATCCGGGAGGATGCGCGATCCTCTTCCTATCATCTGGAAATAGAGGGTGAGCGACCTCGTTGCCCGGTTAAGGATGATAGTTTCTACCGTAGGTTCATCAAAACCGGTTGTCAGGATACTCACCGAAGTAAGGATGGCATCCGGGGTTTCAGCAAACCAGTCGAGTATCTCCCGGCGTTCTGTGCCGGTATTTTTATTGTCGAGATGGCGGATGTTATAACCTGCCTTTTTAAATGTTTCGTAAACGTATTTCGAGGTGTTTATCCCGTTGTTGAAAATTAAGGTTTTTGTTTCCCTGGCTATTTCCTCATAAGCCCCCAGCAGCTTGGAAAGCATATTCTGGTTTCCGTAAAGCTCATCTGAGGATTTAACCGTATAATCTCCGCTAATCCCCAGTTTAAGGGAACGCAGACTCACATCATAGGAGTACATATTAGCCCTGGCAAGAAATTTTTGCGTGATCAGCGATTCAATGGATTCGCCCACGATCAACTTTTTATAGTTGTCTTTCATGGGGAGTTTGATATTGGAACTGAGAGGCGTTGCCGTTACCCCAAGAATGATGCTTTTCTCGAAGTACTTGAATAGTTTACGGAACGAATTGTAATGTGCCTCATCTATTATAACAAGGCCGACATTATTTAATGCCACCATTCCATCCTGAAGCCTGTTGTTCAGGGTTTCTACCATGGCAACGAAACACATATAATCGTCCTGGTCTGTCAGCTCCTTCACATCACTGTTAATGACCATATTTTTTACCGAAAAACCTGTTAGCATCCTTGACGTCTGGCTGCTAAGTTCAATCCTGTGGGTTAGAACCACTACCTTCTTGCCGGTGTTTTCAATATACCTACGCGCAATTTCAGAAAATACCACGGTTTTTCCCCCGCCCGTGGGAAGCTGGTAAAGAAGGTTCACATTATCCGGTGCCTCCTCCAGGTAGTTGAAGATCGCGTTCAGATCCTCAACCTGGTAATCGTAAAGTGTTTTTTCTATGTTTTCAGTCCGCAATTCCAATAGTGCAAATCGATTAAAATCCTAAGTTTTGCCGGGCATTTCATCCGCGCAGCACCAATTTGCAAAACTATAAGTTTTTTTGCCTTAAAAGAAATTTAGGGAGCGAAATCTGGAGAGCTAATATCCTTTGTCCATGGAAACCACGTTCTCCAAAGGCCTCCCGGTCATAAGGCGATCATAATTTCCCAGTAATTGCGGGATAACCGATTCCTGGTCCGAAACACTTGCAATATGAGGTGTAAGATGTATAGCAGGATGCCCCCAGAAGGGATGATTCTGCGGCAGGGGTTCCTCATGGAAGACATCGAGGGCGGCACCTGCTAGATGTCCGCTGGAGAGCATTTCAAGTAAGTCCTTATCAACCAGGTGTCCTCCGCGGGCAACATTGATGACAAAGGCTCCCCGCGGGAGCATGGAGAAGAGTTTTTTATTCAGAATACCACGGGTCTCTTCAGTTAAGGGCAACAGGCACACGAGGATATTAACTTTCTCCAGAAATGCCGCTAAGGTATCTGCTCCTGCAAAGAGGGGAATCTCATTATCGCTTTTTATGGATGAAACCCAGCCCTGAACGTAAAATCCAAACCTCACCAGATCCCTTGCCAAAACAGATCCCAGCGCCCCTACCCCCATTATCCCTACTACTGTTCCTTCTATCCTCAAATACTCCCGGGGCTGCCATATCCTTTTTTCCTGTTCAATCGCATAGGTTTTAAGGTGCTTTAAATGACTGAAAATTTGCGCGAGAACAAATTCCGACATATCCCCGGCAAGCTTGGGGTCTACCACCCGCGTGAGTGTTATTCCCGCGGGTCGGGCAGGGTCTTCGAAAATAAAATCCACTCCCGCCCCGAAAGATGCAATACATTTCAGATTGGGGTAGCCCTTAAGGCTGCCATGAGGATGCTTCCATACAATGGCCATGGTGATGGCCTCCCTGGGATGCTCCTCCAGGTAACTGTAAACAGCCGTTCCGGGAGAACTTTCCTGCAGGGCTTTTTGCCAGGACGCTATTTTACCATCTTGTCTGATAAGTACAATTGCCATCTTTCAGTTTTAGTTGTGTGCCCTTTTATTCCAATACATCAAGGGCATTCGAAAATAAACCGGCGTTCATCCATTCGCGCTGCTGTACCGTTTGGTATATTGAATTTATCCTGTCTCTGAACTCAGGAAATAATCGGTTTATGGAGACATAATTCACCAATTCTGAAAATGAATTCAGCATGCTCGTATAAAAGGAGTCCGGAACCCGGCGGCCTTCTTCAAAGGCCTGGGCGGTTTCCAGATTATATACCATCAGTTCTGCCACCCAGGACGGTTCCATTTCCAGGGTACGGAATTGTTTCAGGTAACGCTGGGCAACAGAGCGCCTGGCCCTGGGTTTTTTACGGCGTACAGGGAAATACTCGTTACGGATCTTCGCTTTGGCTTCCTGCACCAATACCTCCTCTTTAGGATTAAAGACAAAGTCGTAGTACTTTTTCACAGCCGGGAAGCGGTCGTAAAGATCAAGAACCTGCTGAGCGAGTTCTTTTTTAGGGACTTCAGACACGTATTTTTTCAGGGCCCTCTTACTCATTTCCCGAAGATAACAATATCCCTGAGATTGTTTTAAAATCTAAGCAAATGCGATGCAAATGAAAAGGCATAGGGTAAATAAGCGGGATAATCCGCACATTTCTTAAACTTCTCATAATAATAATAAAGAATAGTTGCATCTTTTTGGAAAAGACAGAATAATAATGTATAATGAGAGGATGTAATATGCATTTAAATCCGATCAGTATATATGAGGCAATTAAAGATTATCAAGCAGGTAACAAACAGGGAATCCAAGTCGCTCGATAAATACCTGCAGGATATCAGCAAGATAGAATTAATAACCGCAAATGAAGAGGTAGAACTGGCTCAGCGCATAAGGGAAGGCGATCAGGGTGCATTGGAGAAACTTACCAATGCCAACCTGCGTTTTGTGGTTTCAGTGGCCAAACAATATCAGAATCAGGGATTAAAGCTACCGGACCTGATTAATGAAGGGAATGTTGGCCTGGTAAAAGCCGCCAAACGATTCGATGAAACCAGGGGATTTAAGTTTATTTCATATGCTGTCTGGTGGATCCGCCAATCCATACTTCAGGCCCTCGCGGAACAATCCCGGGTAGTACGGCTTCCGCTTAATAAAATCGGTTCTATCAATAAAATCAAAAAGACTTTCTCCTATCTGGAACAGGCACATGAAAGACCGCCTTCCCCAGAGGAGATCGCTACGGAACTCGACATGAGTGTGAGCGAAGTGAAGCAGTCCATCAAAAATTCGGGGCGACATGTATCTATGGATGCACCCCTTAAGGAAGGTGAAGACTCCAACCTGTATGATGTTATGCGCTCAGGGGAATCCCCCAAACCGGACAAAGACCTCATGAGGCAATCCCTCAATACTGAAATTAACAGGGCCCTGGAAACCCTTTCGCCACGGGAGGCCGATGTAGTTAAATTATATTACGGAATCGGTGACCAGCAGTCCATGACCCTTGCCGAGATCGGACAGACTTTCGATCTCACCCGGGAACGGGTAAGACAGATACGGGAAAAGGCCATCCGAAAATTAAGGCATAATTCCCGATCCAAGCTTTTAAAAAACTACCTGGGATAAAGACATAAAAAAGGGAGCCTTTCAGCTCCCTTTTCCAGTTCAATTTGTACACTAAAATTCTCTAAGAACCCGTCAGCCGGCTTATATCGAAATCCCCGAGTATTTCATTCAGGTTATCGATAAAGTTCATGTACGCCGCGTTGTCCTGTTGATTTGCCATAGTTTCAGTTTTTAACGGAGATGCCGGGCTGGGCTATAAATAGTCCAATTCAGCCAATTCATTTAAACTTAAAATTTCATTTAAATCTCGGAGGAAAACCAGGTATTCCTCCCCGTAGGTGTCGTATAACATGTTAAGCTTGGTTTATTTCCCGATTTTCACCGGGAGGGATTTGGGACATTCAAACTGGTAGTAAACTTAAGATTTCCAGTTTTCTGCAACAATTAATTGTGGTGTATGAGGCAATATTTGTTGTAAACCTTTCGATTTTAAGAGGTCAGTGACTAGCAGGTGAACTTGTGGAACCTTTGTAGCTATCGGCGGCCTCCCGGAAAAAACAGTATTCCAGCGGGCGCTTTCCTTCGTGAACCGCTTCCGTGCCAGGAATACTGTCCATTACATTCGGTACACCCAGGCGGGACTCGGTTATTGTGCTGTCTGCTACTGATTCCAGTTGGGACTCTAATTCACGGTAAAGTTTCCGGGCAAGTTTGCTAATCCTCCTGTTTTCATTTAAGCTAAGTGTCTTTAAAAGGGTTAATTCCTTCATCCCCCCTACCGCAGGCAGTTCACTTAACAGGATCAATTTAGCTTCGGTATCGCATTTATTAAGAAGGTCTTCAAAGATACTTACTCCTTCGTCCGAACCATCGGTTTCAACCATTGAATAATCGGGGTCTTCATGCGCTGCAATTGGAGTGCCTGCCTCAAATAAAGGCTGCTGCTCCTTGTTCTCATCTCCTTCAACAATTAATGGTAAAAATTCGAGGTCCGGAAAGGTTTTACCTCCCACTGCGGCCTCATGCCCTTCTCTATCCGCTTCTTGTTCTTCATGCGACGCTGTTTCGGCTAAGGCGGGGGAATGATCTTCTTGTGATTCGGTTTTCCCTGCCGTTGCAGCAAATTGTTCCTCTGTAACAACTGGCAGAAATGCGAGCGGAATTTCCTGCCTCTGGGGTCCCTGCCCCAGATTTTCCGCGGCTTCCGCCAGAATATCTTCCAGTTCCTCTTCACAACAAAGCGCAAACACGCCCTCATCTCCTGTTTCTTCAGAATAGGCACGGGTAAGGGCCTCGGCAAGCGATGCCTGGCCAGGGAAAAGTACTTCACCGGCATCTGCTATTCCCGCCGCCCCTTCGGGCTCTACGCCGGTCCATATGGCCGAAGGAACGCCACCAGAACCGGGCTTATCAAGCAGGGATTCCTTCAGGCCTTGATGCAAGTGGCCTTTGGTGATCTTTTTCTTTCTTGGAGGAAGAATGGCTTTCCATGCACTAACCCCCATACATTCCAAAGCCTTTATAATAAATACCACGCCCAGGATGGTAAAAAGGGCAACAAGGCCCCAAAGCGGCCCGTAGTGCGCTCCAAAAATCAGATAGCCCGCAATATTCAAAACAAAATGGCAGCCTGTCATCATAGTAAAAGGAGCTAGTTATTTTTTCTGATTTGATCCAATGCTGCATCCAGCGCATCCTCAACCGGGGGATACTCCTCAATAAAACAACGGTGCAGGAACCAGAGGTGACGAACGTCCTGGCTGGTGCGGCTCGTTTTATGGATTTGCTCTGCAAGGCTAATCAGGCTGTCTGTTTTCAGTAGTTTCAGACTGCCGGAAACCTTTTGACATGCATAGTCGATTCCTTTGAAATCCGACCTGTCGAGCAGCAATTTTACCGCCCCGATGAATTCTAGGACTTTTTGCTTATATAAAATAACAAGCTCCTCCAGGGTTTCCATTTTGCCGAAGCAATCCTCAAGTATGGGTAAAAGATCAATTTGCCTGACATGTGAGGGAAATTCCTGTAAATGGTTCATCCGGGAAGGGAGCTTTTCCTCGCCGGTCCCGGATGCCTTTTTGATCTGCAAAAGCTTGGAATATAGTTCCTCGGAGCCGTAAGGCTTCGTTATAATTGCATTAATCCCAAGGTGTATTAATTCATCCCTGTCAATGGACGTCATGTGATTGATAAGGGCAATTATGGGGATCTTTTTCAGGGAGGGATCAGCATGCGACCGTATCCTGGCAGCCAGGGAATAACCATCCAATTCTGGTGTATGGATATCCAATAGTACAAGATCAACACTGTCATCCAGCAATCGAAATCCATGATCCGGATTCTCATTAACATGAGTTAGGCAACCCCATGAATTTAATCTTCGTTCAAGCATTTTCTGATTTAACGGGTTTTTTTCCATTACCAGGACCCTCATCCCTCTGAGTTCAGAACTACGATGGCTGCTTTTAGGCAGATCACTTTTATTGTCTCCCCTGGCAAACGGTAATCTGAATGCGTATGTGGCAGGCTGTCCGGAGGTCTCCTTAATAAATAGCTCGCCTCCAAGTTTCTCAATGATTTGTTTAACGATGGGCAAACCTAGCCTGGTATTCCCGGTTTTCCAAAAGTCAGCCTTTAAGGAAGCGCTGCGTGAATCTTCCTGATTTACCTCCCCTTTGTTCATTGACCCTCTCTGGCAACTGATAACAAACTCGAGGAAGATGTTTTCCTGTTCCTGATGCAGAAACTGAACGTCCAGGGAAATGCTCCCCTCGCTTTCCTGTTTCAGGCTGTTTCCAAGCAGATGCAGCAGTACCTGTGAAAGTTTGGACGGGTCGCCGGTAAGTTTTTTGGGGATTGCCTGGTCTACCTCTACCTTGAATGCCAGCCGCTTGTTCATTATAAGGGTGTTGCAAAGGTACTCCACATCCTGGATGAGGTTATGAAAATTAAAAGGAACCTTTTCAAACTGTTCCAGTCCGGCAAAAAGCCGGGCGTACTCGTGCAGCTCCGTAACCGTATTCGTAAGCTCTCGGCCTGCCAGCTGTATGGAATGCACCTGGTATTGCTGTTCTGTAGATAGCCCGCTATCCGCCAACAGATCGGTTAGCCCTATAATCCCGTTCAGAGGGTTCTTCATTTGCCTGCATACAGCTGCCACCGCCCCGAGGTCTCCACCTTGTATCTCATCCACCGACGGATCACTCATCTCAGGGCCGGCATCTTCAGGTGCTGCAGTGCCGTTGTCGCCCCATACTTTTTCTTCAAGCTGGTTCTTAAATGTCATAAAAGATCGTTGGAGTCTGGTAGCTTCTTCCGAGGATAGTTCTTCAAAAGAAAAATTATTCAGGCTGGCTTCCAGATCGGATAACTGAGTTAACAGGCTTTTTGATTTCAAAGGGTTTCGATTTGAGTTTATGAGGCTGCCACCGGAATTCTTCCTTCTGCGTATTCCGTGACTTCAGACAAAATTGTCCGCTTAATAATGACTAAAAATCCAGAAAACAACCGGGCCCTGCAACTAATTGTTATCTATGCCGCCCGATATGTTGTATAATTGCTTTATTTGTAGGTAATAATTATAATAGCATGCGTTCTGCAATTCCGTTTATGTGCCTGGGCCTTCTCCTTTCATGCCAACCCTCCAAAAATAAAGATGAAGAAGACCTTAGGATCAAAGCCGTTGAGATCCATAAAAATGTCATCAATTTGGATACCCATGTGGATATCAACGTAAAACATTTTACAGACAGCCTTAATTATTCCTTAGACTTGCCAACACAGGTAAACCTTCCCAAAATGGAAGCTGGAGGCCTGGATGTGGCCTGGCTTATCGTATATACCGGACAGGATTCCCTGAATGCCGAAGGTTATGACAAGGCAGCATTAAATGCCAGTGAAAAATTTGAAGCTATCCACAGACTATGTGAAACCTATGCCCCGGACCGGATAAGCCTTGCTCGCACCACCGGGGAGGTGAAACAGTTGCATGGCAGTGGTAGTAAGGTCGCCATGATTGGGGTTGAAAATGCGTATCCCATGGGCACTGACCTTTCTAAGTTCGAACAATACCATGATCTTGGCGCCCGGTACATTTCCCTGGCACATAATGGCCATAGCCAGTTTTCCGATTCACATACCGGGGAAGCTGATGGCAACTGGTTGCATAATGGATTAAGTGATTTGGGAAAACAGGCCGTTGAGGAAATGAACAGGCTGGGAATCATGATCGATGTTTCCCACCTTTCCAGGGCGGCCATGCTACAAATCATAGAGCTTTCTCTGGCCCCGGTTATTGCTTCACACTCTTCCGCACGCGGCCTGTGCGACCACAGCAGGAACCTCGATGATCATCAATTGGATAAAATCAAGGGAAATGGCGGCGTGGTTCAAACTGTCGCCCTTGATGCCTACCTGAATAGTGAAAAGGCTGCAAGGCGAAGTAACTACATGGCAGACTTATATCTTAAGGTTGCCGATTCCCTTGGGATCCTATCAGATAAAGCTTCGGGAAATCCAACTCCAGACATCGGACAGCTTGAAAACCTGCTAGACAATTATCCTGAGGTAAAGGAATTGGCCATGCGGCATTCGTCAACCGATTCAAACGCCCCACCCCCTGTGGATGTTACAGACTTTGCAGACCATATTGACTATATGGTGGAGCGAATCGGTATAGACCACGTGGGAATTAGTTCAGATTTTGACGGGGGCGGGGGTATCGAAGGATGGTCCGACGCCGCCGAAACATTTAACGTTACCCTCGAACTCGTAAAGCGCGGATACGGCGAAGAGGAAATTGCCAAACTTTGGGGCGCCAACCTGCTTCGGGTTATGGATAAAGTTCAAAAAGTGGCCGGCCAAGGGATTAGCCCCTAATCCTCAGCAGCCAATCTGTCTCTTACGTATTCAATTTTTGTTTTTCCGTGAGGTTTGGGTTTCCCGTCTTCCCCCAGGTTCACCATAATTATATGATCTACCGTAAGGATAGTTTCCCTTGTCATTTTATTCCTGGCTTCAGATTTTAAGGTCAGGGAACTTTTTCCGAATTTCAGGACCTCTATCCCAATTTCCACAATATCGCCCTGCTTTGCCGTGCTCATAAAGTTAATCTCCGACATATATTTGGTGACAACCCTCTTATTTTCCAATTGTATGATGCTGTATAAAGCGGCTTCTTCGTCAATCCAGGTAAGCAGCCTACCGCCAAATAATGTCTCATTGGCATTAAGATCTTCAGGTTTCACCCATTTTCTAGTATGAAATTTCATAGTTGATAGTTTTCAATTCAAAGGTAGGTATTAAATGAGGTTTGCTGTTTTATCCCGGTGGCTTCTTTAACATAAATTTAATGGGACCTGATAAATTTTGTTAAGATCATTCTAAACTTTTCTTAATGCATTTTCTCATCGTAAACAAATTAAATAGCTTTAATAAACTAAACAAACAACCCATGCAATCCGTTGTAAAAATTTTTGTTAGTCTCCTTTTTGCCCTGCTTTTCAATCTTATTCCTGGTCAACTCGCACTGGATCAATCCGTAGAATCGCGTACGCCCCGGGTTTTCGAAATGCCTGCCGCCTTATGCGTGGAAGACTTTAGCCTTCCTGAAGATTATCAACCTCCCTATCTACCGGGGGAAATGGAATTTCAGCGCTTTCCTCCAAAAGGTAGCTGTAGCTAATGCATTCCGAAAGGTTCCGGGAATACCGGTCAGACCCCGAATTCAGGGTTTACAGCCTGCCCAAATGGAAGGCCGGGCTTTACCGCTTCCTTTCCGTGGGTTTATGGGGAAGCTTACCCGGAGGGTTGCAACGAAAACTCTCTGCAAACTATGCCGTGCTTTACACCAAGCCTTATTCCCGCTTGATTATCCGTCCTTATGCCCGGCTTTATTACAGGGACAGGGGATACCTTAGAAAATTCAAACCTCCGGGAGACAAAACGGAATTTGAAAGCTTCCAGGATTTTTTTATCAGGGAATTCCGTACTCCTCCAAGAAATGAGCAGCACACAGTGTGGCCCTGCGAGGGCCTGTTGTGCGAACAGGGCGAGGTTGGCAGGATGAAAACCGCAAACGTAAAATGCGATATCCGTACCGTTGCGACCATCTTTGGGCACCATGAAGGTGTTATCCCGGCAGATTACCATTTCAGCAATGTCTTCCTGCACAACAAGAATTATCACCGTATACATTCGCCAGTGGCGGGCACTGTAAAAAGGATACAACATATCCCCGGAGACTTGGTGGTACTTCGACCATGGATTTACAGGCAAAACCCTTCCCTCCCGGCCTTTCGTAATGAGCGCTATAATATCGATATCACAGACCGCCATGGAAAAGACTGGTATTTATCGGTGGTAGGCGGCCCTGCTGTTGGCAGCATTAAAATCAACGGCGCAGTAAAGATTGGTGCCTGCGTGGATAAATTAAGCGAACTGGCCGTTTTTTACCTGGGATCAACCTGTTGCCTGGCAGCGCCTGTTCCCCCAAGGTACCACAGCAAAAATCATTTTGTTGAAGTGGGTGATACGTATTAAAAACTAAGCCGTCTGACTCTTTTGCGTTTGGGGCACGGGCAGGTCTAATTCCAGTGCTGTATTGAGCTTTTCAATAATATACGACGCCAGAAGAGGTGAACTCTCCTCAGTGTTCTGGTGTATAAAAAACCGGATATTCCTCAATCCCTGCCGGTACCATTCCGTCAGTCTGAGCACCCAGGCGTCCAGACGGAGGTAATCAAGGGGATGGTTAGCCCCCACAAAGCGTATAAAAGCTTCATTATTGGTAAGCCTCATATGCAATAAATCCCTCCTTCCGGCAGTATCCACCAGGATATTCCCAATGGAATACTCTTCCAGCAAATGAAATAATTCACCTGCCAGTACCTGGTCGCTAAACCAGGCGCCGTGCCTGAATTCGATAGCCAGGGCCATTTCGCGTGGCCAGTATTCGGCAAAACGGCGGACCCTTTCCCAGTTCCCGGGACCAAAGTTGGGGTGTAGCTGCAGGAAGGTAGTGCCCAGCTTATCGCCGAATAATGCATTGTGTTCCAGAAAATTATCCAGTACGCCGTAAGCCTGCCCGTTCAGTCTTCGCAGATGGCTTACATGTTGTACCACTTTTGGAAAAAAGCGGAACCCGGGCGGGGTGAGCTCGTACCAGTTCAGATACTGTTCAGGCTTGAAAATCCTGTAAAAAGTAGCATTCAGTTCTATGCTGTTGAATTGGGTTGAATAATAAGACAGCTCATCCCTGATGCCCCGGGGGTAGAAATTCTTTAATTCCTGCCGGTTCCACTTGGCACATCCAATGTGCAGTCTCAATGGTTCCCCAGCCGGATATACAGACAGGGGTGCAAGCGTATCTCTACGGTCATTTGGCAGGGTGAAATCCACCATCTCCGGATGTTCAATTTTTCCGAATTTCATCAGAATTTATAATACACTGTTTTCTTGTTCACAAATTCCTGTATCCCGTGACCAGAAAGCTCACGACCATAACCCGATGCTTTTACGCCACCGAAGGGTAGCCGGGGGTCGCTCTTCACCAGTTCGTTTACAAAAACGGCCCCTTCATCAAAAAGTGGTACGAGTCGTTCAGCCCTTTCCCTGCTGGAGGTAAAAACAGATACGCCCAGGCCGAATTCTGAATTATTTACCAATGCCACCCCTTCCTCCTCCGTTTCGAAGACCGTGACCGCCAGGGCGGGCCCGAAGGTTTCTTCCCTGAACACCGGCATTTCGGGGGTCACCCCACTAAGCAGGGTGGGTTCATAGTAGGTCCCTTGCCGCTTACCACCTGTTAATATCGTCGCTCCCATACTAACAGAATCATCTACCTGCCTTTGCAACTCTTCGGCCAGGTCTTCCCGGGCCAGGACGCCAATGTAGGTTGCATCATCAAGGGGGTCGCCGCTTTTTAAGGCCTTAACCCTTTCCAAAAGCTGCGCCTTAAACTTTTCGGCAATCCCCTTTTGAAGCAACAGGCGTTTTCCTGCAATACAACTCTGCCCTGTATTCTGAAAACGTGCCTGCACACAGGTTTCAACGCTTTGGGTTAAATCCGCATCATCAAATACCAACAAGGCATTACTTCCCCCCAGTTCTAATACAGATTTCTTGATCTGCGACCCAGCCACGGCAGCTACGGAGGCACCGGCCGCTTTACTGCCTGTAAGGGTAACTGCCTTAACCGCAGGATTTTTAATAAGTCGTTCTATTCTGTCGCTCCCCAAAACCAGGTTCTGAAAGCACCCCTCAGGGAAACCTGCATTGCGAAATACCTGTTCAATATTCTCCGCAGATTTCAGGACATTGGATGCGTGCTTCAAAATCCCTACGTTTCCTGCCATAAGTGCGGGGGCAGCGAAGCGAAACACCTGCCAAAAAGGATAATTCCAGGGCATTATGGCCAAAACCACGCCAAGGGGTTCAAAGCGCACCAGGCTTCGGTCGGCCTCAGTAGCTATCACTTCCTCCTTAAGATATGTGGCCGCGTTATCTGCGTAAAATTCACAAACCCAGGCGCATTTTTCAACCTCCGCGATAGCCTGCTTAATGGGTTTCCCCATTTCCAGGCTGATTGTCCGGGCATAATCAGGGGTATTTTCCAGCAAGTCTGCGGCCGCCTTTTTCATTTTGATCGCCCGGTTTTCAAAACTGGTACTTTTCCAGTTTTCAAAGGCTTTTTCGGCAATGTCGAGTTTGGATTGCAGGAGTTTATCCGGCAATTCTTCAAACTTAAAAAGTGCTTACCCAGTGTAGGGATTTATCGATTTTTTCATAAAAACGGGTGATTTTTTTAAAAATACGGATTTGAGGGTATTCAGGGGTTGGAAGCGGTTACATTTTTAGTGCAAATGATAATAGCGCTACCCGCCATGTTAATTTTGGCAGACCACGTTCATTCCGGAATGTATTCTTTCACAACTGTTCATAACCGGTTAAAAACTAATTTCAGGCCGCGACCGGTCTGCCTGTCATTCTTTCTAACTTTAACAAAACCTCTGTGATGAATTACAGATCCAAAGATCTCCTGCTTTTCCGC
Organism: uncultured Flavobacteriaceae bacterium; assembly: GCA_964434565.1. GTDB lineage: Bacteria > Bacteroidota > Bacteroidia > Flavobacteriales > Flavobacteriaceae > Zeaxanthinibacter. The sequence goes on along the minus strand of CAYSVQ010000160.1, from coordinate 44 downwards.
CCGGAGATCCCCTCCGCCCGCATTACCGATAACATGAGTGACGA